>NZ_JBHTVE010000001.1:58643-471301 GCF_042793175.1 Streptomyces sp. NPDC056580 | reverse complement strand
AGGCGATCACGCCCACCGCGCCCCCCCACCCCCACAGCCCGCACCACACAAAAAAAACCCCCCCCCCCCCCCCCCCCGGGGCCCCCCCCCCCCCCCCGCGGGGCCCCCCCGCCGGGGATTGGCATTACCCACCGATGAGCAGCGTCAGTGTTGTGATCCCCTGCTACAAGTACGGCCACTTCCTCGCCGACTGCGTGAGCAGCGTCCTTGACGAGCAGGACGGCGTCGACGTCCGGGTCCTGATCATCGACGACGCCTCGCCCGACGACTCGGCGGAGATCGCGCACAAGCTGGCCGCCTCCGACCCGCGGATCGAGGTCCGCGTCCACGAGACCAACAAGGGCCACATCGCCACCTACAACGAGGGCCTGCTGGAATGGGCCGACGGCGACTACTCCGCCCTGCTCTCCGCCGACGACCGGCTGGTCCCGGGCGCCCTGGTCCGGGCCGCCGCCCTGCTGGACGCCCACCCCGAGGCGGGGTTCGCCTACGGACGCCCGCTGCGCTTCCGGCACGGCGGACCGCTGCCGCCGGCCCGTACCCGCGGCACCGGCTCGGTCGTCTACCCCGGGCAGTGGTGGCTGGAGCGGCGCTTCCGCGAGGGCACCGGCTGCATCACCTCGCCGGAGGTCGTCGTCCGCACCAGCCTGCAGCGCGAGGTCGGCGGCTACGACCCGGCCCTGCCGCACGCCGGCGACATCGAGATGTGGATGCGGCTCGCCGCGCACGCCGACGTCGGCTACGTACGCGGGGCCGACCAGGCCTTCTACCGGGTGCACGGCAACAACATGTCCACCACCGACTTCGGCGGTCAGCTCGACGACCTGCGCCAGCGCCTCGTGGCCTTCGACTCGGTGCTCGCCAAGTGCGCCGGCCGGCTGCCCCACGCCGACCGCCTCGCCGACCAGGTCCACACCCGCCTCGCCCGCTTCGCGCTGCGCCGGGCCTACCGCGCGTACGACCGGGGGCGCACGAAGACCGTTCCGGTCGACGAGTGCGTCGCCTTCGCGGGGGAGTGCCTGCCGGAGTACACCAAGCTCCCGGAGTACCGGGCGCTGCGGCTCAGACGGCGGATCGGCCCGAAGGCGATGCCGTACCTCCAGCCCCTGGTGTGGTCGGCCGTGGCCGAGCGCGGCCGGGAATGGCTGTGGTGGGAGTCCTGGAAGCGCCGCGGTATCTGATGCCCGAGAGCTCAACCCGCCGCGGGAACACCGTCGGTGCGGCGGAGCGGGTCCGGGGAGGCCGCCCTCCTCTTCCCGCGCCGCGGCGCGTACCGGTCGCACCACAGCGCGCCGAGGACCCCGGCGAACGCACCCAGCAGCGCCGTTCCCGCCAGTGCGCGGGCCTTGTCGCCCTGCACCGGCGTGGCGCCGGGGGCGACCAGGACGGAGGCCGTGATCAGCGCCTTGTCCGCGACGCCCTCCGCCGACTGCGTGGCCGCCACGTGCCTGGAGTAGACGTCGATGATCCGGCGGACGGCCGTGTCGGCCGCCGCGGGGTCGCTCCGCCGCGCCTGCACCTGCATCGAGGGGATCAGGTACTGCGGTGTCGCGCTGGTGCCGCTGTTGCGCGGGATGAGCTGGTACGCGCCGTGCACGCCGGCGGCGTCCAGCTCCTTGCGCCCGTCCGGCGACTCGAGCTGCTGGATGACCCCGTACGAAAGGGCGGCGAGGGGCGGCTGCAGGTTCGTCAGCTGGTTCGGCTGGCTTCCGGTCGCGGGCGGCTTGAGGACGATCACCGCCGAACTCACGTACTGAGGCACGGGATTCACCACGCGGTAGGCTCCGGCGGCCGTCAGCAGGAACACGAGCAGCAGCACGTACCAGCGGCGGAGAAGCGCTTCGGCGACGTCACGAGGCGACACAGGGATTCCTTCCGTCGGCACCGATCCTCGCAGGCGCCAGGGCGGCCCGCCACCGAAAGGGAGTTCTCATGAGCCTCGCAGACCTCTGGGCCATCATGTGCAGGCGCTGGTACTTCATGGTGCCCCTCACCCTGCTCAGTCTCCTGGCGGGCGGATACCTGCACCGCACCATCCCGGTGTCCTACGAGTCGCAGAGCTCCGTCACGCTCCTCGACTCCAGGGCGGTCGCCAACCTGGCGCCGACCTTCGGCAACCCCATCTCGAACGCGGGCGGTTCGCTGGTCGTCACGGCCGACGTGCTGATCAGGACGCTCCAGTCGGGCGACTCCGCCAAGGAGTTGCGCTCGCGCGGCGTCACGGATCCGTACACCGCCGGTTTCGCGTCGGACGCCGACAGCCCGCTGCTCACCCTGAGCGTCACCGGAACCGACCGCGCCAAGGTGCTCAGGGAGACCACCACCCTCACCAACTTCACCGGGGAGCAGCTGAAGGCCCTGCAGGCCGGCTCCAAGGTGCCGACGGTGTACGCCGTGCAGGCCGCTCCGGTGGTCCTGCCGCAGAAACCCGTCCCGGAGTCGAAGGCCAGGTACCAGGACATCGCGGCGGTCGTCATCGTGGGAACGGTCGGCGCGTTCCTGCTGTCCATCCTGGCCGAGGGCGTCGCGGTGGTCCGCCGGCGCGGACGCGCCCGCGCCGGGTACGTCCCCCGGCGCCACCGCCTCC
Source organism: Streptomyces sp. NPDC056580 (assembly GCF_042793175.1). Classification (NCBI taxonomy): domain Bacteria; kingdom Bacillati; phylum Actinomycetota; class Actinomycetes; order Kitasatosporales; family Streptomycetaceae; genus Streptomyces; species Streptomyces sp. NPDC056580. The sequence goes on along the minus strand of NZ_JBHTVE010000001.1, from coordinate 468,714 downwards.
GGCCCTCCGAGCGGGCGCCAAGAGGTCTGCTGGTGCGCAGACTGGACGCCGTGACGATCCTCACCGGATACCTGGTGCTGGCCTTCTTCGTCCCGTCGAACCTCACCCTGCCCGCGCTCGGCGGCGTCGGCACCCCGGCCAACGTCTTCGCCCTGCTGGGGCTCCTGTGGTACCTCGCGACCTGGCTGGGCGGCCGGATCCGTCCGGCCGAGGGCACCAGGCTGCCGCGCCTGACGATGTGCGTGCTCGCCGCGGCGGTGCTGCTGTCGTACGTCGCCGACGCGACGCGCGGCAGCTCGCACAAGGAGGTCCTCGGAGCCGACCGCGGCCTCATCGGGCTCGGGGTGTGGGCGGCGCTGGTGGTGCTGGCGTCCGCCGGCATCCAGGAACGCAGCCGGCTGGAGACCCTGATGCGCCGGCTCGTCGTCCTGGGCACGGTGGTCGCCCTGATCGGCTACTACGACTTCTTCGCCGCGACCAACATCGCCGACTCGATCCACATCCCCGGCCTGCAGTCGAGCAGCGCCGGGATCAGCACCATGGACCGCGGCTCGTTCACCCGGCCGCGGTCCACCACGGCCCACCCGCTGGAGTTCGGGGGGATGCTGGCCATCCTGGTGCCCTTCGCCGTCCACCAGGCCTTCGACCCGGTGCGCCGGCACGCCGGCGCGCTGCGGCGCTGGGGCCCGGTGGCGGTCATGGCGGGTGCTCTGCCGCTGACCGTGTCCCGGACGTCGATCATCGGCGCGTTCATTGTCATCCTGGTGATGGTGCCGCGCTGGAAGCCGCAGCGGCGCTGGGCCGCGATCGGCCTGATCCTCGGCTCGGTCGCCGGCTTCAAGGTGATCATCCCGGGCCTGATCGGCACCATCACGGGCCTGTTCGCCAGCTTCCTCTCCAACTCCGACAGCAGCACCCAGGCACGCACCGTGAAGTACAGCGCGATCGTGCCCTACCTCAGCGAACGCCCCTGGTTCGGCCGCGGGTTCGGCACCTTCACCCCCGACCTGTACTTCTTCACCGACAACCAGTACATGCTGACCCTGGCCGAGATGGGCGTGGTGGGGCTGATCGCGCTGCTGGCCCTGTTCGTCACCGGAATCCACACCGGGGGCGCAGTCCGCCGGCTCGCCCGCACCGAGTCGGACCGGGAGCTCGGGCAGGCCTTCCTCGCCTCGGCCCTGGTCGCCCTGGTCATCAGCGCCACGTTCGACGCGCTCAGCTTCCCCATGTACGCGGGCATGTTCTTCCTGACCCTGGGCGCGGGCGGCAGCTACCTCGGCTTCGTGCGCCGCGAGGCGGCCGCCCGCCCCGGCCCGGGCAGGACGCCCGAAGCAACCCAGACGCCCGGAGCCCAGCTCCCCCGACTCGTGGAGTCCCGATGAGCGCCGTCGCCGTCATCGTCGTCACCTGGAACAGCGCCCCGGTGCTCCCCGGGTTCCTCGCCGCACTGCCCGACGGCATGGCCGGCCTCGACTGGCACCTCGTCGTCGCCGACAACGACTCCGCCGACGACACCGTCGAGGTACTGCGGACCCTCGCCCCCGGCGCCACCCTCGTCCAGACCGGCCGCAACGCCGGGTACGCGGCGGGGATCAACGCCGCGCTGAACGCGGCCGGTGAGTACGGCGCCGTGCTCATCTGCAACCCCGACATCCGCATGCGGCAGGGCTGCGCCAAACGCCTCGTCGACAGCCTCCGGGCCGGAGTCGGGATCGCCGTGCCCCTGCTGTACGAGGAGGGACGGGAAACGCCCCACCGCTCGCTGCGCCGCGAGTCCACCGTGCTCCGGGCGCTCGGCGAGGCCCTGATCGGCAACACCCGGGCCGGGCGCTTCCCGGCCCTGAGCGAACTCGTCACCGACCCCGCCGCGTACCGGCGGCCCACCCGCGCGGACTGGGCCACCGGCGCGCTCATGGCGGTCTCGGGGGACTGCCTGGCGGTGTGCGGGCCGTGGGACGAGTCCTTCTTCCTCTACTCGGAGGAGACCGAGTACTGCCTGCGCGCACGGGACCTGGGCTACGCCACACGGCTGGAGCCGACGGCCGAGGCCGTTCACCTGGGGGGCGACTCCCAGGTCTCGCCCCGCCTCTGGACCCTGCTCACCCTCAACCGCGTCCGGCTGTACCGGCGCCGGCACGGCCCCCTCGCCACGGCCGCCTTCCGTGCCGCGGTCCTGCTCCGGGAGGCGTCGCGTGCCGCGCTGGGCCGCCCGGCGAGCCGGGCGGCCGCCGCGGCCCTGGCCCGGCGGGGCGCCCTGCGCGCCACGCCGGGGCCGTGAGCCGGCTGCCGGGGTCCGGCCCACGCCGGTTCAGCGCGGGTTCCCGGTCCGCACGGCGATGAGCGACTTCGTCGCGCCGAGCATGCGTTCGCTCAGGATCACGGACCCCGGGAACAGGTAGCGCATCTCGGTGCGGGTCAGCAGCTCGATGTTGATCACGGCGTCCATCGCCGACTCCGGGCTGTCCGGGCGGCTGTGGACGAGCGGCCAGTGCCGCACCAGACGCGCCCTGGCGCCGAGGGGCAGGAACTGGAAGCCGGGCGCGACGAAGTGCGGCTCCACGGGGAAGTAGCGGTACGGCGTCTGGATCCAGTGCAGCGGCGCCAGCCGCTCGACGGCCGAGACGAACTTCCGCCGCTGGCTGTGGCCGCCCACGTGCTCGATGGTCGAGTTGGAGAACACCAGGTCGTAGCCGCCGTGGCCGGCGAGTTCCGCGGCGACCGCCGGATCGGTGACGTCGGCGACCTCCGCGGTGATCCAGTCGGGCAGTTCGGCGGGATGCTCCTCCAGGTTGATCAGGTGGACGTGCTTGGCGCGCACCGGTGCGCGCAGCCACATCTCGGCCGTACCGCCCAGGTCCACGACGCGCATGCCCTCGATGCCGGGGAAGCAGCGCCGCAGCCGCTCCCAGCGGGCGATGCGGAGCTTCTCGCCCAGCGAGCCGGGCGCGTCGACGAATCTGTTCCTCAGGGCGCGGGAGTGGGGCATGGGATCAACCACCTGTGATCGGATCGGAAGGGGAGCGAGCGCCGGGCCGGCTGTCACCACTGGGTGTAGAAGCTGGCCGGGTTCATCAGGTACCGGACGGTGGGGTGCGGCACGTGGCGCACCCGGTGCCTGCGGCCGTACCGGTGGATCAGCTCCCAGTCCTCGCGGGGCATCACCTCCGGGCTCCGGTGCAGGCGGCTGAAGACCAGCCGGCGAGTACGGCGGGCGACGAAGGCGTTGGTGTCCAGGAAGGACTCGCGAGCCGCGCGGCGGCGGTCCCAGGGCACCGACAGGATGTCCTTCTCGGTGCCGTCGGGCAGCACCCGGCGCAGCGCCGTGTAGACGCCGTCGGGCCCGCCGGGCGCCTCCAGGACCGCCAACGCCCTTTCGAGATGGTCGGGTTCCCAGAGGTTGTCGTCGTCCAGGAACGCCACGTACCGCGAGCGGGTGAGGCGGATGCCCACGTTGCGCACGACGCCCGCCACGCCCGTGTTGTGCGACAGCGACACGGCCCACAGCCGCTCGTCGTCGGGGAGTTCGGGCAGCCCGGCGCCGTCGTCGACCACGATGACGACCTGGTCGCGTACCGTCTGCCCAAGGGCCGAGCGCACCGCGGCGCGCAGCGCCTCGGGCCGCCGGTGGGTGGCGATCACGGTGGCGACCAGCGCCGCCGGCGGTGACGGCAGGGCCGCGGCCAGCCGCCGGGTCTCGGCGTCCTCGAACCGGCGCAGCCGCACCGCGGAGGGGGCCAGCACGACCTTGTTCCTGGCCTCGAAGAGCACGAGCCAGCCGAACGCCGCCTTGAGCACCTCCCAGGGCGCCCGTGCGACACGACGCGTCATGTGATCGCCTCCCGGCAGGGCGCCCCGTTCACGAGGTCGGCTCGGGTCGGACCGGGCGGCCGTCGGACATCCGGTTGCCGCGCCACACGTTCCCGGCGCCGCCCGCGTTCCAGTGGGCGACAGCGCCGTAGCCGCCGGAGGCGGGGTGGTACTGCGTGGAGAAGATGTTGTCGGTGACCTTGACGCCGGTGGCGCCCTTGTCTCCTCCGTAGAGGGCGTAGGCGCCGCCGGCCAGCCAGTTGTGGTCGACGACGACGTTGCGGACCACCCCGGTGTCCGCGAACAGGCCGATGCTTCCGGAGGCCCCCTGCTTGAGACCGGTCGGGTTCAGCAGGGTGTTGCGCCGGATGATCAGCTGCCCGGTGTTGCCGCCACCGCTGATCACCGCGTTGGTGTGCTGCCACTCGCCGTCCCGGTTGATGAACGGGGCGATGTCGTGCACGTAGTTGTCGTGCAGGTTGCCCTGCCCCATGGCCAGGGCGTCGCCGAACACCGAGACGTCGCACCATCCGACCTCGATGGAGCTGCCGCCCATGTTCGACACGGCGTAGTCCACGCCGCCGTTGTCGGGCCCCTTGCCCGGCACGGCGGTGATCGTGGAGTGCAGCACCCGCAGGCCGCGGTAGCCCGGGCGCAGGTTGACGCCCCACCAGTTGTCGGAGGTCACCTTGGTGTCGATGACGGTGACGTCGTTGGCGTAGATGTCGAGCGAGCCGGTGATGTCCCAGCCCCGGATGACGAGCCCGTCGGTGCGGACGGTCAGCGCCCCCGTTCTGTGCGGTGTGAGGGGGATGCGCGGGCCGGTGGTACGGGCGTCGGGGAAGCCGCAGGGTCCGGGCGAGGCGCAGGCGGCCCTGGCCGAGGGCTTCTCGGTCGTACCCCGCGCACCGGCCGTCGCGGTGGGTTTCCCGGCCGGGGACGGCGGGGCGGAGGCGCCCGTCGTGGAGTCGTCGCCGGCCGCGGTCGACCGTCTCGCGCCCGGTGACGCCGGGGACGCGCTCGTGGGGCAGGTCAGCGCGTCGTCCGGACACGGGGGCGAGGCGGCCCGGTCCGATCCCGAACAGGCCACTGCCATGACCGCGAGTAACGCCGCCAGCAGCGGTCCGGTGAGCAGGCCTTGGCTGATACGCCGTGACATCCGGTTCATTCCACGTCCTGTCGGTCAGGCCGAAGCGGTGCGGACGGCCTGCGCCGGCCGCGGTGGGGTCGTTCACCGCGGCCGACGCCGCGCAGGAAGCCGCGGCTGGGCAGTACGCACAGCGTGTAGGCGGCCAGGGCGATCGTGCCGATGGCGAGGAGCGCGAGCCGGCCGTCGCCGAACGGGTGCCGCAGACCGAGGACCACCGCTGCCATCACGGCCCCGCCGAGGAAGGGCCAGGCGCAGGCCCTGGCGATCCGGCCGACGCCGATGCCGCCACGGCCGAGGGCGATCAGGAACACGGGCACCACCATGCCCGCGGCGACCACGACATGGCCCTGCGAGACTCCGACGATGCCGTGCAGGCGGGCGGCGACGACGAGCACCGGGATCAGGGCCACCAGCCACAGCCCCTGCACCAGGAAGAGCGACCGGCGCTGTCCGATCGCGACCAGGCAGTCGTAGGCGAGTTCGCCGCCGATGCGGATCAGGCCGAGGGCCATCAGCCAGGGCAGTGCCGCGGCCGCCGGGGTCCACTGGCTGCCGTACACCAGCCGGACGACCGGCTCCGCGAGGCCGGCCAGCAGGACGCACAGCGGTACGGTGGCGGTGATCAGCACGCCCAGGGCCCGGCTGAAGCCCTGGGCGAGCGCCCGCGGGGACTCGGCCAGGCGGGAGAAGCCGGCGAAGGAGACCCGGCGGGCGGCCTCGGAGACGATCCGCACCGGCCAGCCGGAGATGTTGAAGGCCAGCACGTAGAAGCCCAGGGACACGTTGCCCAGTGTCGCGCCCACCACCATGGTGTCGACGTTGACCACCGCCAGGGCCAGCATGCTCGCCCCCGCCAGCGGAAGCCCGAATCTCAGCAGCGCCCGCGCCTGGCCGGTGTCCCAGCCGAACTTCAGGGTGCCGGGCGCCGCCAGCCCGCAGCCGACCAGCGTCACCAGGTTCCCCGCCACGGCTCCCCAGGCGAAGCTCATCGCCCCCCAGCCCTCGAAGGCCAGCAGCAGCGTCACCGCGGTGCCGGTCACGAAGTTGAGGGCGTCGACGACCATCCGCTTGCCCTGGGCGAACTCACGGGTGAGGAAGCCGCCGGGCACCTGGGCCACCCCGTCGATCACCACGCACAGGCACATCACCCGCAGTACGCCCACGGCGTCCGGCGAACCGATCAGACCGGCCACCGTCGGCGCCGCCGCGAACAGGGCCACGTACAGCAGGCCGCTGGAGAGGGTGCTGAGGGTCAGCACGGTCGGCGCGAACCGCCGCGCGTCCCCCTCCCAGCGCACGATGGCCAGCCCCACGCCCAGCTCGTTCGCGGACAGCAGGACCAGCAGCACGGTCTGGGCGATGCCGTACACGCCCCATTCCGCGGGGCCCAGGGCGAAACGCGCCAGCAGGATGCCGGTCGCGAAGTTGCCCAGCCGCATGACGACGGTGTTGATCAGGCTCCACCGGGCCGCCGAACGCACCTTCAGACCGAGGTCGGGAGAAGGGGGTGCGGCGGGGCCGGGCGGAGCGGATTCGGGCGGAGCGGGGAGTGCGGGAGCGGGAGGAGCGGGGCCGTCGCTCGTCTCACCGGTCTCCGGCGCGCGGGCGGTGTCCATGAGTCGACTCCTCGTCGAGCGGCTCTGCGGCGGACGCCCCGGCCACTACGGGCCGCGGCGCGGTGGTTCCTGCGGCGGCGGGCCCGTCCTCGGCGGGCCGCGACCAGTGCGGCAGCCGCCGCATGGTGAGCGTCTCCTCCACGACCGGGGTCCCGGCCGAGGGGACGGGGGCGGCCTCGTGCTCCGGCCCGGGCTTCGGCGACCTCTTGCGCGCCTCCACGTAGAACGCGGCGCCCATGCTCAGCACCAGGCCCAGGGCCCCGGCCATGACCAGGTACTCCAGCCTGGTCTTGGTCTGCGCCACCGGGTTCTGCGGGGGCACGATCGTGGTCATGCGGATCATGGCCTTCGGCGCGACCGACTGCTGCCTCTGGAACTGGTCCAGCCGCTCCTTGGCGAACGCCGTCAGGACGCGGTCCGATTCCAGGACTGCGGCCTTGTCGGTGCCGGTGACGGTGAGCCACATGAGCGGCCCCTGCGCGTTGTCGGCGATCTTGGCCGCGAACGTGCCCGTGGCGCCACGGGACTTCAGTTCCCGTACCGAGCCGTCGGAGTTCAGGTTGCGGGCCAGGCTGTCGGCCATGCCGGTGAGCGAGGTCTGGGTGCTGAGGAACGGATTGCCGTCGTAGGCCACGGTGGCCTTCTGGGAGTTCAGAAGGGCCACCGTGCTCTGCGACTGGTAGGTGACCGGAACCACCAGTGCCACGGCGACCGCCAGGCCGGCGGTCAGCAGCAGTCCGGGCAGCAGCACGTACCAGCGCCTGCGCATGACCCGGAAGATCTCAGCGAGATCCATGGTGGTCCCCCCTCACGCCCCGACCCCCGATGAGCATATGTGGCGAGCGGATCATACGGTGCACGCCCGGTCGGTCGGCCTCGGCCGGCCGCCCGCGGGTCCTCCCTCCAGCAGCACGCCGGCGATGCGGTCGCTCGCACGGCCGTCCCACAGTTCGGGCCGGCGCGGCGCGGGCGGATCGTCCAGCACCCGGTTCACGGTGGACACGATGCGGGCCGGGTCCCGGCCCGCCAGCACGTTGGTGCCCTGCTCCACGGTGACGGGCCGCTCGGTGTTGTCCCGCAGGGTCACGCAGGGCACGCCCAGCGCGGTGGTCTCCTCCTGCACACCGCCCGAGTCGGTCAGCACCAGGCGAGCCGAGTCCTGCAGCGCGATGAAGTCCAGGTAGCCGGCGGGCGGCACCAGCCGGACGCCCCCGGGGACTCCGAGGGCGGCCAGCCGTTCGGCGGCCCGTGGGTGCACCGGCAGCAGCAGCGGGCAGCGGCCGGCGACTTCGCCGAGCGCCTTCAGCAGCCCGGTGAGGACGCCGGGGTCGTCCACGTTGGCGGGCCGGTGCAGGGTGACCAGACCGTACTCCCCCCTGGACAGGCCGTACCGGTCGAGGACGTCCGAGGCGCGGGCCCGCTCCAGGTTGGCCAGCAGCGTGTCGATCATGACGTTGCCGACCAGGTGGATCTGGTCGTCGCGGTACCCCTCGGCACGCAGGTTCGCGGCGGCGTCGGGGGAGGGGGCCAGCAGGTAGTCGCTGACGCGGTCGGTGGCGACCCGGTTGACCTCCTCCGGCATGCTCCAGTCACGGCTGCGCAGTCCGGCCTCCACATGGGCCAGCAGCGGGCCGGCCTTGGCGGTGACCAGGGCGCAGGCCAGGGTGGAGTTGATGTCCCCGACCACCACGACGACGTCCGGGGACAGCTCGCCGAGCAGTGGCTCGAACGCGGTCATCACGCGTCCGGTCTGCTCGGCGTGGGTGCCGGAGCCGACCCCGAGGAAGTGGTCGGGCGTCCGGATGCCGAGGTCGGCGAAGAACACGTCGTTCATCGCCGGGTCGTAGTGCTGGCCGGTGTGGACGAGGACCACCTCGGCGCCCCGGCGCTCCAGGGCGTCCATCACCGGTTTGATCTTCATGTAGTTGGGTCGCGCGCCGGCGACACAGACGATGCGGGGCATGGTTCAGAGCACCTCGATCGTGGGCCCGGCCGACAGCCGGCGGCGGCAGTCGAGTACGAAGCGGGCGTGTTCGGCGACGAGTTCGTAGTCGAAGCTGTCGTGGTCGGTGAGCAGCACCACCACGTCGGCGGCGGCCAGTTCCTCCGGTACCGGCTCGACCCGCACCAGCCGGGTGTCCACCGGCAGGCTCTCGACCACGTGCGGGTCGGCCGCTTTGACCTGGGCCCCCATGTCGAGCAGCAACTGGGAGATGCGCAGGGCGGGCGACTCGCGGGCGTCGCCGGTGTTCTTCTTGTAGGCGAGGCCCAGCAGCAGGATTTTCGAGCCGTTCACGGCACGGCGTCTTTCGTTGAACAGGTCGCTGATGCGCCGTGCCACGTACTCGGGCATGTGGTTGTTGATGTCGTTGGCCAGCTCCACGAAGCGGAAGCTCTGGCCGAGTTCGCGCTGCACCCGCCAGGACAGGTACGAGGGGTCGATCGGCAGGCAGTGGCCGCCGACGCCCGGCCCGGGGGTGAACTTCATGAAGCCGAACGGCTTGGTGGAGGCGGCGTCGATGGCCTGCCAGACGTCGATGTCCAGATGGTGCGCGAACATCGCGATCTCGTTGACCAGCGCGATGTTGACGTGCCGGAAGGTGTTCTCCAGCAGCTTGGCGAGTTCGGCCTCCTTGGGGGAGCGCACCGGCACGGTGGTGTCGACGAGCTGCCCGTAGAAGTCGCGCACGGCCTCCAGCGAGGCCGTGTCGACGCCGGACACGACCTTCGGGGTCTCCTTGAAGCCCCAGACGGCGTTTCCGGGGTCGATCCGCTCCGGGCTGTAGCCGAGGTGGAAGTCGGGGCCCGCGGCCAGGCCCGAGCCGTCCTCCAGGATCGGGGCGAACAGCTCCTGGGTGGTGCCGGGATAGGTGGTCGACTCCAGGACGACGGTGGCGCCGGGACGCAGATAGCGGGCGAGGGTGACCGCGGACTCCCTGATGTACCGCAGGTCGGGGGTGCCCTCGTGCAGCGGGGTGGGCACGGTCACCACGGCGACGTCGAAGCCGCCGCAGTCCCGGGCCGCGTCGCTCGGGCGGTAGGCGCCGTTGTCCAGTGCGGCGCGGATCCGCTCCGAGGAGACGTCCTCGACGAAGGACTCGCCGGCGGCGAGGCTCTTGATCCGCCGGGAGTCCACGTCGTAGCCGATCACCTCGTGACCGACCTCGGCGGCCCGGATGGCCAGTGGCAGGCCGACGTATCCCTGTCCGACCACGACGACGCGCATCAGTTGCTCCTGTTCGCGGAGGCGGGGGACGGGGTGAGCCGCACGAACTCGCGCGCCGTCATGAGGACGAAGGCCGCATTGGTGGTGAGGTAGCGCCGGCCCAGCCGGCGCGGCTCCTGCAGCGCGCGGTAGAGCCACTCGACGCCCCACCGCTGCCAGGAGACCGGGGCCCGTCTGGTGACCCCGGCCAGGATGTCGAAGGAGCCGCCGACGCCGTGCACGAGACGGGCGCCGGTGCGCTCGCCGTACGCGGCGGTGAAGATCTCCTTCTTGGGCGAGGTCATGCCGAGGAACAGCATCTGGGCCCCGCTGCGGGCGATCGCGTCCGCGACGGCCTGCTGCTCGGAGTCGTCGAAGTAGCCGTTCCTGCTGCCGGCCACCTTCAGGCCAGGGAAGCGGCCGGCCACCTGGTCCAGCATCCGCTCCAGCACCTCCTGGCGGGCGCCGAGGAAGTACACGCTCATGCCCGCGGACTCCGCCTCGGCCAGCAGCCGCAGGAACAGGTCGATGCCGGCCACCCGCTCCGGCAGCGGGGCGCGCAGGATCCGGCCGGCCCAGACCACGGCCTGCCCGTCGGCGAGGACGAGATCGCAGCCGGCCACGGCCTCGGCGAGCCGCTTGTCGCGCCGCATGTTCACCAGCTTCGCGGCGTTGACCACCCCGATCTCCAGCTGCCGGCCCTCGCGCACCGCGGCCAGGCAGCGCCCTACCGTCTCGTCCATGGTCAGGGGGTCCAGTTCGACCCCGAAGAGGGACTGACGCCCGCTCATACTCTGCCTCCCTGCCAGGCGTGGAGCATCCAGCCGAATTCGTACGGCCGGCATTCGCGGTCCACGGAGACGGGTCGGTACACCCGGTCCAGGGGCTTCAGCCGGAGGTGGGGAACCACCCGGGTGCCGAGGCCCCGGGCGGCGCGTACGGCCTTCTTCGGGTCGCCCCGGAAGACCTTGCGCCAGGTGACGCCCAGCTCGTCCAGGATCAGCGGCTCCGGGTGTCCGGCCAGTTCCGGTACGGCCGTCATCCAGGCCAGGCCCTTGCGGACCGACGCGGCGAAGTCGGTGCCGCCGGCGTCGGCGAGGTCGAACAGGGCGGTCGGCGCCATCGCGTGCTGATGGACGCTGTAGACCGGGTAGCCCTCCACGACGCCGCCGGTGCGGGCGTCGTAGTGCCACCACCACTGCCCGCCGTCGCCCTGCAGTTCGCAGATGCGCGCGGCGCAGGCCTCGGCCGCGGCCAGCGCCCGCGGATCGCCGCCTCCGTCGCCGGTGGCGTGCGCCCGGGCCAGGGCCTGGAGCGGATAGGTCTGGTCGGCGAAGCAGCTCACATGGGCCCGGTACCAGGGCACCAGGCCGGGGCCCGTGGCGTGCGGGAACAGCGGGCTGCCGCCGATCCGGGCCCGCAGCAGGCGGTCGCGGGCCGCGGTGAGACGCCCCTCCACGTCGGCCGTGCCGCGCGCCGCCGCGAGGGCGGACAGCACCCAGGCGGCCTCGACGGTGTACTGCGGCCGCCCCTCCTCGTCCAGAGCGTTCATCCGGTCGAGGGCGTCGGACAGTTTGGGATGCCCGGTGTCGGCGGCGGCCCAGGCGATGAGCGCCGCGTCGCCGAGGTTGGTCACCGCGGGCAGCGACTCGATCAGCAGGCCCGTGAACTCCTGGGCGCCGCGCCCGCCGAGCACCGCGCGCTGGCGGTCCGCGGGCAGGAACCGCGCCCCGAGCGCGGTGATGGCCGCGTACCGGGTGCTGGTCCCGCGCCGCTCCAGGGCCCAGGAGCCGTCGGGTGACCGGTGCCCGGCCATGGTGAAGGCGAAGGCCTCCTTGCCGGGGAGCAGCATCGACGGAAGCCCCGACTCGGCGACCGAGAGCAGCCGTTGGGCGAGCGTGAGCAGCCGCGGCTCCTCACGGCCGAGCGCCGCCAGACGTGTGATGGTCATCGTTCGGACACACCAACCCCCCTGTGGGTCCTGTTTTCGCGCAGACTTGAGATCGCCGCGGCGCGAACGGCCGGGCGGTGAAAAAGGCGACGTGGATGTCAGGCGCCGGAGCGGCTGCCGCTCCTCGTTTCAGGCACAGATGTCCCCACTGTGAAACCCCCCCCGGGCACTGCCGAATCGTGTGCTCACTGTGCTGAGCCTGCACAGTTCGCACACATGTTATGCCTGCACATGTTCGACGAACGGTGTTTTGGGTAAATCGGGACCGGTACTTCTGAAGTCCGACTCATCAGGCGCGCGGGACTAGTTCGCCGCCCTTCTCGTCGTACCGCTCACCGGTCTCGGGGCACTCCCAGCATCCCGGCTCGCCCTCCCGCTCCACCAGCCGGACGCCGGCCCGGCCGACCCAGCCGATCCGGCGCGCGGGCACGCCCGCCACGAGCGCGAAGTCCGGCACGTCACGGGTCACCACGGCACCCGCCGCGACCAGCGCCCAGCGCCCGACGCGCACCGGCGCCACGCACACCGAACGGGCCCCCAGCGAAGCCCCCTCGTCCACCACCACGGCCACGGCCTCCCAGTCGCCGCCGCGCTTCAGCCGGCCCTCCGGGTCCACCGAACGCGGGTTGTGGTCGTTGGTGAGCACCGCCGCCGGCCCGACGAACACGCCGTCGCCGAGCACCGCGGGCTCGTAGACCAGGGCGTGGTTCTGGAGCTTCACGCGGTCGCCGATCCGCACCCCAGGGCCCACGTAGGCCCCCCGGCCCACGATGCACCCGCTGCCCAGCCGGGCGTCCTCCCGGATCTGGGCCAGATCCCAGACCGTCGTGCCGTCACCGACGGCGGCCGTCGCGTCGACCTGGGCGGTGGGCTGGATCCTCGTGTTCAACGGGTCGGTCTCCTTGTGTCGTCGGTGCGGCCGACTCGGCCGTTCACCGTGTCGCCGGTCGTCATGAAGAGATCTGGACCCTGCTGTGGTCGCCCAGGACGAACCGGTGGGCGGCGGGCCTGCCGGGCGAGGGCGTCACCTCGACGTTGCGGCCGATGAGGGAGGCCTCCACCCGCCGGACGCCGCTCACGGAGGAGTCGCGCAGGACGATCGAGTACTCGATCTCGCTGTCCTCGATCCGGCAGTCGCCGGCGATCGAGGTGAAGGGGCCGATGTACGAGTCGGTGATCACGGTGTCCGCGCCGATGACCACCGGGCCCACGATCCGGCTGCCGGTCACCTTCGCGCCGGACTCGATCCGCACCCGCCCGATGATCTCGCTGTCGTCGTCGACGGTGCCGTCGATCCGGCGGTCCAGGGTCTCCAGCACCGAGCGGTTGACCTCGAGCATGTCGGTGACGTTCCCGGTGTCCTTCCAGTACCCCGAGATCGTGGTGGAGCGCACGTCGCGTCCGGCGTCGATCAGCCACTGGATGGCATGCGTGATCTCCAGCTCGCCGCGCCAGGAGGGCTCGATGGAGCGCACGGCCTCGTGGATCGCGGGCGTGAACAGGTACACGCCCACCAGGGCCAGTTCGCTCTTGGGGTGCTTCGGCTTCTCCTCCAGGCCGGTCACCCGCCCCTGCGCGTCGAGTTCGGCCACACCGAAGGCGGTCGGGTCCGGCACCCGGGTCAGCAGGATCTGGGCCTGCGGCCGCTCGGCGCGGAAGGCGTCCACCAGATCCCTGATGCCGCCGACGATGAAGTTGTCGCCGAGGTACATCACGAAGTCGTCGTCGCCCAGGAACTCGCGGGCGATCAGCACCGCGTGGGCCAGGCCCAGCGGGGCCTCCTGCGGGATGTAGGTGACGGCGAGCCCGAACGCGGAACCGTCGCCTACCGCCTCCCGGATCTCCTCGGCCGTGTCCCCGACGATGATGCCGACGTCGGTGATGCCGGCCTCGGCGATCGCCTCCAGGCCGTAGAACAGCACCGGCTTGTTCGCGACGGGTACGAGCTGCTTCGCCGATGTGTGGGTTATGGGGCGCAACCGGGTACCTGAGCCACCAGACAACAAAAGTGCCTTCATGCATATCAGCCTACTTACAGCGGACTTGCTGACGGGGGGATTCCGGGTAGAGGAGATGCCGGCCTCACGGCCCGTCATGCCGCCGTGGCCGCCCGGGCGCGCAGCGATGGCAGGGTAAGCGGGCCGCGCGCCGCCAGCCGGTCCTGTGCCGCCACCGGTGAACGAGCAGGGGCCGTTCCCGCTCCCACCCCTCGACGCGCCGCCGGTCCGGCCACCGCCGCCCGGCGCACCGGCCGCCGGCCGGGAGGTCGCCGCGCCGGATGCCCGCGGCTCAGGCCGTCCGGCCCTCCCGGGCGCCGAGCCGGATCCGCGGTGGCACCGGTCCGCAGCCCGCTGGCCGCCCGTCCGCCTCCGCCCCCGCTCCTGGCACAGCGGCGCCAGGCTCGTCCCCGCCCTTGCTCCTGGCACAGCGGCGCCGGGTTCGTCCCCGTCCTTGCGCGCACGCTCGTGAGTCCGCCCTCGCGCGCACACCCATGCGCCCGCCCCCGCGCGCACGCCCGCCCTCCTGTCGTCACACTCGGTGACGGCAGGACCGCACACCGGGCGCAGTCGTGCCGTGGGCGGGTCGGTATGCCGGGGCCGCGCGTGGCGCCTGCGTGGCCGCGGCCGGGCCGCCCGGCCCACCCGGGGCGCCGTCCGCCCACGGGCCGTTCTGCCGGGCCGGAGGGGCCGGTGGTCCCTCGCGCGGCGGCCGGGGTCCGGCCCAGCATGGATCGTGATCCGGTCCAACTGGCGAAAGACGGTCTGTCCGATGTACCCGAACGATGGATTCCGCGAGCTCGGCCGTCACGAGTGCGAGCACCTGCTGGGCACGGCCCCCGTCGGCCGTATCGTCCACACGCGCCAGGCGCTGCCCGCCGTCGTGCCGGTGAACTTCAGCCTCGACGACGACGGCGCGGTGCTGCTGCGCACCTCGGCGGCTTCGGAGATGGCCCGCGCCGTCGACGGCTCCGTCGTGGCCTTCGAGGCGGACGCGGTCGACGCGGACGGGCGGTCCGGGTGGAGCGTCGTCGTCACCGGCCGGGCCCGGGTCGTCACGGACCCGGCCGAGGCGGAGCGCCTGGACCGGATCGGCCCGCGCTCCTGGGCGCCCTCGCCCGACGAGGTCTTCGTGCGCATCGAGCCCGAGCTGGTCACCGGCCGGGAGCTCGTCGGCGGCCGCACGATGTACGGCGTCCACCTTCCCGCCTGACGCGCCGCCCACGGCCCGCCGCCCGCCCCTCCGCGCTCCCCGGCCGTCAGCCCTGGGTACCCGGCGGGTGCGGGTCGCCCCGGGCACGGACAGCGGCCGGAACCGCACGGTGTCCCGCACACCAGGGCCGTTCGGCCCTGGCTGTCCGGCCCCGGCGGGGCAAGGATCCCTTAGGGAGGCCGCCGGTACCCGCCGGTGGCCGGGAGGCGCGGACGAGGAGCGGTCAATGGCGGACGGCGAGCAGGGCAGCCCGATCCCGGTCTTCCTGCTGGACGATCACGAGGTGGTCCGGCGCGGTGTGCGCGACCTGCTGGACGACGAACCGGACATCGAGGTGATCGGCGAGGCCGGCACGGCGGAGCAGGCGCTGGTGCGGATCCCCGCGCTGCGCCCCCGCGTCGCGGTGCTGGACGTCCGGCTGCCCGACGGCGACGGCGTGAGCGTCTGCAGGGAGCTGCGCTCGCGGATGCCCGAGCTGGCCTGCCTGATGCTGACCTCGTTCGACGACGAGGAGGCGCTGCTCGACTCGATCATGGCGGGCGCCTCCGGTTACGTCCTCAAGCAGATCCAGGGCTCCGACCTGGTGTCCGCCGTCCGCACCGTGGCGGCCGGCCAGTCGCTGCTCGACTCCAGCGCCACCACCAGGCTGATGGCCCGGCTGCGCGGAGGCCCGCAGCAGCGGGAGGAAATCGACGAGCTGCCCGGCCTCACCGACCGCGAACGGGAGATCCTGGCCCTCATCGGCGAGGGGCTGACGAACCGTCAGATCGGTCAGCGACTGTACCTCGCCGAGAAGACGGTGAAGAACCACATCTCCCGCCTGCTCGCCAAACTCGGCGTCGAGCGGCGCATCCAGGCCGCCGTCATCGCCACCCAGATCCAGGACAAACGGGGCCGGGAGGGACGCTGACCGTACAACGGCGGTGGGCTCGGCCCCCCGTCGTCGGCGACCACGCCTGGCTGCGCTGCCCCGCCCGGCCGCCGCCGCACTCCAGCGAGCGTGCGGCGGTGGCCGGGGCGCGGGGCGCCGTGGTGCGGCGCGGCCGGGCCCGGCGTGGGGCGGCCCCGCGTGGGGGGCCGCCGGCCGCTCAGAGGCCGGCGGTGTGATCGGGCACGTACGTCTGCAGATCGCGCGGCGGACGCTCGTAGCCGGTCGACGGCGGACGCGGCGGCAGCCGCAGCACCTGCGGGGGCACCTCGTGGTACGGGACGGAGCCCAGCAGGTGGGCGATCATGTTCAGCCGCGCCCGCCGCTTGTCGTCGCTCTCCACGACGAACCACGGGGCCTCGGCGATGTCGGTGTGGACCATCATCTCGTCCTTGGCCCGGGAGTAGGCCTCCCAGTGCGTGATCGACTCCAGGTCCATCGGGGACAGCTTCCACTGCCGCAGCGGATCCTCCAGCCGGCGCCTGAACCGCTCCTGCTGCTCGGTGTCGCTCACCGAGAACCAGTACTTGCGCAGCAGGATCCCGTCCTCCACCAGCATCCGCTCGAAGATCGGGCACTGGCGCAGGAAGAGCTGGTGCTCCTCCTTGGTGCAGAAGCCCATCACGTGCTCGACCCCGGCCCGGTTGTACCAGGACCGGTCGAACAGCACGATCTCCCCGGCGGCCGGCAGGTGCTCCACGTACCGCTGGAAGTACCACTGCGTGCGCTCGCGCTCGGTCGGCTTCGGCAGCGCCGCGATCCGGGCCACCCGGGGATTGAGATGCTCGGCGACCCGCTTGATGGTGCCGCCCTTGCCCGCCGCGTCCCGGCCCTCGAAGACCACCACCAGCCGGGCGCCCTCGGTCCGCACCCACTCCTGCAGCTTCACCAACTCGGTCTGCAGACGCAGCAGTTCGTTCTCGTACACCACGCGCGGCAGCTTCGCCGCCTTCTTACCGGCCATGCCGCCTCCACCCGCCGCCCGCCGGCCCGCGTGCTCGTACACGTCCCCCGGGGCCGGACTCCAGGACGCCACCGTACTTTCCGCCGCGGACCGTCCGCCACCGGCGCACCACTCGTCCCGCTCGACGGCCGGCCCGCCGCGCCCGCCGGGAGCGCCTCCGTCGGCACGCCGCGCTCCGGTCTCCCTGGGGAAGCGGCGGCCGCCCGGCCCGTGACGGGTCCCGGAGGCGCACCTGGTGACGCGGCGTCGACGGAACTCCGGGGTGCACCAGGTGGCGCGGCGTCGACGGGTCTCCCGAGCAATCCTGGTGACGCGGCGTCCGGGGACGGTGGGCCCCCGGCCCGGCCGACCCTCTCTCCCGGAGCCCTCTCGCCCGGAGCCCTCTCGCCCGGGGCGGTCCCGCCCTGCGGTGGGTGAGTGATCGCCGGATCCGACGGAGGAGAACACGTGGAGATCGTTGCCTGCGGCGTCCCCGCCGACGAGGAGCCGCTGCTGAGGGAGGCGTTCGACAGCGCGTTCTCGGCCGCCACGAGCTGCGTTGCCTGCGGCTGTTCCTGGCCCAGGACCCCGCGCCGACCGCCATGGGCCACGAGATCGTGCTCAGCGGCGTCAGCGACTCCGGCAACGTCCTGGTCACCTCCCACCAGGCGCACTTCACCAGGGACGCCGTCGGGCAGATCGCCCGGACCACGGTGACCGACATCGAGGACTACGTCGCCGGCCGCTTCGGCGAGAACGTGCTCGTCGTTCCCGGCACGGACTGACCCGCCCCGGCGCGGCCCGGCCTCCGGGAGGGGACCGACAGGCCCTGGGCACAGGGCGGTTCGGCCCCAACTCGCCGTGACCGCCCCACCGTGATGATCGAAACGCCGGTCCGGTCCGCACCCCGGCCGGGACGGATTCCGGCCGGAGCACCCGGTGGCACGCGGCCGCTTCGCCTCAGTGCGCGCCCGGGCTGCCCGCCAGCTCCCGGCCGGTGACCAGTTCCGCCTCGATGCGCACGAAGACTCCGCCGCGGGTGACCACCCAGGAGCGCGGACCGGTGCGTGACAGGCGTTCGTGCTCGGCTGGCTCGGTCACCACCGTCGCGCGGCCGGTGACGACCACGCTCCACCCGGTTCGGACCTCGGCGTCGAAGTCGTCCGCCTCGAACGCCACCACCACCCCGTCGATGGCCCGGACGAGGTCCGAGTCCCCCGAGGTGCGCAGCACGACGGAGGAGTCCGTGTCTAGGGAGAAGTTGACCGGGAGCGCCGTGGGCAGCGCCCGGCGGGTGTACACGACCCGGCCCACCGGCACCCTGGCCAGCAGGCGCAGGCACTTCTGCCGGCCGAGCACGCGGAAGCCGTCGGTGGGGAACACCCGTCCATGGTCCCTCCCGGACGCCGAAGACCGTTAGGGCCGGACGGCCCTTGAGGCCGTACCCGGACCCGGGCGGCCACGGGGACCGCGCACGGCCGCCGGGTGCCTCCCCGCCGGACCCGCCCGTCGGTGCAGCCGGACGCCCGGCACCCGCAACCGGAGCCGGGACGCCCGCCGTCCGGTCCGCACGCCGGGGACGGACGGGCCCGGTGCGGGGGACGTTCGGCCCTCTCCGGCGAAGGGCCCGGGCGCGGACAGTGGAACGGGGCGACCGGCGCGCCCGCGCGGCGGGGGACCCCTCTGTTCTTGCCCGGTCCAGGCCACGACGAGGGGAACCGCGTGATGCGCGAGCACTGCGGCTGTCGGTTGCCGGCTGCCGAAGCGATGAGCCGGTTCCGCGTGACGCCCACCGGGACGGCCGCCTCACGCGGATGGCGGAAGCCGCCCAGGAGAACGCCGACGTGCCGGACCCGGCACCCCCGGAGTCGCGTAGAGGGGCCGTCGAGGCCGTACGCGCCCGGCCCGGCACCCGTTTGCAGCAGCAGCAGCCGTCCGCCCGGCCCGCCGTCCGCCCGGCCCGGCGTGCGCTCAGGGCATGGGCCGCACCCCGTGAAAGGCGCGGCCCGGGGTGTCGGTGCCGGGATTGTGGCAACACATGCGATGGCGTTCCCTGGACAGGGACCGAGGCGCACATCCGAAGGGCCCTCAGGTCCGGGAAGGAGCGAAGCGGTGGCCAGGAAGAGGGAGCCGGCGCCGCACGGGTCGTCCGGTGTTCTCCGCCACCACCCGCAACGACAAGGCCATGTACGTCTCGCTCGCCGCGACCGTCGTGCTGGGCCCGCCCGCCACCGTCGACGCCGCCACCGTCGACGCCGACATCGCGGGCGGGGGCACCGCTACTACGGGGCCGTCTCCGTCTGGTTCCGCTCGATCTTCTGCCTTGAACCGGACGCCGGCCTCGTGGCCGGCGCCCCGCTGCTGTACAAGCCGCACGCGGTCAGCGCGCTCGCGCTGTCGCGTTCCGGCCCTTCACCCGCCCGGTCCACGTGCTCACCGCGCCGGTCGGCCACCTCACCCGCTCTCACATCGTCCACCGCAGCCGCGACACCGGCACCCGCCCGCCCCGCCGCGGCTGGGCATGCCCCGGATGTCACCCCCTCAGCCGAGGACCAGGTCCGGGCCCGGCCCCGCCCCGGCCCCGGCAAGGAAAGGAAAGGACCCCCGATGTCCGTCGACACCCAGCAGGCGGCCGACCGCCTCACGCAGGACGAACTGCGGTCGCTGGACGCCCACTGGCGCGCCGCGAACTACCTGTCCGTCGGCCAGATCTACCTCATGGCCAACCCGCTGCTGACCGAACCGCTGCGTCCGGAACACGTCAAGCCCCGGCTGCTCGGCCACTGGGGCACCTCGCCCGGCCTGAACCTGGTGCACACCCACCTCAACCGCGTCATCAAGTCCCGCGGCCTGAACGCCCTGTGTGTCTGGGGACCCGGCCACGGCGGACCCGCGGTGCTGGCCAACTCCTGGCTGGAGGGCTCCTACTCCGAGACCTACCCCGACGTCACACGCGACGCCGCCGGCATGGCGCGGCTCTTCAGGCAGTTCTCCTTCCCCGGCGGAGTGCCCAGCCACGTGGCCCCCGAGACGCCCGGCTCGATCCACGAGGGCGGCGAACTCGGCTACGCGCTCTCCCACGCCTACGGCGCCGCGCTGGACAACCCGGATCTCGTCGTAGCCTGCGTCATCGGCGACGGCGAGGCGGAGACCGGACCGCTTGCCGCCTCCTGGCACTCCAACAAGTTCCTCGACCCGGTCCACGACGGCGCCGTCCTGCCGATCCTGCACCTCAACGGCTACAAGATCGCCAACCCGACCGTGCTCGCCCGGATCCCCGAGGCCGAACTCGACGACCTGCTGACCGGCTACGGCCACGACCCGATCCACGTCACCGGCGACGACCCGGCCGCCGTGCACCGCGCCATGGCCGACGCCATGGACACCGCCCTCGACCGCATCGCCGCCGCCCAGCGCGCCGCCCGCGAGGACGGCGCCACCGAACGGCCCCGCTGGCCGGTGATCGTGCTGCGCACCCCGAAGGGCTGGACCGGGCCCGCCGAGGTCGACGGACTGCCCGTCGAGGGGACCTGGCGGGCCCACCAGGTCCCGCTGGCCGCCGTCCGGGACAACCCCGAGCACCTGCGGCAACTGGAGCGGTGGCTGCGCTCGTACCGGCCCGAGGAACTCTTCGACGAGCGGGGCGTCCCTCGCCCGGAGGTACTGGCCTGCGTCCCCGAGGGCGTCCGCCGGCTCGGCGCCACCCCGCACGCCAACGGCGGCCTGCTGGCGCGCGAGCTGCCGCTGCCGCCGCTGGAGCGGTACGCCGTCGCCGTCGACAAACCAGGCGCCACGCTGCACGAACCGACCCGCGTCCTCGGCGACATGCTCGAGGACGTCATGCGGGCCACCGCCGAACGCCGGGACTTCCGCCTCGTCGGCCCGGACGAGACCGCGTCCAACCGCCTCCAGGCGGTCTACGCGGCCAGCGGCAAGGCGTGGCAGGCCGGCACCCTCGGCGTGGACGAACACCTCGACCGGCACGGCCGGGTGATGGAGATCCTCTCCGAACACACCTGCCAGGGCTGGCTGGAGGGCTACCTCCTCACCGGCCGGCACGGACTGTTCTCCTGCTACGAGGCCTTCGTCCACATCGTCGACTCGATGGTCAACCAGCACGTCAAGTGGCTGCGCACCACCCGCCGGCTGTCCTGGCGCGCCCCCATCGCCTCCCTCAACTACCTGCTGACCTCGCACGTCTGGCGCCAGGACCACAACGGGTTCTCGCACCAGGACCCCGGATTCGTCGACCACATCCTCAACAAGAGCCCCGAGGCGGTCCGGGTGTACTTCCCGCCGGACGCCAACACCCTGCTGTCCGTGGCCGACCACGCCCTGCGCAGCCGCGACTACGTCAACGTGATCGTCGCCGGCAAACAGCCCTGCTTCGACTGGCTGCCGATGGAGCAGGCGCGCGTGCACTGCGCGCGCGGCGCCGGCGTCTGGGAGTGGGCGGGCACCGAGGACGGCTCACGGGACCCGGACGTGGTGCTGGCCTGCGCCGGCGACGTACCCACCCAGGAGGTGCTGGCCGCCGCCCAGTTGCTGCGCCGCCACCTGCCCGAACTGGCCGTGCGCGTGGTCAACGTGGTGGACATCGCGCGGCTGCTGCCGAAGGAGGAACACCCGCACGGGATGACCGACTTCGAGTACGACGGGCTGTTCACCCCGGACAAGCCGGTCATCTTCGCCTACCACGGCTACCCGTGGCTGATCCACCGCCTGGCCTACCGGCGCACCGGCCACCGCCACCTGCACGTGCGCGGCTACAAGGAGATCGGCACCACCACCACGCCGTTCGACATGGTGGTCAGCAACGACCTCGACCGCTACCGCCTGGTCATGGACGTCATCGACCGCGTCCCCGGACTCGCGGTGCGCGCCGCGGCCGTACGCCAGCACATGGAGGACACCCGCCAGCGCCACCACGTGTGGGTCCGCGAGCACGGGACGGACCTGCCCGAGGTGGCCGACTGGACCTGGGACGGCTGAGCGCCGGCCGGCACGCCACGGGCGGCTACGGAGCCAGCGGCACGGTCCACTCGACGACCGTGCCGCTCGGCTCGTTCGCGGACAGCGAGAACGAGCCGCCCAGTTCCTCCGCGCGCCGGCGCAGGTTCGCCAGACCGCTGCGCCGGGTGGCCGCCGGATCGACGCCCCGGCCGTCGTCTGCCACCCGCAGCCTGAGGACGGCGTCCGTGACCTCGACGCCGACGTCGACCGCCGTGGCGTGCGCGTGCCGGGCCGCGTTGGACAGCGCCTCGCCGAGCACGGCGAGCAACTGCTCGCCCTGTTCCGCGGAGACGACGGTGTCCAGCAGCCCGGTCATGCGCAGCGCCGGGGCGAAGCCGAGCGACTCGGTGGCCCGCTCGGCGGCCGCGACGAGCTGGGAGCGCAGCCCGCTGCCACGGTGCGCCTGGTCGCGCTCGCGCAGCGCGTAGATGGTGGAACGGATGATCTTGATGGTGTCGTCCAGGTCGTCCACCACCCGCTGGATCCGCTCGCTCGCCTGCGGCCGGTCGGAGACCCGGCCCAGCGTCGACTGCAGCGACAGCGCCCCCGCGAACAGCCGCTGGATGACCAGGTCGTGCAGGTCCCGGGCGATCCGGTCGCGGTCGTCGAGCACCACCATCCGCTCGGTGTCCCGCCGGTGCTCGGCGACGTCGAGGGCCAGCGCGGCCTGGTTGCCGAACCCGGTCACCATGTCGCTCATGGCGTCCGCGAACGGGGCGCCGCCGGGCACGTTCGCCACCTGCAGCACCCCGCGGACGTGCTCCGGGGTGCCGAGCGGCACGAAGAAGGCCGGCCCGAGCTCCACCACCGAGGCGCTGCCGCCCTCCGAGCGCGGGTCGGCGCTCAGGGCGTCGCTGGTGATCGTCTCACCGGAGGTGAAGACCTTGGCGGCCAGTGCCGAAGGGGGCAGCACCAGGCCGCGGACCTTCTCCGCCCCCGTTCCCGAGGCGGCCTCGATGACCAGCTCACCGCGATCGCCGACCGGCACCGCGAGGGTGACCAGATCGGCGCCGGCCACCTCCCGCACCTTGCCGGTGAAGGACTCCAGCACCTCGCCGGGCTCGGCGCCGGACAGCAGGCTGCGGGTCAGTTCGTTGCTGGCCGCCAGCCACCGCTGCCGGCGCTGCGCGTCCTCGTACAGCCGGGCGTTGTCGATCGCCACGCCGGCCGCCGCCGCCAGGGTGCGCAGCACCGCCTCGTCGTCGGTGTCGAACTCCGCCCCGCTGCGCTTGTTGGTCAGGTACAGGTTGCCGAAGACCTGCTCGCGGACCCGGACCGGGGCGCCGAGGAAGCTGTTCATCGGGGGGTGCCCGCCGGGGAAGCCCACGGACGCCGCGTGCTTGTGCAGGTCCGCCAGCCGAAGCGGCTCCGGATGACGGATCAGCAGGCCCAGGATGCCCTCGCCCCGCGGGTAGTGCCCGATCCGGGCGATGGTCTCCTCGTCCATGCCGACCGTGACGAACTGCTTGATCGTGCCCTCGTCGCCCAGCACGCCGAGCGCCCCGTACTGGGCGTCCACCAGGGCGACGGCCGACTCCACGATGCGGTGCAGCACCACTTCCAGGTCCAGGTCCGAACCGACGGCCAGGACGGCGTCGAGCAGCGTGTGCACCCGGTCCCGTGCCGCCCGGACCTGCGCCACCTGGCTCTGCAGATCGTCCAGCAGCACGTCCAGGCGCAACTGCGGGGACATCCCGGACGCCGCCGCCTCACGCCCGTCCTGCGCGCGCTCGTCCACCACGGATCCCCTCACCGTATCGCCGACTCACCCTCAGGATGCCCGACGGCGCAGGCTCGCTCCACGGCAACCCGGGGTTCCGGCCGACGGCCAGGAACGCCGCTCGAACCTCAGCCGAACAGGCTCGGCACGCGGATCGTCCGGACGTGCCGCCAGGTGCCGCCGGGCAGCAGCATCCAGTCGCCCGAAGCGCCCCGGGACGTCCTGGTGCCGTGACCGTCCTTCGCGCGCCCGGCCGCGAGGCGCGCGTTGCCGCGGGACGGCAGCCGGGCGCCGCAGCGCTCGGACTCGATGCGGGGCAGGGTCAGGGCACGCTTGCTCACTTGTTCCTCCCTGGGCGTGCGCCGGACCGGTGTCACGCGCCCGCGTTTCGCCGCGGGCCGCCGTGCCGTACCGGGCGGTGGGGCATCCGGGAGCGGGGGAGAACCACCGCTCCTTCCATGGAAGTCCCACTGCGGCCGGGCTGCCAGTTCCCAGGGCCCCGGGTCGTGGCGCCGGGCGCGGAAAGGACTCAGGGGCCGGGAAGAAGGGCTGTTCGGCCCACGTGCGGCTCCGTCGCACGCGCTGCACTGGAGTTGTCGCCTCCGTCGGCGGCCGCCGGCGAGGCCACGGCGACGGGCGGCCGGCGCCCCGCGCTGCCGCTTGGCGCACCGGCGAGCGGCGCGCCGACGAGGACGACGTCAGGCCGGCCGTACCGGCGTCCGCGCCCACCGCCGGTGCGGGCCCGGACGCCGGGAAGGAGGAGGCACGTCGGGCTGCGGCGCGGCCGGCGCCGGCCGCGGGCTCCCGCCCCCCGTGGCCGTCGTCCCGCACACCTGACCGACCTGACTGCCGAGCGCACCCGCACGCCCGACACCGAGCGAAGGAGAGCCCGATGGACCTGCCGATCGTGGTCGGCGTCGACGGATCCGAGCCGAGCCTGCGGGCCGTCGACTGGGCGGCCGACGAGGCCGCCCTGCGCGGCGCGCCGCTGCGCCTGGTGTACGCCTCGCTCTGGGACCGCTACGAGGGCGCCCTGCTCGCCCAGGAGCTGAACCGCCCCAAGGAGGAGGTCATGGCGCAGGACGTGGTCGGCACCGCCGGGCTGCGCGCCCGGCGCCGCCGGCCCGAAGTGCCGGTCGCCACCGACGTGCTGCCCGAGGAGGCGGCGGAGGGGCTGGTACGGGAGAGCCACGTCGCGCTCGCGGTGGTGCTGGGCTGCCGCGGCCGGGGAGGCATGGCCGAGGCGCTGCTCGGCTCGGTGAGCCTCACGGTCGCCGGGCGGGCGCAGTGCCCGGTGGTCGTGCTGCGCGGCGGCCACGACGACCGGGACCCCTCCGCACAGCACGGCCCGGTCGTCCTCGGCGTCGGGGAGAAGCCGACACTCTCGGCCGCCGCGCGCTTCGCGGCCGAGGAGGCGCTGCTGCGCGGGGTGCCCCTGAAGGCCCTGCGGGCGTGGCGGCATCCCGCGCACGCGGCCGCCGGGCACCCCCCGCGCGCCGGTGAGCCCGCCCGGTTCGAGGAACAGCGGGCCGCCGAGGCGGCGGCGGAGGCCCTGACCGACACGCCGGCCGGTCTGCGGGTGGACCACCTCGCCGTCGAGGGCCACGCCCGGGACGTCCTGCTCACCGCCTCCCGCGAGGCCGGCCTGCTCGTCGTCGGCGCCCGGCGCCGGCACGGACCGTTCGGGCTCCACCTCGGCCGTGTCGTCCACGGCGTCCTGCACCACGCGGCCTGCCCGGTGGCCGTCGTCCCCGAAACCCCCTGACCGGGCCCGAACCCGTGAGGAGTGCGGCCCGCCCCGCCCGTCGGCCGGGGGGACCCGCGCCTCAGCGACCCCGGCCCGCCGGACGCCGCAGCCCGCGCCCTCGCCTGTCCCAGCCCCCGCCCCCGTGCCGCTGCCCCCGCCCAGGGCCTGCGTCCCCGCGGACCCGCCCAGCCCAGTGACGGCCCGGCCCCGCCGTGCTCCGAAACACCTGTCAGGACCCCGCAGGGCCCCGTACCACGGCGACCGGGCAGTGGGCGTGGTGCAGCAGGGCCTGGCTCACCGAGCCCAGCAGCAGGCCCGTGAAGCCGCCGCGGCCGCGGGCGCCGGCGACCACCAGTTGCGCCTCGCCGCTTGCCTCGATCAGTGCCGGGCGCACTCTGGAGAACTCCACCCGCCGCTCCACCAAGACGTCCGGATGCAGCTCCTGCCACGGGCACAGCCCCTCCTCCAGCGCCCGCTCCTCCAGCGACTGGACCCGATCGACGTCCACCACCACGTCCAGCGGATGAGTGAGTTCGTCGGCGGCCTCGGTCCAGGTGTTCCACGCCCGCAGCGCCACCAGGTCCGCGCCGCGCAGCGACGCCTCGGCGAAGGCGAAGCCGACCACCGCCCCGCCCGCCGGCGAACCGTCGAACGCCAGCAGCACCGGACCGTCCGGATCGGGCCGCCCGCGCACCACCAGCACCGGGCAGCGGCCGTGCGCGGCCAGGTGCACCCCGGTGGAGCCGAGCAGCAGGCCGCCGAACCCGCCCAGCCCCCGGCTGCCGACCACGACGAGCGAGGCGGTGTGCGACTCGATCTCCAGCACCATCAGCGGCTCGCCGACGGCCACTTCGCGGGCGACGGCCAGCTCCGGCACGGTCTCCCGGGCCCGCTGTTCGGCCTGCTCCAGAGTGCCGTCCACCATCTCGCGCATCCCCGCCGCCGCCGGACTCCACGGGGGCCCGCCGGGCGGCAGGCGCATCGACGGCCGGCCGAAGGCGTGCACCAGGCGCAGTTCCGTGCCGTGCAGCCCCGCCTCACGGGCGGCCACCTCGACCGCGACCAGACTCGACGGCGAGCCGTCCACTCCGACGACGACCGGGTTCGTCATGACACACCTCCGGACAGCCGGGTGTCCCTCCCGGCGCCGACCCCGGCACGGACGGAGCCGGGGGCCGCCCGCCTCTCGCGAACCCTGATCGCACGGCGTGCGGTTCCGCTCGCTTCACCGTGTCTCCCAGCGGCCTCCGGCTCAACTCCAGGACACCGCGTCCGCCCGCGCTCCCCGGGGCCGCGAGGCCCGGCCGGCCCGCGCCGCCGGTCGCGTGGCGGCCGTACTCCTCCCGTAAGAAGCTGGAGACCCGGGCGGCCGGTCCGCCGGCCCGAGAGGAGACGACGGCGGTGGCGATACCGCTGGTGGTGGGCGTCGACGGCTCCGAGGCGAGCCTGGACGCGGTCGACTGGGCCGCCGGCGAGGCGGTCCTGCAGGGTCTGCCGCTGCGTCTCGTGCACGTGGCGGCGAGGGACGAGGACGTCCCCGGTCCGCTCGGCACCGCGAAGGAGCGTGCCGGGCGGCACGCCCGCGCGGTGCCGGTCTCCGGCGAGGTGCTGC
Source organism: Streptomyces sp. NPDC056580 (assembly GCF_042793175.1). Classification (NCBI taxonomy): domain Bacteria; kingdom Bacillati; phylum Actinomycetota; class Actinomycetes; order Kitasatosporales; family Streptomycetaceae; genus Streptomyces; species Streptomyces sp. NPDC056580. The sequence continues at coordinate 441,809 of NZ_JBHTVE010000001.1, read as the reverse complement.
GCGGCGACCCGGCCACGGCCCTGGCCGGAGCGGGACGCGACGCCTTCGCGCTGGTCCTCGGCTCACGGGGCCTCGGCGACTGGGACGGAATGCTTCTGGGATCGGTCGGGCTGGCCGTGGCGGCCCGGGCGGACTGCCCGGTCGTCGTGGTGCGCGGCGGCGCCGGGCACCGGGGGACCGGGTTCGGCAGCGTCGTCGTGGGCGTCGAGGACGGGCAGGGCAGCGGCACGGCGGTGGCGTTCGCCTTCCGCGAGGCGCAGGTGCGGCACAGTGGGCTGGTCGCGGTGCACGCCTGGACCGCGCCGCTCGACGCGCACACCACGGCGCAGGCGCCCTCGTGGCCCCTCGAAGCACACCGGCGCCCGCCCGCGCAGGTGCTCGACGACGCCCTGCGCGAGATGACGGAGCGATACGCCGACGTTCCGGTGACCCGCAGGGTGACCGAGGGTCCCGCACGCCGGGAACTGCTCGACGCCGCCTCCGGCGCGGACCTGCTGGTCGTCGGCGCTCCCCGGAGGCACGCGCACCCGGGTCTCCAACTGGGCCTGATCAGCCACGCGATGCTCCATCACGCGCCGTGCCCGGTGGCGGTCGTACCCCGGGCGTGACCGGAGCCGGGACGTCAGTCCTCGGTCCACCCGTGGTTCCGGCCGAACTGCAGCAGCCCGAGCCGGACCTGGAGGATCTGGGCCCCGGTCAGGGTCGGCGCGGCGGCCAGCAGGATCTCGGTGACCTCGTGGAGGTACTCGTCCGGGGTGAGGACGTCGCACAACGAGTCGTCGCCGTCCGGCTGCCTTGCGGCGACCGGGAAGGACACCGCGCTCCCGGCCCTGGTCGCCGCCAGCTTCACCGCCGAGGCCTTCAGACCCCGATCGCCCTCCTCGACCTCGAACTCCACCGCGAGCCCCGGACGCAACTGCTGCTCGGGAATGAGCAGGTCGTTCACGTGCAGGAAGACGTCCTCGGTACCGTCGTCCGGAGCGATGAACCCATACCCCCGGGAACCGTCGAACCGCACCACCCGACCAGCGACCATGCCACCAACCCCCCCAGAGAACCCATCCCGTTGCCCGGGCCGTCACCAGCGCGAAGACTAGGCCACCCCGAGCCACCGGGGCGAGCCGAGCCCGGCCCCGCCCGCCCGCGCGGACCGCCTGCCGCAGTGCGATGATCATGGCGTCACGCCCGGCTCAGCCCTCGCGGACGGAAGGACGATCCATGGCCACCGAAGCGGCTCCGCACCCCGCCGACCCGGACCACGCGCGCATCCCGGACACCCCCGTCGGCGGCACGGTCGTCCTGCTCAACGGCACGTCCAGCTCGGGCAAGTCGAGCATCGCCCGGGAGTTGCTGAAGGTGCTCGACGGCACCTGGTTCCACATGCCCGTCGACGCCTTCCACGCCATGCGCGGCGGCCGGCCGGCCCCAGGCGCGGACCTCCAGGCCGAGATCGACCGCACCGTCAAGGGCTTCCACCGCGCCGTCGCCGGGATGGCGGCGGGCGGCAACAACCTCGTGGTGGACCATCCGCTCAGCCGTCACTGGCGCCTGCTCGACCTGCTCGGCCTGCTGGTGCCCGCCGACACCGTCCTGGTCGCGGTCCGCTGCCCGCTGCCCGAGCTGGAACGCCGGGAGCGCGCCCGGGGCGACCGGCAGCCGGGGCTGGCCGCCCTGCAGTACGAGCACGTCCACGCGCACGCACCGCACGACGTCGAGGTGGACACCAGCGTGCTGTCCCCGGGCGACTGCGCCCTGCGCATCGCCGGCTTCGTGCGGGACCGGCCGAGCCCCACCGCCTTCGAAAGGCTCCGGGCGGCGTCGCACCAGGGGGACTGACCCCGGCCGGCGGCCGGTGCGCGACGCGGCGGCCGGAGCGGGAGGCCCCGGCCGCCGCGCGCCCTCGACGGGCTACTCGTTGCGGAAGACCGCCTTGCTCACCTCGGCGGGATTGTGGAACTCCTTCTTCCCGAGGTGCGCGATGCGCTCGGTGACCTCCTTCGGCGCGTGGTTCTCCTCGGCGACCTTCCGGAGCTGGGTGGAGTCGCACGGGTACTCCGCGCCGGACAGGGCCTTCTGCAGATCGGTGGGGCTGACACCCGCCATGGTTCCTCCAGGGCGGCGAGAAGGGATCTACGGTTCGGCCGGCGTCCACTTCACGCCGGACCGCTCAGGTACCCCGTCGCAAGTGGCGGATTCATCACGATTTATCCCGTCATGGGATCCGGTGCGCGCGGGTACCCGGGATGCCCGAACAGGCTCGCGACAGGCGTGGAGGCACGGAATGACCGAGCAGACCCCCTCCCAGGCCGAGGGCGAACGGGACGACGACGACTTGACGCCCGGACCGCCGCACACCACTCCCTCGCAGGCCGAGGGTGAACGGGACGACGAGGAGAGCGAGCAGGACGTCTCCGGCGGCGGCGAGTGACGACGAAGAGGCCGTACGACGAAGAGGCCGTACGACGAAGAGGCCGTACGACGAAGAGGCCGTAGAAGGAGACCGCGGACCGGATGAGGAGACCGGAGGAGGAGACCCGATGGCCCACACCGGCGTTCCCGCGGTGCTGGCCGCGATCGAGGGCGTCGACTTCCCCGCTGGCAGGGACCGGCTGGTGACGGCCGCCCGTGCGTCCGGCGCGCCGGAGGAAGTGGTCGACACCCTGCGCGGCATCCCGCCCGGGAGGTACGCCGACCGCGAGGCGGTCGCCGGGTCGGTCCGTGCCGCGCGCGGCCAGGATCGCGGGCGCCACGTCGCACGACGGCCCGAGCGGGCACGGCCGCGGCACGGCGGCAGACCCGAACTGGTCCAGCACCTGCGCGAAGAGCCCAGGACGCCGATCCAGGAGGAGTTCGGCCGCTGACCCCCACACTCGTGCTGAACGCCCCTGGGCCGTGCCGCGCTGCGCCGGGGCTGCCGCTGGGGTGCGCCCGTCTGCTGCCGGCCTGCGGCGACCGCGTCGTCTTCACCCGCTTCCTGGCGCCCCGGCGGGCCGCCAGGGCGCCTACCCGGCGCCGGCGCGCCTACTGCGCCCGATGGCCCTTCGCCCTCCAGCCTCCGGGACGCGGCGTTGCGGGAGCTGACGGACGAGTCCGCCTGCCGCACCGCGCACGTCGTGGACGCCGCCACCTTCGGCAAGCGCGCCCCGCAGCTCGCGGGCCGGCTCGGAGCGGACGTCCGCCTTGGTCCAGGCCGGGATCAGCACCGACCGCTGAGCGCCGTCCACCGCCCTGGCCGCCGCCGGCGCCGGCGCCGAGGTCCTGGTGGTCGCGGACGCCTGCGCGGGCGCGGACGACGACTCGTACGCCCGGGCCCTGCCGGCGATGGACCTGTACCGGCCGCTGGTCCGGGTCACCACCAGCGGCGGACTGCTCGCAGAGGCCCCGCGCTGACCGGCGGCCTCACCGGACGCCGGCGGGGGGCGTGCGCCGGTGCGCGCCGCCCACCCGGAGGCGCGTCCTCACCGGCCGGCCGCCGGTCCTCCCCTGAATCCGCACGCATGGCCCGAATCGGAACCGGGTACGCGAGGCGGAAGCACGCCCGGGCCCCCCGGCCGTGTGCCCGTACCGCCGCTACCTGGGGATCTGCCATGGAGACACCCGCCCACGACGACCGACTGCCCACGCCGGCCCAGCAGGCGCTCGACGCGCTGGCCGTGAACGCCGAGGACCAGATCGCCCTGGACACCCTCGCCCACAGCGAGGTGCTCGTCCCGGTGCCGGACGAGGCGGTGGACGGGGAGGGCGCAGACGGCTCGACCCTCGCGCTGCCCGTCCTCGAACAGAGCGAAGGGGATCCGGTGGTGCCGGTGTTCACTTCCGAGGGGGCGATGGCCGAGCTGCTGCCGTTCGTCTCCCGCTACCGTCTGATACCGCTCGGCGCCCTGGCCTCGCAGTGGCCCGAGGAAGACCTCTCCCTCGCCATCGACGGCAGCTCCGCCCACGGGCTGACGCTGACCTCACAGGGCGTGCGCACGCTGCTGGCCCGCTGAGCGGCCCGTGCACGACGCGCCCGCGGGGCGCACGAGAGTGCCCCGCGGGCGGTGGAAGGGCCGGCCGGGACCGGTCACCCGGCCCGTTCGGCCAGCATGCGCTCCAGGACGGCCCGCTGCAGCGGCAGCACCTCGGCGTGCAGCTCTCGTCCCTTGCGGGTCAGCGCGACCCACACCCCGCGCCGGTCCTCCGCGCACACCGAGCGCTCGACCAGCCCGTCCTTCTCCAGCCGGCCGATCAGCCGGGACAGCGCGCTCTGGCTGAGATGGACCCGTCCGACCAGGTTCTGCACCCGGCACTGGTCGCCCTCCGCGGGCGACTCGGCGGCGAGGATGTCCAGCACCTCGAAGTCGCTGGCGCCGAGCCCGTGCGGATGCAGGGCACGGTCGATCTCGCACATCGTGCGCGCGTGCACCGCGAGGATGTCCCGCCAGCGTTCCTCGAGCCGGGCGTCGGCCGTCTTGACTGCCATACCCGCACGGTAGCACCGATCCGGCCAATCGTTGAGTGTGCAACTAGTACGGGTGCCGGGGCCGGTGGCGGCTCAGGCGGCCGGGTCCTGGAGCAGGCCCACCAGGTTGCCGTCGGCGTCCCTGACGAACGCGATCAGCCGGCCGCCGCCGACGTCCTGCGCGTCCTGCAGCAGCTCGGCGCCTGACGACACCAGCGCCGCCAGCCGCTCCCGAAGGTCGGTCACGTGCCAGTAGGGGACCGGACCCGTCATGCCCTTGGCATGTCCGTTCGGATCGAGACCGACGTCCTGCCCGGCGGCCTTGAAGCCCACGTAGTACGGCTCGTCCGCGTACGGCTCGACCCCCAGCAGCGCCGCGAACAGCGCCTTGGCCCGCTCCAGGTCCTTGACGGGGTAGATGATCGTCTGCACACCGGCGGTCATGGCACTCACTCCTCGAAGACGACGGTCACCGGCGGCTTCCCGCCGGTGACTCCCACGCTAGGGCGGGTGGGCCTGCCACCGCTTCTCCGATCCTGACCGGTTGACCGGGTCCCGGCCGGTGGCCGCGGGCGGGCCGCCGGGTGGGGACGCTCACTCGCCGTGCAGCACCTCCGCGAGGGTGAGGCGTGCCCCCCGCCGGGCGGGGACGTACGCGCCCATGACCGTGATCACGAGCCCCGCCGGCGCCGGACCGGCCGGCGTCGGAACGTGCCAGACGTCCCTCAGGTACGACGGCAGTGTGACGTCGATGCCCGCCGCCGTCCGCGGTACCACCAGTTCGCAGGCGCCGATGTCCAGGGGGCACCGAGGACGGAACCCACCGCGCCGAGCACCGCCGTCTCGGCCACGACGGCAGGCGCGCCGTCCCCGGCGGCCTGGTTCCGCCGCCGCCGGACCACGCCCGGCGGGCCCCGCCCCGCACCGGTCGACTCCCGCCGCGGCAGGAGCCGTTCGGTACCGGTCAAGGACCGGCGAGTTCCGCACGGGACGTGTCCGGCCGCGTCACAGTGGGAATGCCGCGCACGAGGAGACGGGGGACGGAGGCGGACGGATGACGGGGACTCCCTCGGGCCGCGTACGGCAGACCATCCTGGAGTGGCTGAAGGACCCGGCGGCGCACTTCCCGGCGGGGCGCGCGCACGGCGACCCGGCGGAGACGGGCGTCACCGCGCGGGCCGTGGCCGCCGGGCTCGGCGTGTCCCGCCGGACCGCCGCCGCCCACCTCGACCTCCTGACCCGCCTTGGCCTGCTGCGTACCCGGCGGATCCGGTGTCGCACCCACTACCGTCGCGACGAGATACGCATCGCCGAGGTGGCCCGCATGTTCGAGAAAGGCTGGTGAACAGGTATGTCCACGGCACTCGTCCCGCTCCACTGCGTCGCCCTCGGCGGCAGCGGCCCCGAGGACGTGGTGACCGACGCCCGGGGCGACGTCCTGACCGGCACGGCGGACGGCCGCGTCCTGCGGATCCGTCACCTCACGGACCCGCACACGGCCCGGGTCGAGACGGTGGCCCACACCGGCGGCCGCCCGCTCGGCCTGGAACCGCTGCCCGACGGCGGCCTGCTGGTGTGCGACGCCGAGCGCGGCCTGCTGCGGGTCGGCCCCGACGGCGCGGTGCGGGTGCTCGCGGACTCGGTGGCGGGGGAGCGGCTGCGGGTGTGCAGCAACGCCGTGGCGCAGGCCGACGGCAGCGTGTACTTCACCGCCTCCAGCCGCCGCTACCCCCTCGAACGGTGGATCGGCGACATCGTGGAGCACACCGGCACCGGTCGGCTGCTGCGCCTGCCGCCCGGCGGCGGCGGCCCCGAGGTGCTGCTGGACGGCCTCCAGTTCGCCAACGGCCTCGCGCTGAGCGGCGACGGTTCCTTCCTGGTGGTGGCCGAGACCGGCGCCTGCCGGCTCACCCGCTACCACCTCACCGGGCCACGCGCCGGACAGGCCGAACTCTTCGCGGAACTGCCGGGCATGCCCGACAACATCTGGCGGGAGGGCCCGGCCGGCCCGATCTGGGTGGCCCTGGCCGGGCCCCGCCTCCCCGCGCTCGACCTGCTGCACCGCGCCACGTCAGGCGTCCGCCGCGCCGCCGCCCGGGCGGCCGTCCGCGCCCCGTACCGCCCGAGCGGCACGATCGGCGTGCTCGCGGTCGACGACCACGGCCGCACCGTGCACCACCTGACCCGCCGGCGCTCGCGCTTCCGCATGGTCACCAGCGTCTGCACGACCGGCGGGCTTCTGGTCCTCGGCAGCTTCCGGGAGCCGGGCGTCGCCGTCTGCGCTGCTCCGGCCACCGGGTGACCCGGCGGTACCCTGGTGCCCGGCCGTGATCACCAGCCGTGGTCCGGCCGAACAGGAGATCCACGCGCATGACAGCCCCGGAAACCGAGAGCCTCCGCGCCCGCCCCGCGTCGCGGCGGCGGTCCGCGTGGCGCACCCAGGCCCCCGTCGTCGCGGTGGTCGCGGCCGGCGGCGCCCTCGGGGCGACCGTCCGCTACGCCTTCACCCTGGCCTGGCCCACCCCGCCCGGCGGCTTCCCCTGGGCCACCTTCTGGACCAACGTCACCGGCTGCGCCGTGATCGGCGTCTTCATGGTGCTGATCACCGATGCGTGGGCCGCCCACCGCCTGGTGCGCCCCTTCTTCGGCACCGGCGTGCTCGGCGGTTACACCACCTTCTCCACCTACGCCGTCGACATCCAGAAACTGGCCGACGGCGGGCACCCGCGCACCGCGCTCGCCTATCTCGCCGTGACCCTGCTCGCGGCCCTCACGGCGGTGTGGGCGGCCTCGGCCGCCGCCCGGGCCCTGCTCACCAGGAGGCAGCGATGACATCCCTCACCGGCCGGGCCCTGCGGCTGACCGTGTACATCGGCGAGGACGACACCTGGCACCACAAGCCCCTCTACTCCGAGATCGTGCACCGCGCGCACGCCGCCGGTCTCGCCGGGGCCAGCGTCTTCCGGGGCGTCGAGGGCTTCGGCGCCTCCTCGCGCATCCACACCTGCCGGCTGCTGTCGCTGAGCGAGGACCTGCCCGTCGCGATCGTCGTCGTGGACACCGAGGAGCGGATCCGGGCCTTCCTGCCGCAACTGGACGAACTCGTCGCCGAAGGCCTGGTCACCCTGGACGAGTGCGAGGTCGTCCGGTACACCGGCCGGACCCCGGAACCGGACGGAACGGGCCCCGAGGGTAAGAGGTCGTTGTGAACTGGCTGCTGGTCGTCCTGGGCGCACTGGTCGGGGCGCCGCTGCGCTATCTCACCGACCGGGCCGTCCAGGCCAGGCACGACTCGCTCTTCCCCTGGGGCACCTTCGTGGTGAACGTCACCGGCTGCCTGGCCCTGGGCCTGCTCACCGGCGCCGCCTCCGCCGGAGCCGCAGGTCAGCACCTTCAGCTGCTGCTGGGCACCGGCCTGTGCGGGGCCCTGACGACGTACTCCACCTTCTCCTACGAGACGCTCCGACTGACCGAGGCCGGTGCGAGCCTCTACGCTGCGGCCAACGCCGCGGCGAGCGTGGTGGCCGGCCTGGCGGCGGCCTTCGCCGGGGTATGGCTCGCCGGAGCCCTGTGGGCGTAGCGACCGGTCCCGCGGACCGGGCATAGTAGGGGCGTCTACAGCCTTGTCGACCAACTCTTCTCAGAACTGGATCCCATGAGCGCCATCTCCGTCGGTCAGGCCGTCGTCCTCGGAGTCGTCGAGGGGGTGACAGAATTCCTCCCCGTGTCGTCCACCGGCCACCTCAAGATCGTCGAAGGCCTCATGGACATCCCCGTCGACGACAAGTCCGTGGTCGGGTTCTCGGCCGTCATCCAGGTCGGCGCCATCGCGGCCGTGCTCGTGTACTTCTTCAAGGACATCAAGCGGATCGTCTCCGCCTGGTTCCGCGGGCTGACCAAGCCCGAGGAGCGCTACCACCACGACTACAGGTTCGCCTGGTGGGTGATCGCCGCCACCGTCCCGATCGTCGTCGTGGGCCTGGCGGCGAAGCCGCTGATCGACGGGCCGCTGGCCTCGCTCTGGGTCGTCGCCGGCTCCCTGATCGCCGGGTCCGGTGTGATGTGGGCGGCCGACCAGATGGGCCGGCACAAGCGCGGTGAGGACGACACCTCCTTCAAGGACGCGATGCTGGTCGGCTGCTCGCAGATCCTCGCGCTGCTCTTCCCCGGCTTCTCCCGCTCCGGCGCCACCATGTCCACCGCGCTCGTCCTCGACCTGGACCGGGTCGCGGCCACCCGGCTGTCCTTCTTCCTCGGCATCCCGGCCCTGACCGGCGCCGGCGTCTACGAGCTGAAGGACGCCCTCGGCGCCGGCGTGGGCGCCGCCCCGCTGGCCGTCGGCACGATCGTGTCCTTCGTCGTCGCCTACGCCTCCATCGCCTGGCTGCTGAAGTTCGTCGCCAAGCACTCCTTCAACGCCTTCGTGATCTACCGGATCGTGATCGGCGTGGCGCTCCTCGGTCTCCTCGCGACCGGCACGCTCAGCGGCTGAGCGCGGTCACCGGCCACCCGCGGGGTGCGGCAGCCCGGCCACGGGCGCCGCACCCCGTGTCCGTTCCCGGGGCCGGCCCGCCTTGACAGGCCGCTCCCGCTAAGCGCAGGATCGCTCCGTGAACCTGTCAGACAGCCAGACAGGTGGTTCCGGTCCGCGCCGCGTCAGCGCCATGGAGGCGGTCCTCGGCCACCTGCGCGGCGCCATCGAGAACGGCGAGTACGCGGTCGGCGACAAGCTGCCCTCCGAGGCCGAGCTGTGCCGCACCCTGGAGGTCTCCCGGCCCGTGCTCCGCGAGGCACTGCGCGCCCTGCAGACCATGGGCCTGACGGTCTCCCGGACCGGCAAGGGGACCTTCGTGGTCGCCGACGCCGTCGACGAGCCCACGTTCGGCGACTACACGGCCGGCGACCTGCTCGAGGTCCGCCGCCACGTCGAGATCCCGGTCGCCGGGTACGCGGCCGTCCGCCGCACCCCCGAGAACCTGGACCACCTGCACCGGCTCCTCGACCGCATGGAGCGGGAGACGGACACCACCGCGTGGGTCGCCATGGACAGCCTCTTCCACCTCGCCGTCGCCGAGGCCGCCCAGAACCCGGTGTTCCGCCGGGTCATCGAGGAGATCCGCGACGCGCTGGCACGCCAGTCCGCCTTCCTCAACGAGCTGGGCGGGCGCCGGGAGCAGTCCAACCGCGAGCACCGGGCGATCGTCGAGGCGCTGGTGGACGGCAGCGAACACGACGCCGTCCAGGCCATGAGCCACCACCTCGACCGCGTCGAGACGACCCTCACCGACATCGTGCGCGCCGGCCGCCCCGGCCCGTCCGCCGGCGGCGGCCCCGGCGCGTGACCCGCCTCCGGCTCGCCGGTCCCCGCCCCGGCCCCGTCCTCCCCGCCCGCACCGACCACCGATTCAGGCAGTGATGTACAGCAGCTCTCCCGCGCCCGCACCAGTCGTCCGTGAACCCCTGCACGCCCCCGTCGCCCACCTCGTGCGCGGTGGCGTGGTCGAGGGCGTCCACTACGGCTCGGTCGTCGTCCTCGGCGCCGACGGCCGCGTCCGGCTCCAGCTCGGCGACGTAGAGGCCGCGTTCTACCCCCGTTCGGCCCTCAAGCCGCTCCAGGCCGTGGCCATGCTGCGCGCCGGGCTCCCGCTGGACGGCGCTCTGCTCTCCCTGGCCGCCGCGAGCCACTCCGGCGAGGAGCGCCACCTCGCCGGCGCCCGGCGGATCCTCGAACTCGCCGGGCTCGGCGAGGACGACCTGCGCAACGTGCCCGACATGCCCTACGGCCCGCAGGTCCGGGACGCCTGGATCCGGGAGGGCCGGGGGCCCTCCCGGCTCGCCCAGAACTGCTCCGGCAAGCACGCGGCGATGCTGTGGACCGCGAAGGCCAACGGCTGGTCCCTGCCCGACTACCTGGATCCGGCCCACCCGCTGCAGCGGGCCGTCGCCGCCACGATCGAGGAGCTCACCGGCCAGCGGATCGCCCGGGTCACCGTGGACGGCTGCGGCGCGCCGCTGTTCTCGGTCTCGCTGCACGGCCTCGCCCGCGCCGCCGCCCGCCTCACCACCGCGGCGCCCGGCACCCCGGAGGGCCGGGTGGCCGACGCGATGCGCGAGCACGCCGAGATGGCCTCCGGCGCCGGCCGGGACGTGGCCGAGCTGATGCGGGCCGTGCCCGGTCTGCTCGCCAAGGACGGCTTCGAGGGCGTCCAGGTCGCCGCGCTCCCGGACGGCCGCGCCGTCGCCGTCAAGATCGCCGACGGTGCGAACCGGGCGCGGATACCCGTGGCCGCCGCCGCCCTGGCCCTGGCCGGCGTCGACCCGGCCCCGCTCACCGCGTTCGCGGGCGAGTCCCTGCTCGGCGGAGGGCAGCCGGTCGGCCGGGTGCGGCCGGTACCGGCACTCGACCCGGCGCCGCTCCCGACCTGCGCCTGACCCCCTCCCGCCCCCGCACCTCCGAAAGAGGGCCGCACCCCATGACCGCCGCCACCCGAAGCGAGCACGACCTGCTCGGCGACCGCGACGTGCCCGCCGACGCGTACTGGGGCATCCACACCCTGCGCGCGACGGAGAACTTCCCCATCACCGGCACCCCGATCTCCGCCTACCCGCACCTGATCGACGCCCTGGCCGCCGTGAAGGAGGCCGCCGCCCTCGCCAACGAGGAACTCGGCCTGCTGGAGCCCCGGAAGGCGGCCGCGATCATCGCCGCCTGCCGGGAGATACGCGCCGGCGAGCTGCACGACCAGTTCGTCGTGGACGTCATCCAGGGCGGCGCCGGCACGTCCACCAACATGAACGCCAACGAGGTCGTGGCCAACCGCGCGCTGGAACTGCTCGGCCACGGCAAGGGCGAGTACGCGCACCTGCACCCCAACGAGGACGTCAACCTCGGCCAGTCCACCAACGACGTCTACCCGACCGCCGTCAAGGTCGCGACGGTGTTCGCGGTGCGCGGCCTGCTCAGGGCCATGGCCGTCCTGCAGGACGCCTTCGCCAACAAGGCCGTCGAGTTCCGCGACGTGCTCAAGATGGGCCGCACCCAGCTCCAGGACGCCGTGCCGATGACCCTCGGCCAGGAGTTCTCGGCGTTCGCCGTCATGCTCGACGAGGACCGCGGCCGGCTCGCCGAGGCCGTGGAACTCATTCACGAGATCAACCTGGGCGCCACCGCCATCGGCACCGGCCTCAACGCCCCGGCCGGCTACGCCGAGGCAGCCCGCCGGCACCTCGCCGCCATCACCGGGCTGCCCCTGGTCACCGCCGCCAACCTGGTCGAGGCCACCCAGGACTGCGGCGCCTTCGTGCAGATGTCCGGGGTGCTGAAGCGGGTCGCCGTCAAGCTCTCCAAGAGCTGCAACGACCTGCGCCTGCTCTCCTCGGGCCCGCGCGCGGGCCTCGCCGAGATCAACCTGCCGCCGGTGCAGGCCGGTTCGTCGATCATGCCGGGCAAGGTCAACCCGGTGATCCCCGAGGTCGTCAACCAGGTCGCCTTCGAGGTCATCGGCAACGACGTCGCCATCACCATGGCCGCCGAGGCGGGACAGCTCCAGCTCAACGCCTTCGAGCCGCTCATCCTGCACTCCCTGTCGGAGAGCATCACCCACCTGCGCAGCGCCTGTCTGACCCTGGCCGAGCGGTGCGTCACCGGCATCACCGCCAACACCGAGCGGCTGCTCGCCGCCGTGGAGAACTCCATCGGGCTGGTCACCGCCCTCAACCCCTACATCGGCTACACGGCCGCCACCGACATCGCCAAGGAAGCCCTCGCCACCGGCCGGGGCGTGGCCGAACTCGTCCTGGAGAAGGGCCTGTTGCCCGCCGACCAGCTGGCCGGCCTGCTGCGCCCCGAGATCGTCGCGGGCAGCGGGGCGCCCGCCGCCTGATCCACGCGGGCACGCGACGGAGTGCCGGGACGGGCCCGGCGGCACAATGGCGGTCATGGCAACGACGTCGCCCCCCGCCTTCCTGCCGGTCCTGGAGCGCATCGCCCAGGAACTGGGCCGCACCCCCGGCCGCGGGCGCCCCGCCGACTACATCCCGGCCCTCGCGGCCCGCGATCCGCGCAGCTTCGGCATGGCGGTCGCCGAACTGGACGGCACGGTGTACGGGGTGGGGGAGTGGCGGCAGCCGTTCTCCACGCAGTCCATCACCAAGGTGTTCACCCTCGCCCTCGACCTGGCCCGCGAGGGCGACGAACTCTGGGAGCACGTGGGCCGCGAGCCGTCCGGCAACCCGTTCAACTCCCTGGTGCAACTGGAGTACGAGAACGGCATCCCGCGCAACCCGTTCATCAACGCGGGCGCGCTGGTCGTCACCGACCGCCTGCAGACCCGCACCGGGGACGCCGCCGGCGAACTCCTCGCCTTCCTGCGCGCCGAGAGCGGCAACCCCCGGCTGGACCTCGACCTGGAGGTCGCCGCCTCCGAGACCGCGCACGGCGACCGCAACGCGGCCCTCGCCCACTTCATGGCGTCCTACCACAACATCGACAACGAGGTGCCGGTGCTGCTCGACCAGTACTTCCGGCAGTGCTCCGTCGCCGCCTCCTGCGCCGACCTCGCCCTCGCCACCGGCTTCCTGGCCCGGCACGGCATCCGCGCCGACGGCACCCGGCTGCTCACCCGCAGCCAGGCCAAGCAGGTCAACGCGGTGATGCTGACCTGCGGCACGTACGACGCGGCCGGCGACTTCGCCTACCGGGTCGGACTGCCCGGCAAGAGCGGCGTCGGCGGCGGGATCATCGCGGTGGTCCCGGGCCGCTGCACGCTGTGCGTGTGGAGCCCGGGCCTCGACGAGCGGGGCAACTCGGTGGCGGGCGTGGCGGCCCTGGACCGGTTCACCACGCTCACCGGCCTCTCGGTGTTCTGACCCGGCGGCGCCCGCTTCGCACACGCCGGTCACGCAGGGGCCGCCCGGCGGTGCCGGAAGCGTCGCTCCCCGGCCACCCGGCGTTGCCAGGCTGACCGCGTGCCGGCCCTCACCGCTCCCCTCGATCTGCGCCGCTGCCGGCTGCTCGGGCTGGCCGGCACCGCCGTCCTCGCGCTGGGCGGCAAGACGGCGGGCGCCCTGCCCGTGCGCGACCTGCTCGCCCCTGCCTCCGCGCGGGCCGCGCTGGGCCTGGTCGGGGTCTACTGCGGCGTCGTGCTGCTCACCGCGGCCTGGGCCCTCCTCGGCCGGCTGGTGCGCGGCCCGCGACCGCCCGGCGTGCGCGCCCTGCTGACGGTGCTCGCCGTCTGGGCGGCCCCGCTGCTGCTCGCGCCCCCGCTCTTCAGCCGGGATGTCTACAGCTATCTCGCGCAGGGCGCCATGGTCGACGCCCACATGGACGTCTACGCCCACGGGCCGGCCCGGCTCGGCGGCCCGCTCGCCGAGGAGGTGGCCCCGGTGTGGCGGCACACGGCCGCCCCCTACGGCCCGGCGTTCCTGGGTCTGGCCTCGGCGCTGTCCGCCCTCACCCGCGGCGAACTGCCCGCGGGCCTGGTCGGCATGCGTCTGGTCGCCGTGCTCGGGGTGGCCCTGATGGCGGCGGCGCTGCCCCGCCTCGCCCGGCACAGCGGCGCCGACCCGGCCGCGGCACTGTGGCTCGGCGCCCTCAACCCGCTGGTCCTGCTGCACCTGGTCGCGGGCGCCCACAACGACGCGCTCATGCTCGGCCTGCTCGGGCTCGGCCTGGTCGCGGCCCTCGGCCGGTGGCCCCTGCTCGGCACGGTGCTCATCACCCTCGCCGCCCTGGTCAAGGCGCCCGCCGCGCTGGGCCTGCCGGCGGCGCTGCTCCTCCAGGTCCACTCCGGCCGCGGCCCGCTGCGCGCCACGCTGACGACGGCGGCCGGCGCCGCGGCGACCACGGTCCTGGCCACCGCCCTGGCCGGCACCGGATACGGCTGGATCGGCGCCCTCGACACCCCTGTCTCCGCGCACAACTGGGCCCTGACCAGCCTGCTCGGCCGGGCCACCGGCGCCCTGCTCGAACACCTCGGCAGCGGCCTCGCCCCGTTCGCCGTGCCCGCCTGGCACCTGCTGGGCCTGGTGGCCACCGGCGTCGCCGTGACGCTGATCTGGCTCCGGCTGCGCCCGCTGCCGGTCTACGCGCTCGGACTGAGCCTGCTGACGGTCGCCGTGCTCGGCCCGGCGATCCGGCCCTGGTACGTCCTGTGGGGCCTGTTCCTCGTCGCGGCCGCCGCGCCCAGCACGCCGGTACGGCACCGGGTGGCCGCCCCGACCGCCGCCCTGGCCCTCGCGGTGCTGCCGAGCGGCGGCCCGCCCGGCCCCGGCCAACTCGCCCTCGCCGTCTGCGGCGCGGCCCTGGGGCTGGTCCTGCTGGGACAGGCGCGCCTGGCGGCCGGGGCGCCGGCGGCGGGACGCACGGCATGAAGGGCCCCGCGCTGCCGCGCACCGACCGCGGGCGCCTGCTGCTGGTGGTGGCCCTGGCCGCCGCGGTGACCGTCTTCACGGCCACCGTGCCCCTGCTGCGGGACTTCTTCGACCTGCGCGTCTACTACGGGACCGTGCACACCTGGGCCGCGCACGGCGGCCGGATCTACGACTACCGGGTGCCGGGGACGTCCTACGGCTTCACCTATCCGCCGTTCGCCGCGCTGGCCATGCTGCCGCTCGCCCTGGTGGGCCGGCACACCGCGATCGCCGCCTCGCTCCTGGTGAACCTGGCCGCGCTGGCCGTGGTCCTGCGCGTCCTGGCCGGGCCCGGTTGGCGCCGGCACGGCTGGTTCCGCTGGTCGCTGGCGCTGTGCGCGCTCGCGCTGTTCGAGCCGCTGCGGGACACCGTCAGCTTCGGGCAGGTGAACCTGGTGCTGCTGGCCCTGGTGCTCGGCGATGCCTGGCTGCTCGGGACCGGCCGCGGCCGGTGGGCCGGCGCCGGGATCGGGCTGGCCGCGGCGGTGAAGCTCACGCCCGCCCTGTTCATCGCCCTGCTGCTGCTCGCCCGGCGGTGGCGGGCGGCCGCCGTGTCCGGCTGCGTGGCACTCGCGGCGACCGGGCTGGCCGCCTGGGCGGACCCGGGCGCGTCCCGCTTCTACTGGACCGGGGCGCTGTGGGACACGAGCCGCGTAGGCCGGCTCGACTACGTGTCGAACCAGTCGCTGCAGGGCGTCCTGGCCCGCCTCGGCGAGCCGGACCGCGCCCTGTGGGCCGGCGCTGTGCTGCTGGTGCTGTGCGGGTGGGCGTGGCGGGCCCGCAGGGCGGTGGCGGCGGCCGACTGGCCCGCGGCCTTCGCGCTCACCGGCGCGGCGGCCTGCCTGGTCAGCCCGGTCACCTGGGTGCACCACCTGGTGTGGCTGCTGCCGTCGCTGGTGGTGCTGGCGCGCGCCGGGCGCCCGCGGCTCGCGGGAGCCCTGTACGCGGTGCTGTGCACCAGCGTGGTCTGGCTCTGGGTACGGGATGCCTCCGGCCCGGGCGGCTTCCTGGGCGGCAGCGCCTACACCTGGGTCACGCTCGGTCTGCTGCTGGGCCTGCCGGCCGGTCAGCCGCGGGCGCCCCGGCTGATCCTGGCCCGCAGCACCAGCGCCAGCGCCGCCGCGCCGAGCCCGGAGAAGCCCACGACGGCCGCGGTGGGCGCCCAGTCCGAGTCGTCGTCCGGCGCGGGGGAGGCGGGCGCGGCGGCGGCGGGGGCGGCGGCCGCGGCGGGGGCGGCCGGGGGGCGCAGCGCGTCCAGCGATCCGACCGGGTCCACCCATCCGGCCGCGGCGAAGCCCCAGTCGAGCAGTTGCCGGGCCTCCTCGTACACGGCCAAGCCGCCGCCTTCCTGAGGGTTCATCACGGTCACCACGAGGGTGCGGCCGTCCCGGCGCGCCGCGGCGACGAGGGTGTTGCCCGCGTTGCTGGTGTAGCCGTTCTTGATCCCGATCAGCCCCGGGTACGGGGTCACACCGTCCTCGCCGGTCAGCAGGCGGTTGGTGTTCTGGATCTGGTACGGGTATCCGTCGCCCGGGAACTCGGACCGGGCGGTGGAGCAGTACCGGGCGAAGTCGGCGTTGCGCAGCCCCGCCCGTCCGAAGACGGCCAGGTCGTACGCCGAGGACACCTGGCCGTCGGCGTCGTAGCCGTCGGGGGAGACGACATTCGTGTCCAGGGCGCCCAGGGACCGCGCCTCGGCCTGCATCTTCCTGGCCGTGGCCTGCCAGCCGCCGCCGCCCAGCGAGGCCAGCACGTGCACGGCGTCGTTGCCCGAGCTGAGGAAGACCCCGCGCCACAGGTCGGCCACCTGGTAGCTGTGCCCCTCCTCGACGCCGACCAGGCTGCTGCCCTCGCCGACGTCCTCCAGTTCCCGGTAGTCGACGGTGTGCCGCATGCCGGCGGGCAGGCCGGGCAGCAGGGTGAGGGCGAACAGGGTCTTCATGGTGCTCGCGGGCGGCAGTGGGCGGTGCGCCTCGTGCGCGGCCAGCACCTTGCCGCTGTCGGCGTCGGCGACCAGCCAGGACAGCGCGGAGACGGCCGGCAGCCCGGGGGCGCCCCGCTGGGGTCTGACCTGTGTGCCGGAGTGCTGGAGCAGGGACGGCGGCGGCACCGTGGTGCGTGGACCGGGCGGTGCGGGATCCTCCGCACGGTGTGCGGCGGAGGCGGCCGGTGCGAGGGCGAGGACGCCCACCGCACACAGGGAGCAGGCCGTGACGGCGACCCGACGAGAGAATCCGGTGATCATAAGATCAACATAGGAAGGCGGGGCGGCCTCGGCGGGCTGCCCGCGCCGGACGGCCTACGGGAGCAACCCGGATGCCGCACCGGCGGGTGGGTCGGGAGCGGTTCGGCCGCCGGGCGCGCGGGCGGGCGGGGAGCGATCCGGCCGTCGCCCTCGGTGGTGGTCCCGAGCGGCTCAGCCGACGGCGGGCAGGGTCGGCTGGACGCGGCGCAGGAACGTGGCGTTGTCAGGGGTGTCCCGCATCCGCCCGAGCAGCGTCTCCAGGGCGGCCGGTCCGCCGTCGCGGGAGCGCAGGGCCCGGCGCAGGCCCCGGGTGGCCGCCGACTCCGCCGGGGTGAGCAGGAGTTCCTCGCGCCGGGTGCCCGTGGCGTCGATGTCCACGGCCGGGAAGAGCCGGCGGGCGGCGAGTTCGCGGTCCAGCCGCAGCTCCATGTTGCCCGTGCTCTTCAGCTCCTCGAAGAAGTAGCCGTCGGCGCGGGAGCCGGTGTCCACCAGGACGGTGGCGAGGATGGTGAGCGAGCCGCCCTCCTCGGCCTGCCGGGCGGCGCCGAAGAACCGCTTGGGGCCGAGCAGCGCGCCCGCGTCGACACCGCCGCTCAGGGTGCGGCCGCCGGCGGCGGAGGCGTTGTTGTGAGCCCGGCACAGCCGGGTCAGCGAGTCCAGCAGGACGACGACGTCCTCACCGGCCTCGACCAGCCGCTTGGCCCGTTCCACGACCAGTTCCGCCAGGGCGATGTGCTCCCTGGCCGCCCGGTCGAAGGTGGAGGCGTACACCTCGCCGCGCACCGAGCGACGCATCTCGGTGACCTCCTCGGGGCGCTCGTCCAGCAGCAGGACCATCAGCCGGCTGCCGGGGTGGTTGCCGGCGACGGCGGCGGCCAGTTGCTGCAGCAGCACGGTCTTGCCGCTCTTCGGCGGTGCCACGATCAGCCCGCGCTGGCCCTTGCCGACCGGCGCGAACAGGTCGGTGACCCGCCCGGCCAGTCCGGACGCCGGGTGTTCCAGGCGCAGCCGCTCATGGGGGTGCACCGGCGTGAGGTCGTGGAAGTGCGGGCGGGAGCGGAGTTCGGCCGGGGTGCGGCCGTCGACCAGCGTGATGCCGGTCAGGCCGTGCTGCGCCGTGCTCTCACCCTGCACGAGGTCGCCCCGGCGCAGGCCGTGACGGCGGATCAGCGCTGGGGAGACCTGGGGGTCGGTGGGGGAGGGCAGCAGGTGCGCGGCCCTCAGGTGCCCCTTCCCGCGCGCGTCGACGTCCAGGACGCCGGTGACGGGCCGGGTGGTCCGGGGCCGCTGTGCGACAGGGGGGTGTTCGAGTGTGGTGGTCATGCCGGGAGGTCCTTTCACGGACGGACGAAGGAGACAGGAGGGGAACGGGCCGCGAGCGGGAGACGGACACACGGGTGTCTCCGGGCGGCGGGAACGGCACCTCGGGTACGTCGAAGAGGCCTGGTCACGAGGTGGCGCCGGGAAGCCGGTGCGCCGGGAGCCGGAGAGACCGGCGGGCGGATCGGCGCGATGAGGGAGAACTGGCACCGGCGTCCGCGGAGGGACGTGCACGGGTGCTGTCGGCACAATACCACCCGGTGGAGCGGCCTGTCCGTGACCGAGTCAACACGCCGCCGCGGCCGGACATTCCCGCCGGTGCGAAACCCCAGGCCAAGCGGCCTCGGGAGGCCTACGATCGTCGGCGTCACCCTCGTCGTACGAGCGTCAGGAGCTGCCGGTGGAGACCTCGCCCGCCATGCCGCCGCACCGTCTGGACCCCGCCGGCGGCTGCCCGCACGCCGGCAACGCGCGACTGCTGGCCCGCGGCGCCGTGACCCCGGTCGAACTGCCCGGCGGCATCGTGGGCGCGGCCGTGCTCGGGCACGAGGCGCTCAGGGAGTTCCTGCAGCATCCCGACGTGGCCAAGAACGCGCGACACTTCACGGCGCTGCGCGAGGGGCGGATAGCGCAGGGGTGGCCGCTGCTCACCTTCGCGACCGTGGCGGGCATGACCACCGCCGACGGGGCTGACCACCGGCGGCTGCGCTCCCTGGTCAGCCGCGCCTTCACGCCGCGGCGCGCCGAGGAACTCCGGCCGCGCGTCGAGGAGTTGACCGAGTCGCTGCTGGACGCACTGGCGGTGGCGGCCACGGCGGGCGGAGGCGTCGCGGACCTGCGCCGCCACTTCGCGCTGCCGCTGCCGATGGGCGTCATCTGCGAACTCCTCGGCGTGGAAGCCGGGTTCCGGGACCGGCTGCACCGTCTCAGCAGCCGGATCGTGGCCACCGACACCGAGCCCGCCGAGGCCGTCGCGGCCAACCGCGAACTGCTCGCCGTGCTCGGGGAGATCGCCGCCGCGAAGGCCGCCGCCCCCGGGGACGACCTGACCAGCGCGCTCATCGCGGCCCAGGACGAGGACGGCGACCGGCTCAGCCCGCAGGAGCTGATCGGCACGCTCGTCCTGATGATCATCGCCGGGCACGAGACCACGCTCAACCTGATCACCAACGCCGTACGCGCCCTGTGCGGCCACCGCGACCAGCTCGACCTGGTGCGCGCGGGCGGTGCGAGCTGGGCCGACGTCGTCGAGGAGACCCTGCGCTGGGACGCGCCGGTCAGCTACTTCCCGTTCCGCTATCCGGTGCGCGACCTCACCCTGGCCGGCACGCTCATACCCGCCGGCACCCCGGTCCTGGCCGGCTACTCCGCCGCGGGCCGGGACGAGGCGGCGCACGGCCCGGATGCCGGCCGGTTCGACGTCACCCGGCCCGCCCGCCCCGGCTCCGTACGCCACCTCTCCCTCGGGCACGGCGCCCACTACTGCCTCGGCGCACCGCTGGCCCGCCTGGAGGCGACCGTCGCGCTGGAGCGGTTGTTCACCCGCTTCCCCGGACTCGAACTCGCCGTCCCCGACGCGGAACTGAGCCCGCACGCCGGGTTCGTCGGCAACAGCGTGCGCGCCCTTCCGGTGCGTCCGGCGCCCTGAGGCGCGGCGGCCGCCGCGGTCAGACCGGACGCGTCCGGGCCTCCCGCTCGATCGAGTCGAACCGGGCGCCCATGGCCGCGGCGAGCGCCTGGGCGCCCGAGAGCGGACGCACCATCACCGTGAGCCCGTCGATCAGGCCCTCGTCGTCGAGGTGGATGAAGTCGCAGCCGGTCAGCTCCCGGTCGCCCACCCGCGCGCGGAACACCAGAGCGTGGTCGCGGCCGTCCGCACCGGCCAGCTCCCGCTCGTAATGGAAGTCCTCGAAGACCTGGGAGACCCCGCGCAGGATCGCCGCGGTGATCGCCCGGCCGGAGTACGGCTTGAAGACGACGGGACTGGTGAAGACGACGTCGTCGGCCAGCAGCGCCTCGACGGCGTCCAGGTCGCCCGACTCGACCGCCTCGCGGAACGCGCGCATCGGATCTCCCCGCATAGTCAACTAGTTGAATAGGTGCGGATGAGGGTAATCACCTGCTGCTAGCGTGTCCACATGTCGCTCAAGTACGCCGTCCTGGCCGCCCTGCTGGAGGGGGAGGCCTCGGGCTACGAGCTGTCGAAGGTGTTCGACGTCTCGCTCGCGAACTTCTGGCCCGCCACCCCCCAGCAGCTCTACCGGGAGCTGGAGCGCCTCGCGCAGGACGGGCTGGTCGAGGCCCGGACGGTGCCGCAGGAGCGGCGGCCCACCAAGCGGATGTTCAGCCTCACGGAGGCGGGCCGGAGCCGGCTGCGGGCGTTCGCGGACGAACCGCCGAAGCGGCCCACGGCCGTCCGGGACGAACTCCTCATCAAGATCCAGGCCATGGACGGCGGCGATCCCTCGGTGGCCCGCGCACTCGTGGAGGAGCGCAGGGGCTGGGCCCGCGGCAAGCTCGACCGCTACGAGCGGGTGCGCGCCCGTCTCCTCGACGGGCGGACCGAGGAGGAGTACCTGCGCACCGCCGACCGGATCGGCCCGTACCTCACGCTCATGGCCGGCATCGCCTTCGAGGAGGAGAACCTGCGCTGGTGCGAACGCGTTCTGCGCGTCATCGAGCAGCGTGTGCCCCTAGGCTGAGGCGATGTTCAGCCCCGAAGGCCCCAGCCTGCGCGAACTCGCCGTCCAGGCCTTGTCGTCCGTCGAGCACGGCTACGACCTGCTGGCCCCGAAGTTCGACAGCACCCCCTTCCGCACGCCCCGCTCCGTGCTGGAGTCCGTCGCCGAGGCGCTGGGCCCGCTCGGGCCGTTCGAGGACGGCCTCGACCTGTGCTGCGGCACCGGAGCGGGCACGGAACTGCTGGCGGGGCTGTGCGGCCGGAGCGTCACCGGTGTCGACTTCAGCGCCGGCATGCTCGACGTCGCCCGCCGCCGGGAGCCGTCCGGCGGCCCGGACGTCGCCTGGGTCCGCGCCGACGCCCGGGCGCTGCCCTTCGCACCCGCCTTCGACCTGGTGGTCAGCTTCGGCGCGTTCGGCCACTTCCTGCCCCGCGAACTGCCGGGGCTCTTCCGCGGGGTCCGCTCGGTGCTGCGGCCGGGCGGCAGCTTCGCCTTCCCGCTCTTCGCGCCGCCCCGTCCCGGCAGTCCCGCGTTCTGGACGCTGCTCGGCTTCGACTCGGTGATGCGGGTGCGCAACGCCCTCTGGCGGCCGCCGTTCGTCATGTACTACCGGACCTTCCGGCTCGGCGACGTCCTCGGCGGGCTGGCCCGCGCCGGCTTCGCGGTCGGACTGCGTCCGCTGCCTGAGTTCGGCCGGCGCGGTGACGGCGCCCCGAGGGCACGTCTCGTCGTGGCCCGCGCTCAGCCGGCCGCCGGCAGCGTGAACTCGTAGACCAGCGCGTCCCGTCCGGAGTCGACCACCAGGTCGGTGATCTCCAGCGGGCGCGCGTACTGGTCGTGCACCCGGCGCGTCACCCGGACCGAGGAGGCGTCGCCGGTCTGGGAGATGGAGTCCCGGTGGTGCAGGGTGAGCCCGGCCTTGCGCATCCAGTCGTAGGCCCGGCGCAGCTCCGCCGGGGTGGCCCCGTCCGCCCGGTCGCGGTAGCGGCCCAGCTCCGCGACCTCGCTCAGCGCCACCGTGGAGAACGTTGTCACCGCCGTGCGCAGCGAGTGGCCGTCGGGCGCGGCCGACCGGTAGTGGTGCACCAGCGTCGGCCGGTGCGGGGCCAGCCCGAGCGCCCGCGCGTGCTCCGGGGACGGCGCCTCCCAGGTCACCGTCGCCCGGTCCACCGCGCACGGGTCGGCCGGCCGGGCGCCCACGGGGAAGGTGAGCGAGAGCGGGTCCTCGACCGGGCGGCCGGGCAGCGTGGCGTGGCTGCCCCGCCGGTCCGTGGCGACCTGGCCGTCACGGCGCAGCACCTCGAGCGCCTGCCGTACGGTCTCGCGGCTGACGCCGAAGTGCCGGGCGAGGTGCCGCTCGCTCGGCAGCCGGCCGCCGGGCGGGACGGTGCCGTCGTGCAGCTCGGCGAGGAGCAGAGCCGCGACCCGCCGGTACAGCGGCAGGTCGTCGGTCTGCGGGGGGTCGAGCGGGGTGGTGCGGGCCATGCCGCGCCTCCTGTTGGTGACAAGACGTAGCCGGATGGGCTCATTGCGCGACCACATCTAGCATTGGTCTAAACCACAAGGGAAGAGCGGCCTGCCGGTTCGGCCGAAACCCACCCGCCCGGCCTGTCCTCACAGGGCGCTGTAGACCGCCTTCACCAGGGCGCACTTGCGCGGGTCGTCCGCGATGTGCGGCCCCATCCGGTTCATCACGTAGCCGAGCGAGACCCCCGCCTCCGGGTCCGCGAGGCCGCAGGAACCCCCGAACCCGTCGTGTCCGAAAGCGCGCGGGTTCGGTCCGTAGGAGCCGTGCGGTCCGCTCAGCCACACCCCGAGCCCGACCTCCGTCTCACCCCCGAGGCCCGCCCCCAGCACCAGGTCGCGGCAGCGGCCCTGCCCCTCGCGCACCTGCTCGACGGCCCGCTGCGACAGGACGCGCCGGCCGCCGTGGGAGCCCCGTCCGGCGAAGACGCCGTACAGCGCGGCGACCGCACGGGCCGTGCCGTGCCCGTTGGCCGCGGGAATCTCCGCCGCCCGCCACTCGGCCGTGTTCGCCTGCGCCGCGCCCACCGGCGGATTGGCCAGGGCGGCGATCGCGGCCGGCGGCAACCGGGCGAAGGCGGCGGCCCGTTCGCCGTCGTCCCCGGACCGCGCGTGGACCAGCTCGGCCGCCCGGCCCGCCTCCTTCTCCGGCAGGCCGATCGTGAAGTCCAGCCCGAGCGGCCCGGTCACCTCCCGCTCCAGGAGTGCGCCGGGCAGCAGCCCCGACACCCGCCGCATCACCTCGCCGATCAGGAAGCCCCAGGTCAGCGCGTGGTATCCGGACCGGGTGCCCGGCTCCCACCAGGGCTCGGTGGCCGCCAGCCGCGCGGTCGTCAGCTCCCAGTCGTAGAGCTGCTCGACGGAGTGCGGCTCCCGCAGGCCGGACAGCCCGGCGCGGTGCGAGAGCAGGTCCCGCACCCGGACGTCCGCCTTACCCGCGGCCGCGAACTCCGGCCAGTACGCGGCCACCGGCCGGTCCAGGTCGAGCAGGCCCCGGTCGGCGAGCAGATGCGCGCACAGGGCCACCGGCCCCTTGGTGGTGGACCACACGTTGACGAGGGTGTCCCGCTCCCAGGGCCGGGTGCGGGCGGCGTCCGCCCAGCCGCCCCACAGATCGGCCACCGTCTCGCCGCCGACGGTCACGGTCACGGCGGCGCCCAGTTCGTCCCGCTCCCGGAAGTTCTCCTCGAACGCCTCCCGCACCGCGGTGAAGCGCGGATCGCAGTGGCCGTGAACCGGTGCCTCGTGCGCGGACATCCAGCCTCCGTCGTCGTCGCCGGGAACCCGGGACGGCGGCAGCACGGCCCGGGGCGCACCCGAACGTACCGACTGGTCGGACCGGAGGGAAGACGGCGGGCGTCGCCGGTCCGGCCCGTGCCGGCCAGGCCCGGCGCGACCGCAGGTCAGGCGTACGCGCGCAGCCAGCGCAGCTTGCGCTCCTCCTGGAACGGCCCGCCGCCCTCATGGTCGTTGAAGTCGTACACCTCGATCGCCTTGTCCTGGTGCGCCCAGGCGTTGAACGCCGCGAACACGGTCGACGGCGGGCAGGTCTGGTCCTCCAGCGCGGCCGAGAAGAGGGCCGGGGCCCGGCCGCGGGCCGCGAAGTGCACGCCGTCGAAGTAGGCCAGCGTGCGCAGCGCCTCCTCGGCCCGGCCGCGGTGCGTCTTCAGGAACAGGCCTATCTCGCGGTAGGGATGACGGTCCGTCAGCGTCGTGGCGCGCGGGAAGTCGCACAGGAACGGCACGTCGGGGGCGACCGCGACCAGGTCGGGCAGCAGACCGCCGACGGCCAGCGAGATGCCGCCGCCCTGGCTCCCGCCGGTCACGACGGTCCGCGCCGCGTCGGCGAGCGGATGCGAACGGGCCGCCTCCACCGCGCGCACGGCGTCCGTGAACACCCGGCGGTAGTAGTAGTTCTCGGGTGCGTCGATGCCCCGCGTCATGTACCCCGGGAAGGCGGGCGCGGCGCCCACCGGGTCCGCCGTGCCGCCACCGCCGCCCCAGGCGCTGCCCTGGCCGCGCGTGTCCATCACGAAGTGCGCCCGGCCCGACGACGCCCACAGCAGGTCCTGGTGCGCGAGGCCGCGCCCGCCGCCGTAACCGATGAACTCCACCACCAGCGGCAGCGGTTCCGCGGCGCCGGCGGGCAGCCGCAGCCAGCCCTTGACCGGGTGGCCTCCGAAGCCGGCGAACGTCACGTCGTACACCTGGACCGTGGACAGCCCGGTGTCCACCGGCTCGAACCGGGCGTCCAGTTCGTACCCGCGCGCCTCCTGGAGGGTCTTGTCCCAGAAGGCGTCGAAGCCCTCCGGCGCGGTGGACGCGCCGCGGTACTCGCGGAGTTCGTCGAGGGGGAGGTCGAACAGGGCCATCGGGAACCGCCTTCGCCAACGGGAGGACTGCGTCGGCTCACGGTACGAGGGTGGTCGGAGGACTGGCCAGGCCCGTTCGGGACACGGTTTCCCGATGCCCGCGCGACGATCGGTCCCTGTGCAGGTCACCGCGGTGAAAGCGGTTGCCGCCGCGGTCGGTTCACGGCGGTACGGACGGCCGAGGCGGCCGGGTCACCTCACCCGCTCAGGTGCGCGGCCGGGTCCACTTCGGGCCGGTGCGCGCCCATTCCCGCTCCCACTCGTCCATCCGGTGGCGCAGCGCCGACCGGCGCTGCACGGCGTATCCGAGGAGGACCACGGCCACCGAGCCTCCCGCCGCGCACAGGCCCACCGTGACGGTGTGCTGCCAGACCGCGACGTCGTTCGGCGGCGGGGCGACGGCGCGGCCCCGGGCGTCGAACCACACGGTCACCACGTCACCGGCCCTGCTCCCGGCGGGTACGCGGGCCACGGCGGTACGCGTACCGGCGCCTGGCTCGGTCCAGCGGACCTTGGCCTGATAGGGGTGCCCGCGGTCGCCCTCGACCGGGCGCGGCCGCCGGGACACGTCGCCGGTCAGCGTGGCGCGCACCTCGTGCCGCTCGGTCCGCAGCGCCGTCGCGCGCGACCGTGCCTGGTCGTGGGCGTACAGACCGGCCGCCACCCCGGCCAGCGGCGTGACGACGAACAGCAGGACGGCGACGACCAGGACCGTCCAGGCCTCCATGACGTCCGACCTGCGCCGCAGCGGATTGTGCCGCCAGCGCCAGCCGCGCACCCGGGTACGCATGCTCCACCTCCTCGCCGCAGCCGGAGGGCCACCGGGCCGGGGGCACCGGCGGGCCGCCCTCCGTCGCCTCCCGCGAGGCGTCCGCACCCGTCTGGTACCCCGCTACGGTGCGCCCCGCGCACGCCGCCCACCGCGAGTTCAAGCCCTCTTGGAGCCCGGCGCGGCGCGCCCCTCGCCGCCGTGCGGGCGGCTCAGCCGAAGCGCTCGATACGGATCCGCTCGACCGGCTGGCCCGCCGCGACCAGCAGCCTGGAGGCGTGCTCGGCGAAGCCGTTGGAGCCGCACACATAGGCTTCCCAGCCACCCGGAGGCTGCCCGGCCAGGAGCGGCGCCACATGGGCGGCGGCCATACGACCCACCGGCGTCCCCGCGTGGGCGCTCCGTGTGAACACGGCCGTCGTCTCCTCGCCCAGTTCCCCGGCGTAGATCAGCTCCTCGGGGCTGCGCGCCGAGACCAGCATCCGCAGCGGCACATCGAGACCCCGTGCCCGGTGGTGGCGCACCATCGACATCAGCGGCACGACGCCGGAGCCGGCGCCGAGCAGCAGGGCGGGCCGGTCGCCCGGCCAGGCGAAGAAGCCGCTCAGCGGGCCGCGCATCTCCACCGTGTCACCGGGCCGGGCCGTCGTGTGGAACCAGCCCGAGACCTCGCCGTCCCGCACGTGGTCCAGGGTCAGCTCGATGTGGCCGGAGTCGTCGGGGGCGGACGCGATCGAGTAGTGGCGCTGGGCCACGTAGCCGTCCGGCGCGGTCAGCCGCAGCAGCAGGTGCTGCCCTGGCAGGTGCCCCGCCCAGTCCGGCACCGCGAACCGGAAGGTGGCCGCGTGCGGGGTCTCGCGGCGGATCCCGGTCAGCGTGGCCGTCTGCCACACCGACGCGGCCCGCTCGCTCACCGCGATGCGCCCGGGCACGGCGAAACGCGTCGCGGGGACGCGGGCCGCGGTCACTGTCTCAGTCACCGGAGTACCGCTGCTCCTCCCAGGGGTTGCCCCGCTCGTGGTAGCCGTTGCCCTCCCAGAAGCCCGGCTCGTCGTGGTCGAGCAGCGTGATGCCGGCGATCCACTTGGCGCTCTTCCAGAAGTACAGGTGCGGCACCAGCAGCCGCGCCGGGCCGCCGTGCTCCGGCGCCAGCGGCTCGCCGTCGGACTCCCAGGCGATCCAGGCCCGCCCGCCGGTCAGATCGGCGAGCGGCAGGTTGGTGGTGTAGCCGGTGTGCGAGTAGGCGACCGCGTGGGTGGCGCCCGCGTCCGGCCGCACCGCGTCGAGGAACGCGTCCAGCGAGACGCCTCCGAAGCGCACCCCGAACTTCGACCAGCCGGTCACGCAGTGGATGTCGCCCTCGTACACCGAGGCGGGCAGCGCCCGGGCCTCCTCCCAGCCCCACGTGTGCGGCCGCTCCACCAGCCCGTCGACGCGGAAGGACCAGTCGGCGGGGGCGAGGTCCGGGGTGACCTCGGCGGACAGGACGGGCCACTCGTCCCGCGCGTCGTACTGCCCCGGCGGCAGTCCCGGATCGGTGACGCGCGGACGACCCGTGAAGCCTCGGGTGACGTTCATGGTTTCCACCGTACGCTGTCCGCGCGCGTGCTCCGCCCCAGGTCAGTACCCCGTTCGTTACAGCCGTGCGAACTCCTTCCGCGGCCGGGAATAGCCTCGGTCCGCTCCGTCTTGCCGCTGAGTGCCGGCCGGTGCGCCGGCGACGGTACGACGGAGGAGAGGACACACGATGCCCAAGGCGTACGTCTTCACGCGGTACGGCGGCCCGGAGGCCGAGGCGCTGACCGACGTGGACCGGCCGAGCCCCGGTCCGGGCGAGCTGCTGGTCGCGGTGCGCGCGGCCGGGGTGAACCCCGTCGACTGGAAGCTGCGCGAGGGCCTGCGCCGCCCCGGCGACCCCGCGGAGCGCGCCTTCCCCGCGGTGTTCGGCAACGAGGCGGCCGGCGTCGTCGAGGAGACCGGGCCGGGAGTGACCGGGTTCGCCGCGGGCGACGCCGTGTTCGGCAACACCGTCGACGGGGGGTACGCCGAGTACGCCCTGCTGAGCGCCGCCGTGACCGCGCACAAGCCGGACGGGCTGTCGTTCACCGACGCCGCCACCCTGCCGGTCGCCGCGGCCACCGCCTACGACGGCCTGAGCCAGCTCGCCCTGCCCGAGGGCGCGACGCTGCTGGTGACCGGCGCGGGCGGCGGGGTCGGCGCCGCGGCCCTGCAGCTCGCCCGCGCCTTCGGGGTGCGGGTGGTCGGCGTGGCGGGCGAGGCCAAGAAGGACTTCGTCGAGTCGCTGGGCGCCGTGCACGTGCCGGGCGGCCCGGGCCTCGCCGAACGGGTGCGCGCCGCCGCTCCCGGCGGGGTGGACGCGGTGTACGACCTGGTGGGCGGCGGCACGCTCGCCGAAGCGGCCGGCCTGCTCGCCGACCGGACGAGACTGATCACGGCGGGCGCCCCGCCCGCGCAGGCCGCCGCGCTGGGCGGCTCCCGCGTCGCCCGGGCCCGCACCGCCGCCGTGCTGGACGAGCTGGCCGACCTCGTGCTGCGCGGCGTCCTGGCCCCGCACGTCACCCGCACCTTCCCACTGGAGCGCGCGGGGGCGGCCCTGCGCGCCGTGGAGGACGGGCACGCCCAGGGGAAGATCGTCATCGAGGTGGGCGGATGAGCGCCGCGACCGGCGCGGTCCCGGAGGCGTCCGCGGCCCGGCACGTCCTCGACAATCCCGCCCTGGCCTCCCTGACCGGCCCGCACGCGCACTTCGCCGAGCGGCGCGGCCGTGTGCTGCGCTACCCGCTCGACGTGTCCCCGTGGCTGGCGATGCCCGACGACCCGGACGCGGACGACTGGGCGGACCTCGCCGCACTGGCCGGTCCGGGCGCCGAGGTGCCCCTGTCGGGCTACATCGGGGAGCTCCCGGACGGCTGGGAGGTGACCTTCTGGACGGAGGGCGTGCAGCTCGTGGACGACGGCCTGGCCGCCGCGCCGGACCCGGAGGCGGTCCGCCTCGGCCCGCGCGACGTGCCCGAGATGCTCGACCTGGTGCGGCGCACCCGGCCGGGCCCCTTCCTGGCGCGCACCGTCGAACTGGGCACCTACCTCGGCATCCGCCGCGAGGGCGCCCTGGTCGCCATGGCGGGGGAGCGGCTGCGTCCGCCGGGCTGGACCGAGATCAGCGCCGTCTGCACCGACCCGGCCCACCGGGGCGAGGGCCTGGCCGGCCGGCTGATCCGCGCCGTCGCGCACGGCGTCCGGGAGCGGGGCGAGATCCCGTTCCTGCACGCGAGCGCCCGGAACACCGGCGCCCTGCGGCTCTACGAGGCGCTCGGCTTCCGGCTGCGCCGCGGCACGGCGTTCCTCGCGGCCCGCGTGCCGGAGCGGATGACGGACGGCCGGGCGGCCATACCGGTGCCGTAGGGCCGGCAGGCGCTGCCGGGGCCGGCCCTATGCGCCGCCGGGGCCGGCCGCCGGGGCCGGCCCAGCGTTGTACCGCTCCAGGTAGCGTGCGAAACGGACCAGGTCCTCCTCGGGCCACTCGGCGAGCCGCTCCCGGAAGGCGGCCCGGCGGCTGCGCGTGACCTGGGCGAGGATCGCCCGGCCGGCCTCCGTCAGGTCCAGCACCTGGACGCGGTGGTCCTCCGGGTCGGTGCGGCGCTCGATGAGCCCCGCCCGCTCCAGCGCGGCCACCTGGCGGCTGACCGTGGACTTGTCCAGGGCGTAGTGCGCGGCCAGATCGGTGGCCCGGCAGCCGCCGCTCTCCTCCAGATGCCCGAGCAACGTGTACGACACCAGTGACAGTTCGGGATGCATCCGGCCCGCCGAGGCCCGAGCCCGGCGGGCGAAGATGGTCATCTCGCGCTGGATGGTCTCGACGGCCGTCTGCGCTGCTGCAGTCACGGAATACCTCCTGCGTTCCAGTTGCACAGTACAACTCGGGGAAGAAAGTTGCCTAGGTCAACCTTTGGCCCGCCGGGTGCCGGGACACCGAGGAAGGGGCGGAGAAAGGGGGCGAGGAAGGGGCGGAGGAAGGACCCCAGGGAGGGGCGGACGAAGGGCCCAGGAAGGGGCGGAGGAAGGGGGCCGAGGGGGCGGTGGGGGTCCGAACGGGCTGGGGTAAGGTGGCCGTCCGGTCGCGGGATGTCCGCGGCCTGACGGTTGTTGAGGAGGTGAGACCCATTACCGCTGTGTCAGCCCGGGTGCTCCCTCCCCGTGACCGCTTGCTGTGAGCGTGGGAGCGCCCTTCGGCTCCGGTTCTCCGAAAGGCTCTCGGCCCGCATGTCCTCGCTGCCCTCCCTTCCCTCCTCGTCTCCGCTCTCCCGTCCCGCAGTCGTCTCCGCGTTGCGCGCCGCCGGGTGCGTCTTCGCCGAGGAAGAGGCGGAGTTGATCCTCGGCACCGCCCGCACCCCCGCCGAACTGGCCGCGATGGTGGACCGGCGGGCCGCCGGCCTCCCGCTCGAGCACGTCGTCGGCTGGGCGCGGTTCCACGGTCTGCGGATCGCCGTGGAGCCGGGTGTCTTCGTGCCGCGCCGCCGTACCGAGTTCCTGGTCGACCAGGCCCTGGCCCAGGCCCCGGACGCCACGGTCGTGGTTGACCTGTGCTGCGGATCCGGTGCGCTCGGCGCGGCCCTGGCCGACGCGCTCGGACCCGTCGAGGTGCACGCCGCCGACATCGACCCGGCCGCGGTGCGCTGCGCCCGCCGCAACCTCGCCCCGTACGACGGCCGGGTCCACGTGGGCGACCTGTTCGACGCCCTGCCGCCCGCGCTGCGCGGCCGGGTCGGCATCCTCACCGCCAACGTGCCCTACGTTCCCAGTGCCGAGGTGCCGCTCCTCCCGGCGGAGGCCCGCGACCACGAGCCGCCGGTCGCGCTCGACGGCGGCGCGGACGGACTGGACGTTCTGCGCCGGGTGGCCGCCGCGGCCGCCGGCTGGCTGGCGCCGGGCGGCTGCCTCCTGGCCGAGACCGGCGAGCATCAGGCCCGGACAGGGGTCCAGGCGTTCGCCGACGCCGGTCTGACGGCCCGTACGGCGGCGTCCGAGGAGCTGTACGCGCACGTGGTGATCGGCGTGCGGGAGCGGTGACGCGGCCTACGGCAGCTCCTGCGCACGGGCGATGAGCAGCGCCACGTCGTCGTGGTTGTCCGGGTGGTGCAGCGTGCGCAGGAGCAGGTCGCAGGTCTCCTCCAGCGGGCGGCCGGGGTCGTCCAGCAGGGACAGCAGCAGGTCCAGGCGCTCGTCCAGCGAATGACGGCGGGTCTCGACCAGGCCGTCGGTGTAGAACACCAGCTCGTCGCCCGGCTCGAAGTCGACTGTGACGGTCGAGAACCCCACCCCGCCCACCCCCAGCGGCACCCCGGTGGGCAGGTCGAGCAGCTCCGGCGGCCGGCCCGGGCGCACCCGGGCCGGCGGCAGGTGCCCGGCGTTCGCGATCCGGCACCGGCGCAGGTGCGGGTCGTGCACGGCGTACACGCAGGTGGCGATGGAGTGGTCCAGGGCCGAGGTCGTCCTGTCCAGGTGCTCCAGCAGCATCGCCGGGTCGAGACCGAGTGACGCCAGCGTGGTGGTCGCCGTGCGCAGCCGGCCCATGGTCGCGGCCGCGCCGATGCCGCTGCCCATCACGTCGCCCACCACGAGCGCGGTCCTGCCGCCCTCCAGCGGGATGACGTCGAACCAGTCGCCGCCGACCTCGCTGGTGGCGCCCGCCGGCTGGTACCGGGAGGCCACCTCGAGGCCGGTCGTCACCGGTGGCCGGCCCGGCAGCAGGCTGCGCTGGAGGGTGAGCGCGGTGTCGCGGGCGTCCTGGTACCAGCGGGCGTTGTCGATGTGCACGGCGGCGCGGGCCGCCAGCTCACGGGCCAGCAGGACGTCGTCCTCGTCGAAGGGCGCGGGGTTGCGGGTCCGCTTGAGATCGAGGGCGCCGAGCACCTCCCCACGCGCGATCAGCGGCACGGCCAGATAGGAGTGCAGGCCCGCCCGGCCCAGCAGGGCGGCCGCCTCCGGGGAACGGGCGATCCGGGGCAGGTCCTCGTCCGCCACCCGTGACACGAGCAGCACCTCACCGGTGCGCACGCACTCGGTGACCAGCCGGTCCGGGCCGTACCGGGCGACCTGGCCGGGCGGATCGGCGGCGCCCACGGCGTCCGAGCCGTTCGCCGGGCGCACCGCGAGGGCCCGGAACACCGCCTCGTCCGAGGGGCCCAGTGTGCTGGGCCGGCCCGCCACCACCGCGTCCAGCAGATGCACGGCGGCGACGTCGGCCAGTGCCGGGACCGACACCTCGGCCAGCTCGCAGGCGGTGCGCTCCAGCTCCAGCGTGGTGCCGATCCGTGCGGAGGCGTCGGCGACGAGCGCGAGCCGGCGCCGCGCGGTCTCCGCCTCCAGCGAGGCGCGGTGCTGCTCGGTGATGTCGACGAGGGAGACGGCGACCCCGAGCACGTTGCCCGTCGCGTCCTCGAGCCGGTACAGCGACTGCGACCAGGTGCGGTCCCGGTCCGGGTCGGCAGGGGTGCGGCCGACCAGCGGCGAGTCGATGAGCGGGACGCCGGTCTCCAGCACCCGGCGGGTCGCGGCCTCCAGGGCCTCGGTGTCCAGCATCGGCAGCACGTCGCGCAGCCTGCGCCCCATGTGCTCCTCGGCCGGCACGCCGTTGTTCCGGGCCAGGGCGGGGTTGACGGTGACGAACCGCAGATCGGTGTCGAGCACGGCGAGCCCGATCGGCGACTGCTGCACCATCCGCTCGGACAGCGCCACGTCCTGCTCCAGGCGCCGCACGGTCGACTGGTCGGCGGCGAGCCCCAGCGCGTAGACGTCGCCCCGGTCGTCCAGCAGCCGCATGTTGCGGAACTCGACCAGCCTGGTGCTGCCGTCCTTGTGGCGGACCGGGAAGCCGCCGGCCCAGCTCCGGCCGGTGCGCATCACATCGGCGAACAGCCTGCCGACGAGCTCGATGTGCCGCTCGTCCACCATCAGCCGGGCGGCGTACTGGCCGAGGGCCTCCCGCGCCGAGTAGCCGAACAGCTCCTCGGCCTGCGGGCTCCACAGCACGATGCGGCCCCTGTCGTCCAGCACCACCGACGCCACGCGCAGCACGTCGAGCAGTCCGCCGGCCCGCACCGGCCCGCGCGCCGGGACGTCGCCGTCCGCCGCCGGGGCCCCGGCTGCACTCATGCCACGCACCGCCTTCGCACGATCGCGCGGCACGCCGGCCCCCGTGCCGACTCCCCTCGACCTGCCGCGCTCACTCCGATTCTCCGCGCCGTCGCACCTGTCTCCACCATCTCTCAGCCGGGCGGCGGACGTACGCCGAAGGCACCGGGCCGGCGGCGCGGACGGGGGAGGCCGTCGCCCACGGGGGCCGCGCAGGACGGTGCCCGGAGCGGGGAGAGTTCACGCTCATGTTGCTCCATTGGCCTGTACATGACCACCCGTCCGGGCCAGACTGTCCGCCGACCGAGTGCACCCACCCCCCTCCACCGAGGAGCCGGCCATGCCCGCGTCCCCCTCCGTCAGGCAACGTTGTCACGCAGCCCTCACCGGACTCGTCATCCTGGCCACCGCCGCAGTCGTGTCCCTCGCCGCGCCCGCCCCGGCCCACGCCGCGGACACCTGGACCGAGACCGGTTCCGACCGGGCCGATCCGCTCACCGAGAGCCAGGGGCTGACCTCGGTGGAGGTCCCGGCGAACAGCCCCAACCGGTACACCGGCATCGGCACCATACCGATCGGCGTCTCCAGCCGCGGCTGGAACCACGTGGGCGACCCCGACGCCTCGTACGACGGCCACTACATCGAGCCCTACCAGCGCGACTCGGGCAATTCCAAGATGTTCCGCGTGCAGGCGCCGGGCGGCGGCTGGTCGGAGTACGTCCACACGCTGAGCCCCGGCGAGGCCCTGAACAACTCCTGGGCGGCCGTCTCCCCGGACGGCCAGTGGATGCTGTCGGGCGAGTGGGGCACCATGAACCGCCTGCTGGTCTTCCCGACCCCTGGCGTGAACCCGGCCACCTCGCCCTCGGCGAACCTCCCGCAGGTCTCCGCGGTCGCCCTCGACCACGCCGTGCGCGACGTCCAGGGCTGCGACTTCTCGGGCCCCACCACCCTGCTGTGCTCCTCCGACGACCCGGACGGCTCCCTCTTCGGGATCACCAAGCCGCTGCTGCGGATCGACCTGTCGGCGGCGCCGAACGGCACGGCGGACGTCACCGGACACGTCACAGCCCTGCGCCAGCTGCCGCTGCGCAGCTCCTGCTCGGGGGCCTTCGAGGCGGAGGGTGTCGACTACGACCGCCGGACCGGGATCCTGCGCGTCATCGTCGTCTCGCCCGGCTTCTGCGTCCTCACGGACAGCAAGACGTACAAGTTCACCCGCGGCTGAGCGGGCCGGGCCTCCCGCCGCTGAGGTGTGCTCACCGGTCCGTGGTGCTTTGCTGAGGATGGACGCGGTTCGGCGGGGTACCCCGTTCCACCGCAGCGCGGCCAGGAAAGGAGCGATCATGGAGAACACGGACCAGTCGCACCAGGAGACCGTCTCGGTGGAGATCAGCGGCTCCAAGGAGGACGCACGCCTCGTATTCGACGCTCTGAACAGTTGTTTCGCGTCGGACCGGGCGCCCGACGAGATTCCGAGGCAGCTCGACGAGGTCCGTCCGATGGTGTGGCTCGGCACGTACGACGTCGCGGACACCCGCGGGTCCGGCTGTCCGCCCGTCCACCTCGACTCGTCCATCCTCGCGGACGTCCAGGGCAGCTACTGGGCCGTGGACCGGTTCCGCAAGACGCTGGACTCCATGTTCACCGTCGAGGAGACCTGCACGGCCTCCGGCGACCAGGAACGGGACCTGCACCTGCGGCTGGCGAGCCGCTGACGGCCTCCGGCGGGACCCGGAGGACGGGACAGGACCCGCGGCGCCCCGGCCGGCTCCATGCCGGCCGGGGCGCCTTCGCGTCCGCGCGAAACGGGGCGCCGGTGAGAAGGGCCCGCACCAGCAGCGAACGAGGGGCGTCACGTCCGGCGACGTGCGGCGGGGGCACCCTCGGCGACATGACGGGCGACGGCATCGCCCGCGCCGCCGCCGGTTCGGCCGGCACTTCCGGCAGCGCCGGGTCGTCGATCGCGGCGAAGGGGCCGGGCGTGCGGCAGCCGGAGCGCGCCCGCGCTTCCGAGTCCGGTCACCTGTTCGTGCGGTGCTTACTGCGGCAGCGTGGTGCGGCAGTGTGGCCTGACCGGTGATTTTTCCGCGCCGTGCTGGTCTGTACGCCGACCACCGACTCCCGGGAGGCACGACGCCATGCGGAAACTGACCTTTGCCATGAACATGAGCCTGGACGGCTACATCGCCGCGCCCGGCGACGACCTCGGCTGGAGCGTGCCGGGCGACGAGCTGTTCCAGTGGTGGTCCGACCGGGTGGGCGCGACGGCCCTGGCGCTGTACGGGCGCAAGCTGTGGGAGACGATGAGCTCCCACTGGCCGACCGCCGACGAGCAGCCGGGTGCCACTCCGGCGGCCATCGAGTACGCCGGCCGCTGGCGGGACATGCCGAAGGCGGTGTTCTCCTCCACGACCAGCACGGTCGACTGGAACACCCGTCTGGTCACCGGCGACGCGGTCACCGAGATCACCAGGCTCAAGGGCGACGGCGACGGCCCCATGGACATCGGCGGTGCCACACTCGCCGCGGCGGCCATGCGGGCCGGGCTGATCGACGAGTACGCGATCGTCACCCATCCGGTCCTGGTGGGCGGCGGCACGCCGTTCTTCACAGCCCTGGACGAATGGGTGAACCTGAGCCTGGTGGAGACCCGGACGTTTCCCGACGGCGTGGTCCTGACCAGGTACGAGACCAAGCGCTGAGCGCTCGACGTCGGGTGGGCGCGGGCTCCGAGGCGTCCGAGGATCTCTCGGCGCTGTGTTCCGGGGCGATCGTGGTACCGGCCGTACCGCGTACAGAACTCGTCGTCCGGGTCCGAAGGGGCACGCGCCACGGTTGTCGGTCGTCACCGGCACCCGGAAGTGTCCGGGCTCACCTCCGCCTGTTTATGCAACTAGTTGCACTAAGGGTCGCGCGTCCTCTACAACAAGAGGCGACCGCACCCTGCACGGAGGCCCCGATGAGCCGTTACCCCCACCTGATGTCCCCGCTCGACCTGGGCTTCACCACGCTGCCCAACCGCGTGCTCATGGGCTCCATGCACGTCGGCCTTGAGGAGGCCGAGCGCGGCTTCGAGCGGATGGCGGCCTTCTACGCGGCCCGCGCACGCGGCGGAGTGGGCCTCATCGTCACCGGCGGCATCGCGCCCAACGACGAGGGCCGGCCCTACGAGGGCGGCGCCAGGCTCACCACCGAGGCGGAGGCCGAGCAGCACCGCACCGTCACCGCGGCCGTGCACCGCGAGGGCGGCCGGATCGCCATGCAGATCCTGCACTTCGGCCGGTACGCCTACCACCGGGACCTGGTCGCCCCGAGCCCCGTGCAGGCCCCCATCAGCCCCTTCGCGCCGCGCGAGCTGAGCGACGCCGAGGTCGAGCGGACCGTCGAGGACTACGCCCGCGCCGCCCGCCTGGCCCGGCGGGCCGGATACGACGGCGTCGAGATCATGGGCTCCGAGGGCTATCTGATCAACGAGTTCACCGCCGCCCAGACCAACCACCGCACGGACCGCTGGGGCGGCTCGTACGAGAACCGGATGCGCTTCCCCGTCGAGATCGTCAGGCGGGTGCGCGAGGCCGTCGGCGAGGACTTCATCATCATCTACCGGCTGTCCATGCTGGACCTGGTCCCGGGCGGCTCCTCCCTGGACGAGGTCGTCACCCTCGCCAGGGCCGTCGAGGCCGCCGGGGCGACGATCATCAACACCGGCATCGGCTGGCACGAGGCGCGCATCCCCACCATCGCCACCTCGGTGCCGCGCGGCGCCTACACCTGGGTCACCAGGAGGCTGATGGGCGAGGTGTCCGTCCCGCTGGTCACCACCAACCGCATCAACACCCCCGAGCTGGCGGAGGAACTGCTCGCCGGCGGCGCCGCGGACATGGTCTCCATGGCCCGCCCGATGCTCGCCGACCCCGACTTCGTCGCAAAGGCCGCCGCCGGGCAGCCCGAGGCCATCAACACCTGCATCGGCTGCAACCAGGCCTGCCTCGACCACACCTTCAGCGGGCAGATCACCTCCTGCCTGGTCAACCCGCGCGCCTGCCACGAGACCGAGCTGGTGCTCTCCCCGACCCGGCTGGCCAAGCGGGTCGCGGTCGTCGGCGCCGGACCGGCCGGACTCGCCTGCGCCGCCAGCGCCGCCGAACGCGGCCACTCGGTCACCCTGTTCGACGCCGCCGACGAGATCGGCGGCCAGCTCAACGTGGCCCGCAGGGTCCCGGGCAAGCAGGAGTTCGACGAGACGCTGCGCTACTTCCGCCACCAGCTCGACGAGCACGGCGTCGACGTACGGCTCGGCGCCTGGGTCACCCCGGCGGACCTCGACGGCTACGACGAGGTCGTCGTCGCCACCGGCGTCACCCCGCGCGTCCCCGACATCCCCGGCGTCGACCACCCCCGCGTCCTCGGCTACCTCGACGTGCTGCGGGACGGCGCCCCCGTCGGCGACCGGGTGGCCGTCCTCGGCGCCGGCGGCATCGGCTTCGACGTCGCCGAGTACCTCACCGACGGCGGCGACGGCGCCGGCGAGGATGCGGAGACCTACTTCCGCAACTGGGGCGTCGACATGGACTACCGGGCGCCGGGCGGCCTCACCGCCCCGCGGCGGTCCGCCCCGCCCCGCACGGTCCACCTGCTGCAGCGCAAGAGCACCAAGGTCGGCGCCGGACTGGGCAAGACGACCGGCTGGATCCACCGCACCGAACTGAAGCACCGGGGCGTCACCATGGTCCCGGGCGTGCGCTACGACCGGATCGACGACGCCGGACTGCACATCACCGTCGGCGGGGAGAGCACCGTCCTCGAGGTCGACACGGTGGTGCTGTGCACCGGCCAGGAACCGCGCCGGGACCTGTACGAGGAACTGGTCGCCGCGGGCCGCAGCGCCCACCTGATCGGCGGCGCGGACGTCGCGGCCGAACTGGACGCCAAGCGGGCCGTGAAGCAGGGCACCGAGCTGGCGGCGGCACTGTAGGGGCCGGGGGGCCCGGCGCGCGTCCCTAGGATGAGCCCATGTCACTCCCGCACGCCATCCTCACCGCCCTGCTGGAGAAGCCGTCGTCGGGCCTG
The DNA here is from genome assembly GCF_042793175.1 of Streptomyces sp. NPDC056580. Lineage (NCBI taxonomy): Bacteria > Bacillati > Actinomycetota > Actinomycetes > Kitasatosporales > Streptomycetaceae > Streptomyces > Streptomyces sp. NPDC056580. The sequence continues at coordinate 403,822 of NZ_JBHTVE010000001.1, read as the reverse complement.
GAGCTGACCCGCCGGTTCGACCTGTCGATCGGCTACTTCTGGTCCGCGACGCACCAGCAGATCTACCGCGAGCTGGGCAGGCTCGAGGGGGAGGGGTTCATCCGCGCGCTGCCGGCCGAACAGCCGGTGCGCGGGCAGAAGAAGAGCTACGAGGTGCTGCCCGCGGGCCGCGCCGAACTGGCCCGCTGGACCGCCGAGTCCCAGGACCCCAGGCCGCACCGGGACGCCCTGTTCCTGCGGCTGCGCGCGGCCGCGGTCGTCGGCACGGCGGGCCTCGAGGCCGAGCTGGGCCGCCATCTGGAGCTGCACCGACGGCAGTTGGCGGAGTACGAGGAGATCGAGGTGCGCGACTTCCCGCCCGGCCGGGACACCCCCGAGGACCGGTTGCGCCACCTCGTCCTGCGGGCCGGCATCGATCTGGAGACCTTCTGGACGCAGTGGCTCGGCCGGGCGCTGGCCGAGTTCGCCGAACTCGCCGGCCCCGCGGGCGAGAACGGCACACGGCCGGCGGACGGCACGTCCCGCTGAGCGGCGGCGCCGGCCGCGGGGCCGGACAGGGGCTTGCGGCCGGAACCGGCCGTGCGCGGGGGCCGGCCGCGCGGACGGGGCCGCCGTGCGCAGGGGCCGACGTGCGAGGGGCCGCGCCGAACGCCGGCTCAGAACCGGTAGGGCTTCGAACTGCGGCGCAGGAACCAGACCGTGGCGGCCGCGGCGCCCGTCACCAGGGTCGCGCCGATGCCCAGGGTGACCGGGCCGTAGTCCTGGGCGGCGCCGCCGAGGCCGCCCTGCACTCCGCGCGACGGCGCGGGCGAGTACGTCGAGGAGACCGTGGGCGCGCCGGGCGCGGAGACGATCACGGACTGGGTGCCGGCGGTCGTGCCGTTGGAGCACCTAACGACCACCGTGTACGTCCCGGGGCTCACTCCCGACCACGCGGCGGACTGGCTGACGGTGGTGCCGGACAGGGCGACCTGCCGCCCCTGGGCGAAGTTCGCCTGGCGGCTGCTGATGAGCGAGGCATTGCCCCAGCTGCCGTTGGTCTGGGTGCAGGCGCTGGTGACGACCGAGACCGTGGAACCGGTGGTGCTCACCGATATGCCGGAGGCCGCGGCCGACGGCCCGGCGAGTGAGGCCGGAAGCGCGGCGGCGGCCGCCAGGGTCAGACCGGAGCGGAGGCGGAGTCGGGAGTTGCGCATTGGCTGGCCCTCCGGCGGCACGGTTGGCGGTACGTCCCATGCGCCGCCTGGGGTCGGGAAACGTCCGTGCTGCCTCAACGGCAGCCAACGCGGCCCCGGTCCCCGCCGCACTCGTACCGCGCCCAGTCGGGTGACCGGTACCCCGTCCGGCGTGCCCCGGCGCGCACCGCGCGCCGCGGTGCCCTACGGCCCGTCAGCCCCCGGCCCTGCCGCCGAGGACGACCGTCCGCTCGGCCGAGAAGCCGCCCCAGGTGCCGTCCGGCAGCCGCGCCCCGAGCCGTACCCGGTGCCGCTCGCCCGCCTTCCGCCCGGCGAAGAAGCTGTAGTGCGCGCGGCCGCGCGGCGGCTCGCCGCCCCACACCAGGGAGGTGGCCGTGGCGCCGTCGAGCTGGATGCGGTACTCGGTGACCACCCCGTCCACGGCCGGCGGGTCCCACGACAGGTCGAAGTAGTACGCCCCGCCGGCCCGGTGGCTCGAGGCGGTGAAGGCGGTCGGCGCGGTGTCCCGGCCGTCGCCGGCGCCCGGCGTGGTGACGCGGACCGGCGCGCTCGCGGGGGACAGGTTGTCGGCCGCGTCGCGGGCCCGCACGGTGAAGACGTAGCGCGTGCCCGGGCGCAGCCCGGTGACCACGGCCGCGCTCTGGCCGCCGCCGACGCTGTGGATCCTGGCGCCGCCCTGCTCTATCTCGTAGGACACCACGCCCCGGTCGTCCCGGGAGGCCGACCAGGAGAGCTGGACCGCGCGGCTGCCGGCCGCACGCCCGGCGGGCCCGCCGGGGCGGGTCGGCGCCGAACGGTCGGCAGCCGTGGCGGCCGGGGTCCGCGCCCGCACCGCCCGGCTCGGCGGCCCGAGGCGGCCGTCCGTGTCCCGGGCCCGGACGGTGAAGGCGTACACGGTGGACGGCCTGAGCCTGGTGACGTCCACCATGTGCTGTGAGCCCGGTACTTCGCCGGCCTTCGTCCGGCCGCGGTACACCTCGTAGACGCGCACCCCGGAGCCGCCCGTCACCGCGTTCCACATCACGTGCACGCTGGAGGCGCTGCCGGCCGCCGCGGTGACGCCCGTCGGGGCGCCGGGCGCCCGGCCGCCGTCGTCCTCCGCCCCGCCCCAGCCGCAGGAGGCGACCAGTAGGAGCGCCGCGGGGACCAGCAAGGGCGGAAGGGGAACGCGTCGCACGGCTCTGCCTCCCGGGTACGGCGCCACAGCAAAGGTCCGGACCAATATGGCCTGACGGTGCGGGCGTGGCAAGGGGGCCGTGCCGGTGCCGCGCGGGTGCTGCTCATGCTGTTCACCCCGACTGAACTGCCGCATGGTGCCGACCGGTTGGCGTCGACGGCGCGGACGCGCCAGCGACGCCGGACCCGCGCCCGCGCGGGCGGCCGGGGGGTCGGGACCCATAGTGATTTCCCACTCTCCGGCCCCATTCGGCTTTTCATCCGACGAACGCGTCAAGGCGCTGCTCCATCCGGACCCAAAGGAGTGTCGCACTCGCCGATTGGTGCCGTTTTAGGCATGGTGTCCGGAATGTTCCCGAGGAGAGGGTTCCCCAGAGTGCGTGTCCAGACGCTGACGCTGGCCGCGGCCGGTGCCGCCCTGCTCGCCCCGACAACGCCGCCTGCCGCGGCCGTCCCGCCCCGGGAGAGACCACCGGCGGCGCGGGGCGAGGGCGCCGTGACCGCCGCCGACCTGCTGGACCGGGTGCGCACCTGCGACCGGGTCTCCCGGGGCCGGTACCGCACCGACGACGCCTCGTCGGCGAAGGTGCCGGTGTGCGGCACCCGCGGGGCGGTGTTCTGGAAGGCGGACCTGGACATCGACTGCGACGGGCGGCCCACCGCCCGCTGCAACCGCCGCACGGACCCGCTGTTCACGGCCGCCACCGCCTACCAGCAGTCCGACGGCCGTCATCTGAACGCCGCGTCCCTGCCCTACATCGTGCTGCCGGTCCCGAGCCGCATCTGGGACCACCGCGACTACGGCATCCGCGGCGGCTCCGTGGCGGCGGTGATCTACCGGGACCGGGTGCAGTACGCGGTCGTCGGCGACGCGGGCCCGCGCGACATCATCGGCGAGGCCTCCTACGCCACCGCCCGCGGCCTCGGCATCCACGCCGACCCGATCAGCGGCGGGGCGGCCTCCGGCGTCACGTACATCGTCTTCAAGGACTCGCACGTCACCCCGATCGAGAACCCCCGTGCGGCGGTGCAGGCGGGCGAGCGCCTGGCCCGCCGCTTCGTCGAACCCGACTGAGCACCGCCCCGCGGGCGCCCGGAGCGGGTGCCGCTCCGGGCACCTGCGAGCGGGCGGCGGCCCACCGGTCACGGCCGACGGCGGGCCTGTGCCGTCGGCGGCCCGCGCCGGCGGCCGTTCGCCGGACCGTGCCGTCGGCGGCGGCCCGCCGGCGTCAGGGTGCCGGCGCCGCTGTCGGACCTCCGGGCCGGGGCTCACACCTTCCGGTAGCTGTACGCCTCCGTCGCCGCCGCCTCGACCGCGTCCAGGTCGGCGCCCGTGGCCGCCGTGACCACCGCGGCGACCGCGCCCTCCACGAACGGGGCGTCCACCAGGCGTGCTCCGTCCGGGAGTTCGTCGCCCTCTGCGAGCAGTGCCTTCACGGTGAGCACCGCGCTGCCGAGGTCGGTGAGGAGGGCGACACCCGCACCCCGGTCCACGGCCGCGGCCGCGGCGGAGATCAGCTCGGCACTGGTGCCGAGCCCGCCGCCCTCGGTACCGCCCGCCGGGGCGACCGGCACCGCCGTGGCGCCGCCCGCCAGGCCCTTCGCCAGCTCGGCGACGGAGGCCGCGACCTCCGCGCTGTGCGACACCAGCACGACCCCCACCAGCTTCTCGTCACTCATCGCGGGCCTCCCCGCCGGTCGCTTCCCCGAGTGCGGCGATCAGCAGCGCCGAGGACGTGGCGCCCGGGTCCTGGTGGCCGATGCTGCGCTCGCCGAGGTAACTGGCCCGGCCCTTGCGGGCCTGCAGCGGGATGGTGGCCACCGCACCCTCCTCGGCGGCGGAGCGCGCCGCGGCGAACCCGTCGCCGAGCGCGTCCACCGCCGGGACCAGCGCGTCGATCATGGTCTTGTCGCCGGGTGCCGCCTTGCCGAGCGTCATCACCCCGTCCACGCCCGCCCGCAGCGCCTCGGCGAGTTGCCCCTCGCTCACCTCGGCGGCGTCCCCGAGCGCCTTGCCGGTCCGGCGCAGCAGGGTGCCGTACAGCGGCCCGGACGCCCCGCCGACCGTCGAGATCAGCAGCCGGCCGGCCAGGACGAGCACGGCCCCGGGAGTGTCCGGCGCCTCCTTCTCCAGGGCGGCCGTGACCGCCGTGAACCCGCGCTGCATGTTGCTGCCGTGGTCGGCGTCGCCGATGGCCGAGTCGAGGGCGGTGAGCCGCTCCGCCTCCCGGTCGACCGAGGCGGCGGCCGCGGTCATCCAACGGCGGAAGAATTCGGCGTCGAGCACTGGATCTCCTTGCGTGGTAGGGAGGCCGGCCGCTTCGGCCGGCCGGTCACATCCCCCAGCGCAGCCCTGGGGTCTTGACCGGCGCGTCCCACAGCCGCAGCAGTTCCTCGTCGACCTGGCACAGTGTCACCGAGGCGCCCGCCATGTCGAGGGCGGTGACGTAGTTGCCGACGAGGGTGCGGGCCACGGTCACGCCCCGTTCGGTGAGCACCCGCTGCACCTCGGCGTTGAAGCCGTACAGCTCCAGCAGCGGGGTGGCGCCCATGCCGTTGACCAGGACGAGCACGGGGTTGCGCGGGGGCATGTCCTCCAGGATGGCGTGCACCGCGAAGTCGGCGATCTCCCCGGAGGTCATCATCGCCCGCCGCTCCCGGCCGGGCTCGCCGTGGATGCCGACGCCCAACTCCAGCTCCCCGTCCGGCAGATCGAAGGTGGGGCTGCCCTTCGCCGGGGTGGTGCAGGCGCTGAGCGCCACACCGAAGCTGCGCGCGTTCTCGTTCACCTGGCGTGCGATGGCCTCCACCCGCTCCAGGGGCTGGCCCTCGGCAGCGGCGGCGCCCGCGATCTTCTCGACGAACAGCGTCGCGCCGGTGCCGCGCCGCCCGGCCGTGTACAGGCTGTCGGTCACCGCCACGTCGTCGTTGACCAGCACCTTCGCGACCTGGATGCCCTCGTCCTCGGCGAGTTCCGCGGCCATGTCGAAGTTGAGCACGTCACCGGTGTAGTTCTTCACGACGAACAGCACGCCGGCCCCGCTGTCGACGGCCGCCGCGGCCCGCGCCATCTGGTCCGGCACCGGCGAGGTGAACACCTCTCCCGGGCAGGCCGCCGAGAGCATGCCCGGACCGACGAACCCGCCGTGCAGCGGCTCGTGCCCCGACCCGCCGCCCGAGACCAGCGCGACCTGACCTGCCACGGGGGCGTCCCGGCGCACGATCACCCGGTTCTCCACGTCCACGGTCAGCTCCGGATGGGCGGCCGCCATACCCCGCAGCGCGTCCGCCACGACGGTCTCGGGGACGTTGATCAGCATCCTCATGGGGGTCTCCTCCGGAGCTCGGGGCTGGGGCTCAGGGACTGCGTCTGCTCAGGTCACCGGCGCTGAGAACGGTTTCCGGCCCGGGCGGTCCGGCACGTCCGGGGCGGGGCCGCCCGTCTACTGGAAGTATCGGCCCTGGCGAAGCGGAGGTCACCTCCAGGTACGCCTCCTTCACGGTGTGTAATGCCCTGTCACTCCAGGTGCGCGTCGGCAAAAGGAGACAACAGGTGTCCGGATCGGCTCGTAGCGTCGCGGCGGAAGCCACGAAAGGACGAGGCATGCGTATCGCAGTCACGACGCCGACCGGGAACGTCGGGCGCCACGTCGTCGCCATGCTCCTGCGGGCCGGGATCCGCCCGCGGGTACTGGCACGCGACCCCGGCCGGCTCGACCCCGGGATCCGGCGCGAGGTGGACGCCGTCGCGGTGGACCAGCGCGACGCGGAGGCGGCCGTCGCCGCCACCGCCGGCGTCGACGCCCTGTTCTGGGTCGACCCCCCGTCGGCCGGCCCGGATCCTCTCGCGGACTACGCCGCGGCCACGAAGAGCGTCGCGAGCGCCGTCGCGGCCAACGGCATCGCCCGGACGGTCTTCCTGAGCAGCGTCGGGGCGGAGAAGCGCCGCGGCGCCGGGGAGATCGACGGCCTCGCGGGAACCGAACTCGCGCTGGACGCCCTCGGCGCCACGGTCGCGCACCTGCGCTGCGGCTACTTCTTCACCAACCTGGAGTTCGAGCTCGACGCCATCCGGGCCGGCGTGATCCCCGTGGTCCTGCCCCTCGACCTGCCGCTGGCGTGGGTCGCGCCGCGCGACGTCGCGGAGGTCGCCGTGGCGCGGCTGCTGTCGGGCGGCTGGTCCGGACGCAGTGTCCAGGCCGTCCACGGCCCGGCCGACCTCACCTGGCCGCAGGCGGCCGGCGTCGTGTCGGCCGCCACCGGCCGCCCGTTGCGCGTGGAGCGCGTCGGCGACGACGAGATGCGGGGTCTGCTGCGCCTGTCCGGGATGGCGGACGGCGTGGTGGAGGCGGTCATGGGGATGTCGACCGGGCTGCGGAACGGCTTCGTGCCGGAGCAGCCCCGGACCCTGCGCAGCACCACCCCCACCACGCTGGGCTCGTGGGCCTACGACGCCCTCCGCCCCCGGCTGTGAGGGCGGGCGGCGCGTCGTGCGGGGCGTGCTCGGCCGGTCCGTGCGGCGGGCCGGAGCGTGCTCGGCCGGTCCGTGCGGCGGCCCGGAGCGTGCTCGGCCGGTCCGTGCGGCGGGCCGGAGCGTGCTCGGCCGGTCCGTGCGGCGGCCCGGAGCGTGCTCGGCCGGTCCGTGCGGCGGCCCGGTCCGTGCGGCGGCCGCTTCGGGGCGGCCGCACGGGGAACTCGGCCCCGGCATGAGCCCGGAAGAGGGGGCGGGCCGTCGGCCGGTGCGAGGAGGTGCCGTTTCCGTGGACGACTGGGAGACCCCCGAGGACGTAAGGCTCTCGCCGCGCGAGCGGCTCGCGCTGCTGGAGATCGAGGCCAACCTGCGGCAGGACCGCCGGCTCGCCCACCGCATGCACGCCGCCGCGCGCCGGATGGTGGACCGCCGCGGCACCCGCAGCCGGCGGGGCGTGTGGCTGCCGCTGTCCGTCCTCCTGCTGCTCGTGGCGTCCGCCTTCACGGCCGTCGTGGGGGCTCGCACGCTGCAACCCGCGCCGCTGTGGTGCTTCGCCCTGCTGTGGCCGCTCACCCTGATCCAGGGCTTCCGGCTGCTGTGCCGGATCACCCGCCGTGCGCGGCCCGGCCGCCGGTTCACCCGGTGGCTGTGACTCGGCCGTCGGCTCCGACCGGCCGCTGCCCGGGCCGCCGGGGCCATGGACCGCGCCCCGGAGGCCCGGGGCCGCGGACCGGCGGCGGATCACGGTCCTGCGGCACGGCCGACCTCCTGTGCCCGCCGCCCCCCGGAGGGGCGGCGGGCACAGGAGGTCACGACCGGGCCGGCTGCGGTGAGCCTGCTCAGCTGTCCTTCCCGCGCCCCGACATCGCGTCCCGCAGCCGGTCCACCATGCCCGCGCCGGGCGCCAGCAGCTTGTTGGCCGGGGGCTTGTCCGGAGCCATCGGGTGCGGGCGGGTCGGCGCGGTCTTCTTGGCCTTGCGCACCTTCTCGCCCAGCTCGTTCAGCGCCTCCGGCGAACAGGCCGCCTGGAGCCGCGGGAAGAGGTTCTGCTCCTCGTCGGCCACGTGCGAGCGGATCTCGCTCATCAGGCGGGTGATGAGCGTGTCGAACTTCGGGTCGTCCGCGCCGAGGCCCTCCAGGTCCTTCATGATCCTCTCGGCCTCGGCATGGTCCTCGAGTTCCTTGTCCGCCAGGGCGTCCCCGCCCTCGACGTGCTTGCGCACCGCCGGGTAGAGGTAGGCCTCCTCGGCCACCGAGTGACGTACCAGTTCGATGGTGGCCTGGTCGGCCAGCGTCTTGCGTTCCTCGCTGCCCGGCGGCAGCGCCTCGATCCGGCCGAAGATCTCCTCGACCTCCCGGTGATCCGTCGTCAGCTCCTGGACGACGTTTCCGCCGTGACCCATGTCGTTACCTCCTCGGGATACGTGCGGGGCCGTGCGCGGCCGCCGCTCGTCGCCGCGCCGAGTGCCCCGCCCCCGGTCCGCCACACCGCCCGCCGGCGCCGCTCAGCCCATCGAGTGGCGGTGTGCGGCCGTCCGGCCCGCCCCGGAGAGCGCCCACCCCCACCAGTGGTCCAGGATGCGCGCGGACAGCGCGTCCGCGCCGATCACCGCCGGCCACCCCACCGCCTCCGCCTGGGCGCTCACCTTGGCGCCGCCCGCCACCGGGTCGACGGCGATCACCGGGGTGCCGGTGCGCAGGGCGAGCACCAGGCCGTGCAGCCGGGTGGTGATAACCAGGTCGAGCCGGGAGACCAGGGCCAGGAACTGCTCGGCCGTGGCGCACAGCCGCCAGTCGTCCCTGGCGAGCCGGGTGTCGGCGGGCAGGCGCACGCAGTCCTTGGCGGCGAGCCAGCCGGTGAGGCGTTCGTTCACCCGCTCGTGCCTGCGGCGCTCCCCGTACTCGCCCTGGCCGTGCGACAGCAGCAGGCCGGCCACCGGGGGCAGCGCGCCCACCGGGGCCTCGGCGGCCAGGTCGCGCCGGGCGGGCGCCGGGGTGCCGTCCCGGGGCACGACCTCGTGGAAGCCGGTGACCGCCGGATCCGCCGGGTCGATCACGCTGACCCCGGCCGCGAGTCGCCGACAGCTCCCGAACTCTTGATGCAGCGCGGCGACTTGCGGCCCGTGCAGCGGGCCGCAGACGAACAGGAGGGTGTCGTACGCGCCCGGGTCCGCCGTCTCCAGGGACAGCGCACCCGGCCGGAAGCCGGGGCTCCAGGCGGTGTCGTGCCGGACGCCCGCCCGGTCCAGCACCGCCGACGCGTGCCGCTGCGCCAGGACGTCCCCGGCCGTCGCCTCGCCGTGGAGGAAGCTGAACCAGCCGGTGAGGAGCAGCCGCCGGGGTCGAGGGCTGGGCGGCCGCAGCAGGCGCAGCAGGACGTCCGGTATCTCGTCGTCCATGAGTGTCTCCCGGGGTGGGCGAGCGCTTGAGTCGCGCAAGTACCCGGAATTCAGGACAATAAGGTACAAGGTATGAAGCCAACTGGCACGGGAACACAACTGCCAGTGCCGTCCAGCCAGCGGCGGCCGATGAGGGCGGTCCTCCGGATCAGCGGGGACCCGGCCCCCACCGTCTTCCATCACAGTCCCGCTCGACGAGCCGGCGACGAGGCCGGCCGGGCCGCACACACGCGCCGAACGCCCGTTCCCCCCGGTGGCGTTCCGGGCGCACCGGCGAGCCCGGCGACGCGGATGACGTGGACTAAGGACGAGCCTCCATGACTGGTGAGACCCTCGCGGTGCCCTGGCGCCGTGCCGTCGTGACCGGCGGCGCCGGCTTCCTGGGCTCCCATCTGTGCGAACGGCTGCTGGATTCGGGCGCCGAAGTCGACTGTGCCGACAACCTGGTCTGCGGCCGGCGGGAGAACGTCGCCCACCTGGAGGGCCGGCTCGGGTTCCGCTACGTGCACTGCGACGTCAGCGCGCCCGACTGCCCCCGTCTGCTGCCGGGGCCGTACGACCTGGTCCTGCACTTCGCCTGCCCGGCGTCGCCCGCCGACTACCTGCGGCTGCCGCTGGAGACCCTGGACGCGGGCAGCCTCGGCACCCGCAACGCCCTGGCGATCGCCGGGCGCGACGGCGCCCGTTTCCTGCTGGCCTCCACCTCCGAGGTGTACGGCGACCCGCTGGTGCACCCCCAGCACGAGGGCTACTGGGGCAACGTCAACCCGGTCGGCCCGCGCAGCGTGTACGACGAGTCCAAACGGTTCGCCGAGGCGCTCGTCACCGCGCACGCCGGCGCCCACGGCACCGACGCCGGGATCGTCCGGCTGTTCAACACCTACGGACCGCGCATGCGCGCCCACGACGGACGGGCCGTGCCCACCTTCATCAGCCAGGCCCTGGCGGGTGAACCGCTCACCGTGACCGGCGACGGCAGCCAGACCCGCTCGCTGTGCTACGTCGACGACACCGTCGACGGGGTGCTGAGGGTGGCGGTCAGCCGTTCGGTGCGGCCCGTCAACATCGGCGGCGCCGACGAGATCACCATGGCGGACCTCGCCCGCCGGGTGGTCGCCCTGACCGGATCGCGCTCACCGATCGCGTTCGTCGACCGGCCCGTCGACGACCCCGGCCGGCGCCGCCCCGACACCGCCCTCGCGCGCGAACTGCTCGGCTGGTCGCCCCAGGTGCCCTGGGAGGAGGGCCTGAAGCAGACGATCGCCTACTTCACCGCCCTGTCCCCGGAGGAGCGGGCCCGGCCCCCGCGGGAGTCCGGCCCGCCACCGGGCGGACAGGCCCCGCACCCGGACGAGGAGCCGGCCACGCAGACCTGACCACGCCACCGCACGCCGCCCAGGAGACAGCGCATGCACGTCCTCGGTATCAACGCACTCTTCCACGACCCCGCCGCCGCCCTGGTGACGGACGGCAAGGTCGTGGCGGCGGCGGAGGAGGAACGGTTCTCCCGTCGCAAGCACGGCAAGCGGCCCCTCCCTTTCTCCGCCTGGGAACTGCCCGGTCTCTCGGCCCGCTGGTGCCTGGAACAGGCCGGCCTGACCCCGTCCGACCTGGACGCCGTCGCCTACTCCTACGACCCCTCGCTGGCCCGCCCCGCCGAACAGATGGGCCTGCACGACCCGTGGGACCACCTGCGCCAGGAGTACGCCCGCCGGGCCCCCGGCTTCCTCGCCGAGGCGCTGCCCGGCCTGGACCCGGCCAAGGTCCGCTTCGTCCCGCACCACGTCGCGCACGCGGCCTCCGCCGGACCCGTCTCGCCGTACCCGGACTGCGCCGTACTCGTCCTGGACGGCCGCGGTGAGTGCGGCTCCCACCTCGCCGGCCGCTACACCAACCGCGAGCTGACCGTCCTGGGCGCCCAGGAACTGCCCGACTCCCTCGGCCTGTTCTACGAGGACCTCACCCAGCACCTCGGATTCCTGCGCAGCAGCGACGAGTTCAAGGTGATGGCGCTGGCCTCCTACGGCACCCCGCGCTTCGCCGGGCGGCTGCGCGAGTACGTCGGGGCCGGCGACCGGGGCGGCTTCCGGGCCCGCCCCGTGCCCTGGGCCTCCCTCGTCCCGCCGCGCGAGGCGGGCGGAGCCTTCAGCCAGGACCACGCCGACCTCGCGGCCAGCGCCCAGCTCTGCCTGGAGGAGACCGTGCTCGCCCTGGCCCGGTGGCTGCGCGAACGCACCGGCGAGGACGCCCTCACCATGGCCGGCGGCGTCGCCCTCAACTGCGTCGCCAACACCCGCGTCTGGCGCGAGAGCGGCTTCCGGCACGTGTGGGTGCAGCCCGCCGCCGGGGACGCCGGCACCGCCCTGGGCGCGGCCGCGCACGTGGCCGGCCAGAAGGACACCCTGGAGCCGATGCCGACCGCCGCCCTCGGCCGCGGTTGGAGCGACACCGAACTGCGCGACTGGCTCGAGCGGGCCGCTGTGCCCTACGAGGAGCCCGCCGACATCGCCGAGACGGCCGCCGAGGCGCTGGCCGCCGACGGGATCGTCGCCTGGTTCCAGGGCCGCGCCGAGTACGGTCCCCGCGCGCTCGGCCACCGCTCCCTGCTGGCCCACCCCGGGCACGCAGCCAACGTGGAACGGCTCAACGCGGTCAAGGGACGAGAGGAGTTCCGGCCGGTCGCGCCCATGGTCCTCGCCGAACGCGCCGCGGAACTGTTCGACGGGCCGCTGCCCAGCCCGCACATGCTCTTTGTCCACGAGGTGGCGGCCGGCTGGAGGGACCGCATCCCGGCCGTGGTGCACGTCGACGGCACCGCCCGCATCCAGACCGTGGACCGCGGCCAGGAACCGCTGGTGGCCCGCGTGATCGACGGGTTCGAGCGGCGCACCGGCCTGCCCGTGGTGGTCAACACCAGCCTCAACACCGCCGGGCGGCCGATGGTGGACGACCCCCGGGACGCCCTGGAGTGCTTCGGCTCCGCCCCGGTGGACCTGCTGGTCCTCGGCCCGTTCGCCGTCCGCCGCGGAAAGGCCTTCGCATGAGCGCCGCCCCCGCCTACACCGTCGTCGTCCCGACCATCGGCCGTTCCTGTCTCACCGAGTGCCTGCGCGCGCTGGCCGCGGCCCAGGGCCACCCGCCGCACGAGGTGATCGTCGTGGACGACCGGCCCACCACCGACCCCGACACCGGCCTGCCGCTGGAGGCCGCCGGCCAGCTGCTGGACCGGGTACGGGCCCTGCACACCGGCGGCAAGGGCCCGGCCGCCGCCCGCAACGCCGGATGGCGCACCGTCCGCACCCCCTGGACCGTCTTCCTCGACGACGACGTCCAGGTGCTGCCGGACTGGTCCCGCAGACTCGCCGAGGATCTCCGGGCGGCCGGTGAGCACGTCGGCGGCATCCAGGGGCGGCTGCGCGTCCCGCTGCCGCCGGACCGCCGGCCCACCGACTGGGAGCGCACCACCAAGGGCCTGGAGGACGCGGCCTGGGCCACCGCCGACATGGCGTACCGGACCGCCGCGCTCATCCAGGTCGGCGGCTTCGACGAGCGCTTCCCGCGGGCCTTCCGGGAGGACGCCGACCTCGCCCTGCGCGTCGAGCGGGCCGGCTGGACCCTGCACCGCGGCACCCGCCTCACCCGGCACCCGGTCCGCCCCTCCCAGTGGTGGGCCTCGCTGCCCGCACAGCGCGGCAACGCCGACGACGCCCTGATGAGCCGCCTGCACGGACGCGACTGGTGGGCCCGCGCCCAGGCCCCCCGGGGACGGCTGCCGGGGCACGTCGCCGTGACCGGCGCCGCGCTCGCCTCCGCCGTCCTCGCGCTCGCCGGCCGCCGCCGCGCCGCCGCCGTCTGCGCGGCGCTGTGGACGCTGGGCACGGCCGAGTTCGCCCTCGCCCGGATCCGGCCCGGCCCCCGCACCGCCCGCGAGATAGCCGGGATGCTCGGCACCAGCGTGCTCATCCCCCCGCTCGCGGTACGGCACTGGCTGCGCGGAGCCGTCCGCCACCGGGGCGCCGTCCCCCTGGGAGGCGCCGCGTGAGCACGGCCCGGCCGCCCCTCTGCGCCGTCCTGTTCGACCGCGACGGCACCCTCCTCGCGGACGTCCCCTACAACGGCGATCCCGACCGGGTCCGCCCGCTGCCGGGCGCCGCCGAGGCGGTGGCGCTCGCCCGCCGCGCCGGGCTCGGCACCGCCGTGGTCAGCAACCAGTCCGGCATCGGCCGCGGCCTGCTCACCACGGAGCAGGTCCGCGCCGTCAACGAGCGGGCGGACGAACTCCTCGGCGGGCTCGGCGCCTGGGTGTTCTGCCCGCACGCCCCGGAAGCCGGCTGCGCCTGCCGCAAGCCCCGCCCGGGCCTCGTCCTCGCGGCCGCCGCCCGCCTGGGCGTCCGCCCGGACCGGTGCCTGGTGATCGGCGACATCGCCGCCGACCTGCTGGCCGCCCGGGCGGCGGGCGCGCGCGGCGTGCTGGTGCCCAACGCGGCCACCGCGCCCGCCGAGGTGTGGCGCTTCAGCGCGCAGAGCGCCCCCGACGTCCTCACCGCGGTGCGCGCGGCGCTGGGCACACCGGCGTGCGACGACCACGCCCAGGACGGGAGTCGGTTCTCGTGAAGGCGCTCGTCGTCCGGCTCGACAGCTTCGGGGACGTGCTCCTCGCCGGTCCCGCCGTGCGGGCCGTCGCCGCGCACTGCGCGCACGTGGCCATGCTGTGCGGGCCGCGTGGCGCCGAGGCCGCCCGGCTGCTGCCCGGTGTCGACGAGGTGCTGGTGTGGGAGGCCCCCTGGGAGGGCTTCGACCCGCCCCCGGTCGACGCCGCGGGCATCGGCGCGCTCATCGCGCGGCTGCGGGAGGCCGCCTTCGACGCCGCCCTGATCCTCACCTCCTTCCACCAGAGCCCTCTGCCGACCGCGCTCGTGCTGCGCCTCGCCGGCATCGGGCACATCGGCGCGGACAGCGCCGACCACCCCGGCCGGCTGCTGGACGTCCGCCACCGGCGGCGCCAGGGCCGGCACGAGACCGAGGCGGCCCTGGACACCGCCGCGGCGACGGGCTTCCCGCTCCCGCCCGGCGACGACGGCCGCCCGAGGGTCCTGCCGCCGCCGGACACCGACGCCCTGACCGGGCACGGCCCCTACGTGGTGCTGCACCCGGGCGCGACCGCCCCCGCCCGCGCCTGGAGTCCCCACCGGTGCGAGGAGGCGGTCGCGCTGCTGGCCGACGCCGGGCACCGCGTCGTCGTCACCGGCGGGCCGGACGAGACCGCCCTCACCCGCCGGGTGAGCGCCGGCCTGGCCGTGGACCTCGGCGGCCGGACCACCCCGCGCACCCTGGCCGGCGTGCTGCGCACGGCCGACGTCGTGGTGAGCGCCAACACCGGCCCGGCCCATCTGGCGGCCGCGGTCGGTACCCCCGTCGTGTCGCTGTTCGCGCCCGTGGTCCCGGCCGGCCGCTGGGCGCCCTACGGCGTCCCCGTCATCCTTCTCGGCGACCAGTCGGCGCCGTGCGCGGACACCAGGGCGCTGGTCTGCCCGGTGCCCGGCCACCCCTGCCTGGACGAGGTCACCGGACAGGACGTGGTGCGCGCGGTGCACAAGCTCATCCAGGAGCGGCAGTCATGAACATCCTCGTCTGGCACGTGCACGGATCCTGGCTCACGGCCTTCGTGCAGGGCCCGCACACCTACCTGGTCCCGGTCACCGAGGACCGCGGGCCGGACGGCCTGGGCCGTGCGGTCACCTGGGACTGGCCCGGCACGGTGCTCGAACGGACCCCCCGGGAACTGCGCGACGCCGGCATCGACCTCATGGTGCTGCAGCGTCCGCACGAGATCGACCTCGCCCGGCGGTGGACCGGCCGCCGGGCCGGTGTCGACGTGCCCGCCGTGTACGTCGAGCACAACAGCCCCGACGCCTCCCCGGAGCGCCAGCCCCACCCGCTCGCCGGGCAGACCCGGATCCCCGTCGTCCACGTCACCCACTTCAACCGGCTGATGTGGGACAACGGCAGGGCCCCGACCGAGGTCGTGGAGCACGGCGTCATCGACCCCGGCCACCGCTGGACCGGCACCGAGCGCCGCGCCGCGGTCGTGGTCAACGACCCGGTGCGCCGGGGCCGCACCACCGGAACCGACCTGCTGCCCCGGTTCGCCCGCTCGGCTCCGCTGGACGTCTTCGGGATGCGCACCGAGCCGCTCGCCGGACACCTCGGCCTGCCCGCCGAACGCTGCCGCGCCCGGGACCTGCCCCAGCGCGAACTGCACCGGGAGATGGCCCGCTGCCGGCTGTACCTGCATCCCGTGCGCTGGACCTCGCTCGGCCTGTCCCTGCTGGAGGCCATGTTCCTGGGCATGCCGGTGGTCGCCCTGGACACCACCGAGGTCCGCGAGGCGGTACCCGCCGGCGCCGGCGTGGTCTCCAACCGGCTCGACGTCCTCGAGGACGCCGTACGGACGTTCCTCGCCGAACCCGAGCAGGCCCGCCTGACCGGGCGGGCGGCCCGCGCCGCGGCGCTGGCCCGCTACGGAGAGCGGCGCTTCCTCGACGACTGGGAGCGCCTGATCAAGGAGGTCACCCGATGAGCCGCACACTGCCCCCGGCCGGACGCGTCGCCATGGTCTCGGAGCACGCCAGCCCCCTGGCCGCGCTCGGCGGACCGGACGCGGGCGGCCAGAACGTGTACGTGGCGCAGGTGGCACGGCAGCTCGCCAGGAAGGGGTACCGGGTCACGGTGTACACCCGGCGGGACTCCACCGGCCTGCCGGACCGGATGACCCTCATCGATGGCGTCCAGGTCGTGCATGTGCCCGCCGGACCGCCCGCGCCTGTGCCCAAGGACGAACTGCTGCCCCACATGGCGGAGTTCGGGGCCTTCCTGGCCCGGCAGTGGGCCGCCGACCCGCCCGACGTGGTGCACGCCCACTTCTGGATGTCGGGTCTCGCCGCCCTCACCGGGACCCGGGGCCTGGGCGTCCCCGTCGTGCAGACCTACCACGCCCTCGGCACCGTCAAGAAGCGCTACCAGGGCGCCGACGACACCAGCCCGCCCGAGCGCCTCGCGATCGAGGAGGCCGTCGGCCACGAGTGCGCGCGGATCATCGCCACCTGCTCCGACGAGGTGGCCGAACTGCGGGCCATGGGGCTGCCGGAGGACCGCGTCACGGTCGTGCCCTGCGGAGTGGACCCCGACCAGTTCGCGCCGTCCGACCGCCCGCGGACCCTGCCCGGCGGCCGCCGGCGGCTGCTCGCCGTGGGCCGGCTCGTGCCCCGCAAGGGCTTCGACCGCGCCATCCGCGCCCTCGCCGGGATACCCGACGCCGAACTCCTGGTCGCCGGCGGGCCCGAGGCGGATCTGCTGGGCGCCGAGCCGGAGGCGCGGCGGCTGCACGCCATCGCCGGCGAGTACGGCGTCACCGACCGGGTGACCCTGCTCGGCGGGGTCGGCCGGACCCGGATGCCCCGCCTGATGGCGGGCGCCGACCTGGTGCTGTCCCTGCCCCGCTACGAGCCCTTCGGCATCGTGCCGCTCGAGGCCATGGCCTGCGCCACCCCGGTCGTCGCGACCGCCGTGGGCGGCCAGCTCGACACGGTCGTGGACGGCACGACCGGCGTCCACGTACCGGCCGACGACGACCACCACCACCTCGGCGCCGTCGTCCGCGGGCTGCTGGAGGACCCGGACCGGCTCACCCGCCTCGGCGCCGCGGGCCGCGAGCGGGTGCTGGCCCACTACACCTGGGACCGCGTGGCCGACGGCGTGGCCCGGGCGTACGGCGCCGTGTCCTCGATGCCCTCGCTCTCGGGAGTCGTCCGATGAAGGGAGCCGTCCGATGAAGACCGTCACCGACACCGCTCACTGCGACGACCTGATGAAGGCCCTGGAGACCTTCCGCGACCAGGGCTCCCTCATCGAACGCTGGGGCGCCGAACTGGCCCGGCGGCTGAGCGCGGGCGGCCGGCTGCTCGTCGCGGGCAACGGCGGCAGCGCCGCCCAGGCCCAGCACCTCACCGCCGAGCTCGTGGGCCGCTACCGGGACGACCGCGCACCGTTCTCCGCGCTCGCCCTGCACGCCGACACCTCGTCCACCACCGCGATCGCCAACGACTACGGAGTCCAGGAGGTGTTCGCCCGCCAGACCGCCGCGCACGGCCGTCCCGGCGACGTGCTGATGCTGCTGTCCACCAGCGGAGCCAGCGCCAACCTGCTGGCCGCGGCCGACCGCGCGCACCGGCTCGGCATGACCGTCTGGGCGCTGACCGGCCGGGCCCCGAACCCCCTGCACCTGGCCGCAGACGACTCGCTGTGCGTGGACGCGCCGGTGGCCGCCACCGTGCAGGAGCTGCACCTGGTTGCGGTGCACATGCTCTGCGAGTCGTTCGACCAGGCGGTCGGACGCGGCGAGCCGGCCGCGGCGGAGCGTGCGGCGGACCGCCCGGCAGACGCCCGGGGCGACGGCCGGCCCGGCGCGAAGGGGCGAGTGGGCGGCCGGACGGAAGGCCAGGCGGACGGCGCCCGGCCGGACGGCCCCGGCGGCGCCGCGGCCCGCCCCGCCGGCCTGCCGGTGGGCCCGCGCACCGTGGGTACCCGGCCGCGTCGCGCGGAAGGAGACGCATGAACACCCCCCGCACCCCGCTGGTCGTCGTCGGGGACGCGCTGCTCGACCACGACCTGTGCGGCCGGGCCGAGCGGCTCGCTCCCGACGCGCCCGTGCCGGTGGTGCACGGCACCCGGCGCAGCTCCCGCCCGGGCGGCGCGGCCCTCGCCGCCTGCCTGGCCGCCGCCGACGGACGCCCGGTCACCCTCGTCACCGCCCTCGGCGACGACGGGTCCAGCGGCGTCCTGCGGGACCTGCTGGGCGGGCGCGTCGACCTGGTCGAGGTGCCGCTTGACGGCGAACTCAGCAGCAAGACACGGGTGCTCGCGGGAGACCGGCCGCTGCTCCGCCTCGACGACGGCGACGGACGCGCCCGCGGGGCGACCCGGTCCGCCGCGGCCGCGGTCCGCGCGGCGGGCGCCGTCCTGGTCGCCGACTACGGCCGGGGCACCGCCGACGTCCTGCGGGAGGCGCTGGCCGGCGCCGCCGCGCGGGTGCCCGTGGTGTGGGACCCGCACGTGCGGGGCGGTGCACCGGTCCCCGGCGTGAGGCTCGCCACCCCTTCCGCACCGGAGGCCCGGGTCCTCGCCGGGCGGCTGGACGACGGCGCCGGAGCCGAGCCCGGCGACGGGGGCGTGCTGCGCACCGCCGCCCGGGACGCCGGCGCGCTCGCCCGGGCCTGGCGCGCGCACGCCGTCGCGGTCACCCTGGGCGAACGCGGCGCGCTGCTGTCGCACGGCGAGACCCCCCTGCTGGTGCCGGCCCCGGCCACCGCGGCGGGCGACCCCTGCGGGGCCGGGGACCGGTTCGCCGCGGCCGCCGCCGGGCTGCTCGCCGACGGCGCGCTCACCGAGGCGGCCGTGCAGGCCGCCGTGCACGCCGCCACCCGGTACGTCGCCGAGGGCGGCGCCCGCGCGGTCGCCGTGCCCGAGGCGCCGGACACGCCACCGGAGCGGCCGGCCGGCGAGGATCCCGGGGCCGACGCCCGGCGCACCGCCGCGCGGGTGCGGGCCGCGGGCGGCACCGTGGTCGCCGCTGGCGGCTGCTTCGACCTGCTGCACGCCGGCCATGTAGCCCTGCTCCAGGCCGCGCGCCGGGCCGGCGACTGCCTGATCGTCTGCGTCAACTCCGACGAC
This sequence comes from Streptomyces sp. NPDC056580, assembly GCF_042793175.1. Classification (NCBI taxonomy): domain Bacteria; kingdom Bacillati; phylum Actinomycetota; class Actinomycetes; order Kitasatosporales; family Streptomycetaceae; genus Streptomyces; species Streptomyces sp. NPDC056580. The sequence goes on along the minus strand of NZ_JBHTVE010000001.1, from coordinate 384,851 downwards.
TCGGTGCGCCGGCGCAAGGGCGGCGGCCGCCCCCTGGTCCCGGTGGCCGACCGGGTCCGCGTGCTGACCGCGCTGGAGTGCGTCGACGCGGTCGCCGTCTTCGACGAGGACACGCCGGAACGCGTACTAGGCGAGCTGCGTCCGCACATCTGGGCCAAGGGCGGCGACTACGCCCGCACCCGGCTGCCCGAGCAGCCGCTGGTGGAGAGCTGGGGCGGCCAGGTCCTGCTGCTGCCCTACCTCGACGGCCGTTCCACCACCGGCCTGGCACGTCGCGCGGCCCTGGCGCCCGCCCGCACCGCGGGGCCCGCCCGGTGACCCGCGCGCCACGCCCGCCGTCCGGGGGGTCGCTCCGGTGAGCGCCGCCCCGTGCCCCCCGTCCGTGCTGGTGCTGCGCGCCCTGGGACTCGGCGATCTGCTCGCCGGGGTGCCCGCGCTGCGCGGCATCCGGCGGGGCTTCCCCGGGCACCGGGTGGTCCTCGCGCTGCCGCCCGGGCTGACCGGCATCGCCCTGTCCACCGGGGCGGTCGACGAGGTCTTCCCGGCCGAGGCGCCGGGCCGGGCGGTGCCGTCCCTCGCGCACTGGCCGGGGCCGCCCCCGGACGTCGCGGTCGACCTGCACGGCAACGGCCCCGAGAGCCGTGACGCGCTGGCCGCCCTGCGCCCGCGCCGCCTGCTCGCCCACGCCCTGCCGGACGCCCCGCCCTGGCAGCCGCACGTCCACGAACGGGACCGCTGGTGCGGCTTCCTGCGGGCCCACGGCATCCCGGCCGACCCCCTCGACCTGCGTCTGCCCGCTCCGGCCACGCCGTCCCCGGCACCCGGCGCGGTCGTGGTGCACCCCGGGGCCGCGTCCGGCTCGCGCCGCTGGCCGGGGGAGCGGTTCGCCGCCGTCGTACGGTGCCTGCGCGCGACCGGGCACCGCGTGGTGCTGACCGGCGGCCCGGGGGAGGACGCCCTAGTGCGGTACGTCGCCGAGCGCGGTGGCCGTCCCGCGTCCGACGTGCTGGCCGGCGGTCTGCCGCCGGCCGAGTTGTCGGCGCTGGTCGCCGGAGCGTCCCTGGTGCTCAGCGGCGACACCGGCATCGCCCACCTCGCGGTGGCCCACGGCACCCCGTCGGTCACTCTGTTCGGGCCCGTCTCCCCGCGGCTGTGGGGGCCGCCGCCCGGCGGCCCGCACCTGGCCCTGTGGAAACCGGGCCCGCCCGGAGACCCGCACGGCCGGAGCCCGGACGCCCGGCTGCTGCGCATCCACACCGGCGAGGTCGCCGCCGCCTGCCTGCTGCGGCTGCGCGGCCGGCCGGCCGGCGCCGCGGCGCCGGGAGCCTTCGGGACGGGGGTGACGGCGCGTGTGCGCTGACCGGGCCACCGAACCCACCCGCCGGACCACCGCCGGAGCGGACCCCAGGACCACGGTCGCCGTCATCACGCGCGACCGGTCCGAGAGCCTGCTGCGCACCCTGGACGCCCTGGCCGCCCTGCCCGAACGGCCGCCCGTGATCGTCGTGGACAACTCGAGCGACGACACCACCCGCAGGGCGGTGCACGGCCACCCCGCGGTCAGCCGCCTGCTGCGGCCGGCCGCCAACACCGGCGCCCTCGGCCGCAACCTGGCCGTCCGGTACGCCCGCACCCCCTACGTCGCCTTCAGCGACGACGACTCCTGGTGGACGGCGGGCTCCCTGCGGCACGCGGCCGACCTGCTCGACCGGCACCCTCGGCTCGGCCTGCTCGCCGCCCGCACCCTGGTCGGCGAGCGGGGCGCCGAGGACCCGCTGAACGCCGTGCTCGCCGCCTCGCCCCTGCCCCGCGAACCGGACCTGCCCGGCCGCCCGGTGCTCGGCTTCCTCGGCTGCGCCTGCGTCGTGCGCCGGGAGGCCTTCCTGCGCGCCGGCGGCTACCACCCGCTGCTCTTCTTCGGCGGCGAGGAGACCCTGCTCGCCTACGACCTCGCGGCCGACGGCTGGGGCCTCGTCTACGAACCCGCCCTGTGCGCCCGCCACCACCCCGGCCCCGAGGGACGCGACGGCCGCGCCGGCCTCGTACGGCGCAACCACGTGCTCACCACCTGCCTGCGCCGCCCGTGGCCCGTCGCCCTGCGCGCCGGGGCCGACCTGGCGCTGGCCGCCGTCGCCGCCCGGCCCGGCGCCCGCCGTGCCCTGCGGGAGACCCTCGCCCGGCTCCCCGCCGCCGTCGCCCGGCGCCACCCTCTGCCCCCGCACGTCGAACACGCCGCGCGCCTGCTCGACCGGCACCCCGACGGAGGGCCCCGATGACCAGCGCACACCCGCAGGAGGGCCCGGACGGCCGTACGACCGTGGTCCTGATCACCCACGACCGCCGCGAGGAACTCCTGCGCACCCTCACCCGCCTCCGGCGGCTCCCGGAGCGGCCCCGGGTGATCGTCACCGACAACGCCTCGGCCGACGGCACCGCCGAAGCCGTCGCACGCCACTTCCCGGAGATGACCCTGCTGCGGCCCGGCCGCAATCTCGGGGCCGTCGGCCGCAACCTGGCGGTGCGCCACGTCCGCACGCCCTACGTCGCCTTCTGCGACGACGACTCCTGGTGGGAGCCGGGCAGCCTGCGCCGGGCCGCCGACCTGCTCGACACCCGGCCGGGCCTCGCGGCCGTCACCGCGCGGATCGTCGTCCAGCCGGACGGCACCGAGGACCCCGTCGTGCGCGAGCTGCGCGAGTCGCCGCTGACCGGCCCCGGCTGGCTGCCGGGACCGGCGCTCGGCTCGTTCCTCGCCGCCGCCACCGTGCTGCGCACCGACGCCTTCCGGGCCGGGGGCGGCTTCCACCCCGGGCTGTGGCTCGGCGGCGAGGAGGAACTGCTCGCCTGCGACCTGCTCCGGCAGGGCTGGTGGCTCGCCTACGCCGAGGAACTCACCGTCCACCACCAGGCGTCCCGGCTGCGCGACAGCACCGCGCGCCGCGTCCTCGGGATCCGCAACACGCTGTGGTTCACCTGGCTGCGCCGTCCCCTGCCGTCGGCTCTGCGCCGCACCGCGCACCTGATGCGCACGGTGCCCCGCGACGCCGCCTCCGCACGCGCGTTCGCCCGCGCCACCGCCGGGCTGCCCTGGGTGCTGCGCCAGCGCGACCCGGTGCCGCCGGAACTGGAGCACCGGCTCGCCGCGCTGGAGCGGGCACGCCGGACGTCACCGGCCCGGCGGTATGTCGGATAGGCCCCGAGGCGGACGGGCGGGGACCGCGCGGGCGGTCCGGCAGGGGCGCCGGCGAGCACGGCGGCCCGCAGGCCCGGCGGGCTGCGACACGCCCGGGGAAGCGTCGTTGCTTCGGGCAACCCGGGGCGGCACAGTGGTCCCCTCCCCGGTCAAGAAGCGGCTGGCCGAGCCCTCCCTCCCAGGAAGTGCCCCGCGCATGGAAAAAGGCCAGCTCCCCGCTGCCCCGCTGCTGCTCCGAGCCGTCCGCGACACCCGCCCCGAGTCCGGCCCGATCACCCTCCTCAAGGCGCGCGGCACGGTCGACGCGTCCAACGCCACGGAGTTCTCCGAAGCCCTGGCCGAGCACCTGCGCCGGTCCGACCGCGCCGGGGAACACCTCATCCTGGACATGACCGAGGTGTACCTGGCCAGCGCCGTCGCGGTGCGCTCGCTGGACCGGGCCACCGGCGGACTCGCCCTGTCCGGCCGCTGCCTGCCGATCGTGCAGCCCCGGCCCCATGTGCGCGAGGCGCTGCGGCTGGCCGGGCTGCCGGGCGTCCGGGTGCACGCCACGACGGCGTCCGCCCTGGACTCCCTCCCGGCGGGCGAACCGGCCCGGCCCGGCGGCCCCCGCTGAGGCGAATCCCGGTCCCCGGCCTCCGCGCGGTGCGGTTGAGGGCCGGGCACCGAGCGTGCAAGGTGGTGGTCCAAGGTCAGAAAGAGGCCTTTGCGGATATTTCGAGGCTTTGTGACGTCCTGGTGTGGTGATGCCGTGAAATCCTCCTCCGCCCGCCCGGGCGCACCGGCCCCTCTCGTCATCGAGTCGTCCCTGGTGGAGGGGCTGCCCGCCGAGGGCGCCCTGCTCCTGCGCATGTCCGGCAGCCTGAGCCCGGACGGCGCCGAGGCCTGGGCGGACGAGCTGCGCGGCCACCTGGAAGAGGCCGACCGCGCCGGACTGCGGCCGGTTCTCGACATGGCCCACGTGCAACTCGGCGGCGCCGCCGTCCTGCACGCGCTGAGCGAGACCACCCGGGTCCGCGCCGGACGCCCCGACCTGATCATCATCCGGGCCCGTCCCGGCGTGCGCGAGGCCGTGCACCTCGCCCGCCTCGACGGCGTGCGCCTGTACGCCACCCTCGACGAGGCGCTGCGGGACCTGGCGCGGGCCACCTCGCCGGTCGAGGACCTGCCGGCCTGGCGCTCGCAGATGTCCGACCCGTGGCGCCCGTCGTACGAGGACCTGCACAAGGAGGTGCGGGCGCTGCGGGCCCGGGTGCGCACCGCTCCGGTCATCGGCATGGCGCAGGGCACCCTGATGGCCCGCTACGGCCTGCCCGACTCCGGCAGCGCCTTCCGGGTGCTGCGCGAGGCCTCCCAGCGGTTCAACGTGCCGCTGCGCGTGCTGGTGTCCGCCGTCGTGGTGGCCCGGCCCCCGGGCGGCGAGGTGTGGTTCCCCGGTCGCCGTCCACTGCCCGTGCCGCAGTTGCGGATCCTCGCCCGCGAAGGCCGGGACCCGCGTTGCCGGCGCCAGATGATCGACGCGGTGCTGCACGAGGCGCTGGCCGTCGGCCGGGCCACCGCCGGGTACGTGCGGTTCGTGGACCCCGCGGTGAACGCCCTGACGCTGGAGACGCACTACGGCTGTGACGAAAGGTTTCTGGACCACCTCGTCCGGGGCCAGGACGAGGGCATGGCCGACACCGTCGCCCGGAGCCGGGGCCGCCGGGTGAGCGTGCCCGACGTGGCGGCGGAGCAGCTGCTGTCCGACGAGGTCAGGCGCGCCCTGCTGGCCACGGACACCCGCGCCCTGCACAGCGTTCCCGTCGTCTCCGCCGCCGGGTCCTGCACTGGCGTGATCACCCTGCACTGGCCGGAGGCCGGTCACCTGCCGGCCGGCGCCCGCGCCGAGACCCTCGACGTGCTGGCCGCCGACACGGCCGCCTGGCTGAGCTGGTACCACCGCTCGGTGCTCCTGGACGCCCTGGAGCACCTGCACAGACTCCTGACCCGCCGCGCGCCCTGAACCGGCGGGGTGTGCGTCACCCGTGGACCCCTGGGAACCCGGACCCCGCACACAGCACCTACACCCGGAGGGAGCCCGGCGCATGTCCAATCCGCAGCAGCCAGAACAGCGGCGCAGTGACAAGGGGGGCGGCACCCCGCAGGACAGCGGCGAACTGAAGGCCCGCCAGTCGGCCGGACGCGGCGCGGGTGCCCGCCCGCACGGCTCGGACAAGGGCCGCAAGGGCGGAGGAGAGGGCGGCGGGGTGCCCCCGGCGCAGCGGCCCCAGCACCCCTGATCCTCCGCGAGCCCGCGAACCGTCCATCCGGCCCCGGAGGCGTCGCCGGACGCCTCCGGGGCCGCTTCCCGATCGGGGCCGTTCCCCGGCCGGGGCCGCTTCCCGATCGGGGCCGTTCCCCGGCCGGGGCCGCTTCCCGGCCGGGCTCGTCCCGGTGACCGCCGGGCCGGCAGCCGTTAGGCTCCGGAACATGCGGATCTCCGTCTCCTCCGACATGGACGAACCCGTGGCCCGCCACCTCGTCGAGGAGCTGCGCCGGCGCGGCCACGAGGTGCGGGAGCACGGCGCGCTGCGTCCCGGCGCCGACCCGCAGTGGGCGGTCTGCTCCGAGGCCGCCGCCCGGGACGTCGCCGACGGCACGGCCGATCAGGCGGTGGTGTGCTGCTGGACCGGCACCGGCGCCTCCATCGCGGCCAACAAGGTGCCGGGCGTCCGCGCGGCGCTGTGCACGGACGCGGGTACGGCTGAGGGGGCGCGGCGCTGGAACGACGCCAACGTTCTGGCGCTCGGCCTGCGGCTCACCTCCGCGCCGGTGCTGGGCGAGATCCTCGACGCCTGGTTCGCGGCCGAGCCCAGCCGGCACCCCGATGACCTGCGCAACGTGGCCCGCGTCGGCCGCCTTGACGCCGCCAGGAAGGACTCCTAGCGGCGGGTACGGCGGCCCGGCGCGGGCCACGTGCGGGGGAATCCGGTCGGGTGGGCGGATGTCGGGTCGGGTCCGGTGGTGCGGTGCGGTGTCAGTGGGCGCCCAGCCCGCCGCCGCCGAAGGAACCGCTCGACCCCTTGCTCCAGCGCGGGCGGTCCTTGGCTTCGCTCGGCCTGGTGTCGAGGTTGCTCAGTTCGTACGGTGTGAGCGGGCGGCCGCCCGGGGGAGTGACGGGAACCTCCTGCGATTCCCGGTTCTCCCGGATCTCGTGCACCGCGCCCTCGGGCGGCAGGTGCGGTTGCTCCTCGGGACGCGGCCGGGGGGACTCGCGGTACTTCACCCGGGAGTTCATCCAGAAGCCGCCGGCGAGCAGCGCGAGCAGGCCCACGGCTATGAGGAAGAGCACCAGGCTCATCAGGCCGCTCGCCGCGGCCAGCTGCATCTGTGCGGTGTCCATAGCCGAGAGATACCCACCCAGAACGGAACGAACCGGACACCTTGGGTGGCCGCCCGTCACCCTCGGCGACCCGTCCGCGCCGACGCCTCGCAACCCTTGCCGTACAGCCTCGCAACCCTTGCCGTACAAGGGTTTGCCCGCTCGGGGCCCGGCTACCCGCCGGGTGTGACGTCGCCTACGCAGCAGCAGCTCTACCGGTTCCTCGAGGACCGGTTCACGTGCGCCCAGGCGTGCGCGGAGTGCGCCAGGACCAGTGCGGTGCGCGCGAGCCTGCTGGACCCGGACGGCACCGAGCAGCAGGAACGCGTACGGCGGCTGGGGATCATGTGCGCCGAGGTGTGCGACGCGACGTGCCGCACCCTGTCCGAGCAGAACCCCCAGGACGAGGACGGGATCAGGGTGCAGCTCGAGTGGTGCCGCTCGGTCTGCCTGGAGTGCGCCCACGCCTTCGGGCGGCACCCCGGCGCCGAGTCGGCCGCGGCGGTGTGCCGCGCCTGCGCCGTTGCGTGCACCGACTTCATGGTGGCGCTCGACTGAGCCGGAGCGGCCCCGCGGCCGCTCCCGGGCGCGGCGACGCCCCTCCCGGCGCCGGTGCCGGCGCCTCCGCCCTCCGGCCCCGCCCCGTCACCGCGGGCCACGACGCGAACTCCGGAATCCAGGGCCGTCAGGGTCCCGTCAAAGCGGGACGCACTGCCGTAAGAGAGCCGTCAACGGCGGCCGCGGACGACCGCGGAGGCGGTTTCCTCTAAGCGTCCGACGCAAGACGCACCTCACTCCAGGAGTTCGCGATGGCCGATCTGGCCTTCGTCCTCACCGTGCTCGCGGGTTTCGCGCTGGTGGCCCTCGTGGCAAAGGGGGTCACGAAGCTGTGACCGCCGAGAACACGGTCGGCCTCGTCGTGGCCGTAGCCCTGCTGGGATACCTCGTCCTCGCCCTGATCTTCCCGGAGAGGTTCTGACGGTGACACCGGCTGTTGTCGCAGCGGGCGCCATGGGTCCCGTACCGGCAGGCGTGCTCCAGCTGCTCGCCCTGACGGGGGCGCTGGCGCTCGTCCACATTCCCTTCGGCACCTACATGGCCCGGGTCTACTCCTCGAAGAAGCACCTCCGGGTGGAGAAGTGGATCCACAAGGGCGTCGGCGCCGACCCCGACACCGAGATGACCTGGCCCGCGTATCTGCGCGCGGTCCTCGCCTTCTCGGCCGTCGGCGTCCTCTTCCTCTACCTGCTGCAGCGACTGCAGGGCGTCCTGCCCGGCTCGCTCGGCTTCTCCTCCGTCGGCCCGGCGCAGTCGTTCAATACCGCCGTGTCGTTCGTCACCAACACCAACTGGCAGTCGTACTACGGCGAGCAGACCATGGGGCACGTCGTGCAGACGGCCGGTCTCGCCGTGCAGAACTTCGTCTCCGCGGCCGTCGGCATGGCCGTCGCCGTGGCGCTCGTCCGCGGGTTCACCGGATCCCGCACCGGTCAACTCGGCAACTTCTGGTCCGACCTGGTGCGCGGCACCCTGCGGATCCTGGTGCCGGTGGCCGCCCTCGCTGCGGTGGTACTGGTGGCCTGCGGCGCGGTCCAGAACTTCTCGGGCATCCACGAGGTCGGCCAGTTCATGGGCGGCTCGCAGCAGTGGAACGGCGGCGCGGTCGCCTCCCAGGAGGCCATCAAGGAACTGGGCACGAACGGCGGCGGCTACTTCAACGCCAACTCCGCCCACCCCTTCGAGAACCCGACCCCGTTCACCAACCTCTTCGAGATCTTCCTGATCCTGGTCATCCCGTTCTCGCTGACCCGCACCTTCGGCGTGATGGCCGGCAGCGCCAGGCAGGGCCACGCCCTCCTCGCCACGATGGCCGCCATCTGGCTCGGCTTCACCGCCCTGATGATGTGGACCGAATTCGCGCACCACGGACCTGCGTCGCAGGCGGCCGGCGCAGCGATGGAGGGCAAGGAGGTGCGTTTCGGCGTCGGCGGCTCCTCGATCTTCGCGGTGGCGACCACGCTCACCTCGACCGGTGCGGTGGACTCCTTCCACTCCTCCTTCACCGGCCTCGGCGGCGGCATCGCCATGCTCGGCATGATGCTGGGCGAGATCGCGCCCGGCGGCACCGGCACCGGCCTCTACGGCATGCTGATCATGGCCGTGATCGCGGTGTTTATCGCCGGTCTCATGGTCGGCCGCACACCCGAGTACCTGGGCAAGAAGATCGGGGGCCGCGAGATGAAGCTCGCCGCCTGCTACATCCTCGTCACCCCCGCCCTGGTGCTGGTCCTCACCGCCGCCTCCATGGCCCTGCCGACCCCGCGGCACTCGATGCTCAACCCGGGCGCGCACGGGTTCTCCGAGGTGCTGTACGCGTTCACGTCGGCGGCGAACAACAACGGTTCGGCCTTCGCGGGCCTGAACGCGAACACCGACTGGTTCAACACCACGACCGGGCTCGCGATGCTGCTCGGCCGATTCCTGCCCATGGTGTTCGTCCTCGCGCTGGCCGGCTCCCTCGCCGGGCAGCGGCCGGTGCCGGTCACCGCGGGCACCCTGCGCACCGAGAAGCCGCTGTTCGCCGGTCTGCTGGTGGGCGCGATCCTGATCATCACCGGTCTCACCTACTTCCCGGCCCTGGCGCTCGGCCCGCTCGCGGAAGGGCTCGCGTGATGACCACCGGCACGAAGAAGTCAGAGGACCCGATGTCCACCGTCACACCCGCCCGGGCGCCGCACAGCGACCTGCCCACCCCGCACGAGCCCGGCGCGGGCCGCGTCGGAGCGGGCCTGTTCGAACCCGGGCAGTTGGTCAGGTCGCTGCCGGAGGCGCTTCGCAAGCTGCATCCGCGGGTGATGGTCAAGTCGCCGGTGATGTTCGTGGTGTGGACCGGCTCCGTGCTGACCACGGTCTTCTCCTTCACGGACCCGGCCGGCTGGTTCGGCTGGACGATCAGCGCCTGGCTGTGGCTGACCGTGGTCTTCGCCAACCTCGCGGAGGCGGTCGCCGAGGGCCGGGGCAAGGCCCAGGCCGACACTCTGCGCAAGGCCAAGACCGACACGGTCGCGCGCCGGCTCCTCGGCGACGGCGCGGAGGAACGCGTCCCGGGCGCCGCGCTCACCGTCGGCGATCTCGTCGTGTGCGAGGCCGGTGACGTCGTCCCTGGTGACGGTGACGTCGTCGAGGGCGTGGCCTCCGTGGACGAGTCGGCGATCACCGGCGAGTCAGCCCCGGTGATCCGCGAGTCCGGCGGCGACCGGTCTGCGGTGACCGGCGGGACGAAGGTGCTCTCCGACCGGATCACCGTCAGGATCACGACGAAGCCGGGCGAGACCTTCATCGACCGGATGATCAACCTGGTCGAGGGCGCCGCCCGGCAGAAGACGCCCAACGAGGTCGCGCTGAACATCCTGCTGGCCTCGCTGACGATCGTCTTCCTGCTGGCCTGCGCCACCCTGCCGCCGTTCGCCGACCGCGCGGGCGCGCACCTGACGACGGTGGTCCTGGTGGCCCTGCTGGTCTGCCTGATCCCGACCACCATCGGCGCGCTGCTCTCCGCGATCGGCATCGCGGGCATGGACCGGCTGGTGCAGCGCAACGTCCTGGCGATGTCCGGGCGTGCGGTCGAGGCGGCCGGTGACGTCTCCACCCTGCTGCTGGACAAGACCGGCACCATCACCCTCGGCAACCGGCAGGCCGCCGAGTTCGTGCCCGTCCAGGGCGCCACCGAGGCCGAGGTCGCCGACGCGGCCCAGCTGTCCTCGCTGGCCGACGAGACGCCGGAGGGCCGTTCCGTCGTCGTCCTCGCCAAGGAGAGGTACGGACTGCGCGAACGCCACCAGGGCGAGCTGGCGCACGCCGAGTGGATCGCGTTCACCGCCCAGACCCGGATGTCGGGCGTCGACGTGGGCGGACGCAGGGTCCGCAAGGGCGCCACCGCCTCGGTCATGGCCTGGGTCGAGGAACGGGGCGGCAGGACCGCCACGGACGCGGCCGCCGTCGCCGACCGCATCTCCGCGGCGGGCGGCACGCCGCTCCTGGTCGCGGTCGACGACGAGCGGGGCGCCCGCGTCCTCGGTGTCGTCCACCTGAAGGACGTCGTCAAGGAGGGCATGCGGGAGCGGTTCGCGGAACTGCGCCGCATGGGCATCAGGACGGTCATGATCACGGGTGACAACCCGCTGACCGCGAAGGCGATAGCCGAGGAGGCGGGCGTCGACGACTTCCTCGCCGAGGCCACCCCCGAGGACAAGATGGCCCTCATCAAACGGGAGCAGGCCGGCGGCAAGCTGGTCGCCATGACCGGCGACGGCACCAACGACGCGCCCGCGCTGGCCCAGGCGGACGTCGGCGTGGCGATGAACACGGGGACGTCGGCCGCCAAGGAGGCCGGCAACATGGTCGACCTCGACTCCAACCCGACCAAGCTGATCGAGATCGTCGAGATCGGCAAGCAACTCCTCATCACCCGGGGTGCGTTGACGACGTTCTCCATAGCCAACGACGTCGCGAAGTACTTCGCGATCATCCCGGCGCTGTTCGCCTCGGTCTACCCGGGCCTGGACAGGCTGAACGTCATGCGGCTGTCCTCGCCCGACTCCGCGATCCTGTCCGCCGTCGTCTTCAACGCGCTGATCATCGTCGCGCTGGTGCCGCTCTCCCTGAAGGGCGTGCGGTACCGGCCGGTCGGCGCCGACCGCATGCTGCGCCGCAACCTCGCCGTCTACGGCGTCGGCGGCCTCGTGGCGCCGTTCATCGGCATCAAGCTCATCGACCTGCTCATCTCCCTCATCCCCGGAATCGGCTGACCGCCATGACCAACTCCCTCGTGAACACCGCCCGGTTGCTGGGCGCGGGCCTGCGTGCGCTGCTCGTGCTGACCCTGGTCACCGGCGTCGTCTACCCGCTGGCCGTCACCGGCGTCGCCCAGGGTCTCTTCCGCGGCGCGGCGAACGGCTCCGAGATCGAGGCGGACGGCAGGGTCGTCGGCTCGTCCCTGATCGGGCAGTCCTACGACCTGCCGCCGAAGAAGGGCCAGGAGACCCCGGAACCGGACCTGAGATGGTTCCAGGGCCGCCCGGCCGACGGGCTCGGCGTCAACACCCTCAACACCCGGTACAAGCTGATCCTCTCCGGCGCGACCAACCTGGCCGCCGACAACAAGGTCCTGGCCGAGCGGGTCGAGGACGCCAAGGCGGCCGTCGTGAAGGACAACTCGGTCCCCGGGTACACCGTGGACCCGGCGGACGTCCCCGCGGACGCGGTGACCTCCTCCGGCTCCGGCCTGGACCCGGCCGTCTCCCCGCGGTACGCCGAACTCCAGGTCCACCGGGTCGCCGCTAGGAACGGCCTGCCGGTCGCGCGCGTCGAGAGACTGGTCGAGGACCACACCCGGGGCCGCACCCTGGGCTTCATCGGGGAACCCCGGGTGAACGTCCTGGAGCTCAACGTCGCGCTGCGGGAGCTGACGGCGAACCGGTGACGGCGGCATGCGGCCGGTGCCGGGCCCGGAACACCCGGTCGCACGCCTCTGGCCCCTGTTGATCATCGCGTGCTACCAAGGACCATGCCTGTCGACGAGGGAACCCGCAGCTACGACGCCGTCATCGTCGGCGGTGGCCACAACGGGCTGGTCGCCGCCGCCTACCTGGCCCGGGCCGGACGGTCCGTGCTGGTGCTGGAGCGGCTCGGCCACACCGGAGGCGCCGCCGTCTCGACGCGTCCGTTCGCCGGGGTGGACGCCCGGCTGTCGCGCTACTCCTACCTGGTCAGCCTGTTGCCGCGGAAGATCGTGCGCGACCTCGGGCTCCGCTTCCAGGTCCGCGGGCGCACCGTCTCCTCGTACACGCCCACCGAACGCGGCGGGCGGGCCACCGGACTGCTCGTCGGCGGCGGGGAGCGGCGCACCCGGGAGGCGTTCGCCCGGCTGACCGGCGGCGAGCGCGAGTACGCGGCCTGGCAGCGCTTCTACGGCATGACGGGCCGCGTGGCCGAGCGGGTGTTCCCCACGCTCACCGAACCGCTGCCCGGGCGCGACGAACTGCGCCGCCGCATCGACGACGACACCGCCTGGCGGGCGCTGTTCGAGGAGCCGATCGGGGCGGCCGTGGAGGAGAACTTCACCGACGACCTGGTGCGGGGCGTAGTCCTCACCGACGCGCTCATCGGCACCTTCGCCGACGCCCACGACCCCTCCCTGGTCCAGAACCGCTGCTTCCTCTACCACGTCATCGGCGGCGGCACCGGCGCCTGGGACGTGCCCGTCGGCGGCATGGGCGCCCTCACCGACGCGCTGGCCGCAGCCGCCCGAACGGCCGGCGCGGTGATCGCGACCGGGCACGAGGCGGTCCGCGTCGACACCGACGGGCGCACCGCCGAGGTCACCTACCGCACCGCCGACGGCGAGGGCGTCGCCGCCGCCCGGCACGTCCTGGTCAACGCCTCCCCGCAGGAGCTGGCCGCCCTCCTGGGAGACCCGCCGCCGGAGCCGGCCGAGGGCGCCCAGCTCAAGGTCAACATGCTGCTCACCCGGCTCCCCCGGCTCCGCGACGACGCGGTCGACCCGCGCGAGGCCTTCGCCGGCACCTTCCACATCGCCGAGGGATACCGGCAACTGGCCACCGCCCACGCCCAGGCGGCCGCCGGGGAACTCCCCGCCGCGCCGCCCTCGGAGATCTACTGCCACTCCCTGACCGACCCCACCATCCTCGGCCCCGGCCTGGCCGGACGCGGCTACCAGACCCTCACCCTCTTCGGACTGCACACCCCCGCCCGGCTGTTCGCCCGGGACAACGACGCCGTCCGCGAGGAGCTGCTGAGGGCCACCCTCGCGCAGCTCGACGCCCATCTCGCCGAACCCCTCGCCGACTGCCTCGCCACCGACGCCGACGGCCGCCCCTGCATCGAGGCGAAGACCCCGCTCGACCTCGAACGGGACCTGCGCCTGCCCGGCGGCAACATCTTCCACCGCGCCCTGTCCTGGCCCTACGCCCAGGAGGGCACCGGGCGCTGGGGCGTGGAGACCGGGCACCCGGGCGTCCTGCTGTGCGGCGCGGGCGCCGTGCGCGGGGGAGGGGTGAGCGGAGTGCCGGGGCACAACGCGGCGATGGCGGTGCTGGAGGCGTAACGAACGGGCGGCCACGGGTTCTTGACCCGCCCGTCCGGCGCACCGAGGATCGGCTGTCATGACCCAGGGACACGGCAGCACGGTCGACGGGGTGCTGCGGCGCAGCGCCCGCCGCACCCCGGCACGCATCGCACTGGAGTACGGCGAACGCGGCTGGACCTACGAGGCGCTGGACGACGCCGTCACACGCGCGGCGGGGCTGCTCCGCGCCCAGGGCCTCGCCCCCGGGGACCGGGTCGCCGCCTACGGGCACAACTCCGACGCCTACCTCATCGCCTTCCTGGCCTGCGCCCGCGCCGGCCTGGTCCACGTGCCGGTCAACCAGAACCTGACCGGCGACGACCTGGCGTACATCGTCGGCCAGTCGGGCAGCGCCCTGGTGCTCGCCGACCCGGACCTCGCCGGCCGGCTCCCGGACGGAACCCGGGTGCTGTCCCTGCGGGACGCCGACGGCTCCCTGCTCGCCCGGCTGGCGGACGCGCCGCCGTACGACGGCCCCGAGCCGCGCACCGAGGACCTGGTGCAACTGCTGTACACCTCCGGCACCACCGCCTCGCCCAAGGGCGCGATGATGACGCACCGCGCGCTGGTGCACGAGTACCTGAGCGCGATCACCGCCCTGGACCTGAGCGCCGGCGACCGGCCGGCCCACGCGCTGCCGCTCTACCACTCGGCGCAGATGCACGTGTTCCTGCTGCCGTACCTCGCGGTCGGCGCCACCAGCGTCCTGCTGGACGCGCCGGACGGGGACCGGCTCCTCGACCTGATCGAACAGGGCCGCGTGGACAGCCTGTTCGCACCGCCGACCGTGTGGATCGGCCTGGCCAACCGGCCCGACTTCGCCGTCCGCGACCTCGGCGGCCTGCGCAAGGCCTACTACGGCGCCTCCATCATGCCCGTGCCGGTGCTCCAGCGACTGCGCGAACGGCTGCCGGGGCTCGCCTTCTACAACTGCTTCGGGCAGAGCGAGATCGGCCCGCTCGCCACCGTGCTCGCCCCCGACGAGCACGACGGCCGGCCGGACTCCTGCGGCCGGCCCGTGCTCTTCGTGGACGCCCGCGTGGTGGACGAACGCGGCGAGGAGGTGCCCGACGGCACGCCCGGTGAGATCGTCTACCGCTCACCGCAGTTGTGCGAGGGCTACTGGGACAGGCCCGAGGAGACCGCCGAGGCCTTCCGGGACGGCTGGTTCCACTCCGGCGACCTCGCGGTGCGCGACGCCGAGGGCTACTACACGATCGTCGACCGGGTGAAGGACGTCATCAACTCCGGCGGCGTGCTCGTCGCCTCCCGCCAGGTGGAGGACGCCCTCTACACACACGAGGCCGTCGCCGAGGCCGCCGTCATCGGCCTGCCCGACGAACGCTGGATCGAGGCCGTCACGGCGGTCGTCGTCGCGCGCGGCGAGGTGACGGCGGACCAGCTCACCGAGCACGTACGACAGAAGCTCGCCCCCTTCAAGGCGCCCAAGCGGGTGCTGTTCGTGGACGAGCTGCCCCGCAACGCCAGTGGAAAGGTCCTCAAGCGCGAACTGCGCGACCGCTTCGGCGGCGGCTCGTAGGCCCCGCCGTCCCGACCGGGCCGGCCTGGGGCCTGTCTGACGATTCCCGCCGGGCCCGCGACGTCTGGCACCGCACCGCGCCGCGTTGCCGGTTGCGCCCAGGTGCGTCCAGTACGAGGACGGCCCTCCGCCTTGCGATGCACGGCACCGGACGCCGCGGGCTGATCCGACGCGAATGGTCGGACAGGCCCTAGCGCGGGCGCAGATCCACGATCCGGCGGATCTTGCCCACGGACCGCTCGAGCGACTCGGGCTCCACGATCTCCACGCCCACGGACACACCGACCCCGTCCTTCACGGCCGCCGTGATCGACCGGACCGCCGCCTCCCGGGCCTCGGGCGTGGCGCCGGGCCGCGCCTCGGCGCGCACCGTGAGCGCGTCGAGCCGGCCCTCCCGGGTGAGGCGCAGCTGGAAGTGCGGCGCCACACCCGGGGTGCGCAGCACGATCTCCTCGATCTGCGTGGGGAACAGGTTCACCCCGCGCAGGATCACCATGTCGTCGCTGCGCCCGGTGACCTTCTCCATCCGCCGGAACACCCGGGCCGTACCGGGCAGCAGCCGGGTCAGGTCGCGCGTCCGGTACCGGATGACCGGCATGGCCTCCTTGGTGAGCGAGGTGAACACCAGCTCGCCGCGCTCACCCTCCGGCAGCACCTCACCGGTGACCGGGTCGACGACCTCCGGGTAGAAGTGGTCCTCCCACACGTGGAGGCCGTCCTTGGTCTCGACGCACTCCTGCGCGACCCCCGGGCCCATCACCTCGGACAGGCCGTAGATGTCGACGGCGTCGATCGCGAACCGCTCCTCGATCTCGCGCCGCATGTGCTCGGTCCACGGCTCGGCGCCGAAGACGCCCACCCGCAGCGAGGTGCCGCGCGGGTCGACGCCCTGCCGCTCGAACTCGTCCAGCAGCGTCAGCATGTAGGACGGGGTGACCATGATGACCCCCGGCTCCAGGTCCTGGATGAGCCGGACCTGGCGGGCCGTCATGCCGCCGGACGCCGGGATCACCGTGCAGCCCAGGCGCTCGGCGCCGTAGTGGGCGCCCAGACCACCGGTGAACAGGCCGTAGCCGTAGGCGACGTGCACGGTGTCGCCGGCGCGCGCGCCCGCCGCCCGCAGCGAACGCGCGACCATGTCCGACCACACCGACAGGTCGCCGTCGGTGTACCCGACCACCGTGGGCAGCCCTGTGGTGCCGCTGGAGGCGTGCAGCCGGCGCACGCGCTCGCGGGGCACGGCGAACATGCCGAACGGGTACTGCTCGCGCAGGTCGGTCTTGGTGGTGAAGGGGAAGTGGGCCAGGTCGCCGAGCGAGCGGCAGTCCTCCGGGCGGACGCCCGCCTCGTCGAAGGCCGCGCGGTAGAACGGCACGTGCTCGTAGGCGTGCCGCAGCGAGGCCCGCAGCCGCTCCAGCTGCAGCACCCGCAGCTCCTCGGGTCCGAGCCGCTCGCCCGCGTCGAGCAGGTCCGTCGCGTCCGCCATCGGCACTTCTCCCTCGTCAGCAGCACACATTACGGACGACCGATCATTCGGTCGAGTGATGTCAGGCCAGTAATTCAGGCCGTCCGGCCCGCGGGCAAGAGGCGAGCGGGAATTTTCCGCGCGAGGCCGTGCCCCGGGGTCCGGGCGCCGGTCGGACGCGTTGCCGCAGAGCCGCGCGGGCTGGGATGATCCCGGCATGCCGACCTTCGCCGCAGCCGACGGGACAGTGCTCGCCTACCACCTCAGGGGTGACGGCCCGGCCCTCGCCGTCCTGCCCGGCGGGCCCATGCGCGCCTCCGCCTACCTGGGGGACCTGGGCGGACTCGCCGCGCACCGCCGGCTGGCCCTGCTCGACCTGCGGGGCACCGGCGACTCCGGGGTCCCGGCCGACCCGGAGACCTACCGCTGCGACCGCATGGTCGACGACGTGGAGCGGTGGCGGACCCATCTGGGCCTGGAGCGGATGGACCTGCTCGCCCACTCGGCGGCCGGCAGCCTGGCACTGCTGTACGCGGCCCGCCACCCCGGCCGGGTCCGGCGGCTGGCGCTGATCACCCCCAACCCCTCGGCCCTCGGCATGCGGGCCACGCCCGGCGACCGGCTCGCCGCCGCCCGGCTGCGGGCGGACGAGCCGTGGTTCGGGCACGCCCTCCCCGCCTTCGAGGCCTGGCTCGCGGGCGACACCGGCTTCGACGAGGTCTTCCTGCCCTTCTTCTACGGCCGCTGGGACGACACGGCCCGGGCGCACGCGGAGAACGAGGAGGCGCAGACCAACGACGAGGCGGCCGAGCGGTACTTCGCCGAGGGCGCCTTCACCCCGGACGCCACCCGGGCCGCGCTCGCCGCCCTGACCGCCCCCGTCCTGATCCACGCGGGCGAGTACGACGGCGGGCCCAGCCCCGCCCTGGCCCGGCGCGTCGCCGAGGCCCTCCCGAACGCCGAGGTGAGCGTCCAGCCCGGCGCCGGCCACTACCCATGGCTGGACGACCCCGGGCACTTCGTCCGGCGCGTCCTCGCCTTCCTCGGGGACGACGGTCTCCCGTCCCGGCAGGAGACCCCAAAGTCCTCCCCACGTGGCCTGTCCGCCGTGCGAACCGGTCGCTAGGCTGACTCGCGGACGACGAACCGGGAGGAGCACGGACGTGGCCGAGACCATCACCCAGCAGCAGCCGCTCATGGGCTGGAACAAGCCGGAGCTGGACCTCAGCGGGGCCGAGTGGCAGTCCAGCAGCCGAGGACTGGGCGATGTGCAGATCGCCTTCGTCGAGGGATTCATCGCGATGCGCAACAGCGGCCGCCCGGAGAGCCCGTCCCTGATCTTCACGCCCGCGGAATGGGGCGCCTTCGTCTCCGGCGCGCGCGAGGGGGAGTTCGACCTCACCTGAGCCCGCGGTCCACCGCACGCCGATCCGGGGGCCGGGGACGCCGCCCCGGTCGTCGTCGGCCGCCACCGGCGGCGTCTGCTCGCGCCCACCCGCATGATGGGCTCCGTCACCCAGGCCGTACTGCTCCACGCGGCCTGCCCGATCGCGGTCGTCCCGCCGGCCCCGCGGAAGGAGTGAGGCCCGCTCCCGCGCCACCCGCTCCCAGGGCCTGCCAGAAAGGGGCCGCCCCCCCCCGGGCGACGAGGCCGCATCCCCGGCAGGCCCTGAACGGAGGATCCAGGCCGGGCGGGGGAATCCGGGCGCTGCCGGGGATGCGCCCGCACGGCGGCGGACGCACGCGGGCACGTACCATTGCGGCATGTCGTTCCTCCGCCGCCGCAGCGCCACCCCCGCCGGTCCCGACTTCGACGTGCTGGCCATGGACCCGGGCGACTGGCCGGGCAACCTCGGCGCGGGCCTGCTGCCCGCCCCCGACGGCTCCTGCCAGGGCGTCTTCCTGCGCTACGACCTCTTCGGCGGACGCGGCCCCGCCATGATCATCGGCAATCTGCCGGAGGGCTCCCCGGCCCGCGAGGTGGCCGAGGGCGAGATCCCCTTCGAGGTGGCCCAGCTCCTGCTGGCGCTGGAGAACGACGAGGAGGTCACGGTCGTCGGCACCGAGGACACCCCGGTCCTCCAGGGCGACAACCTGCTGATCGTGCGGCGTCTGAAGCTCTCCGAGAGCCGGATCTCCTGCGTCCAGTTCGACCGCAGCGACGGCGTCCTGGTGACCATCGCCGCCTGGGACCGCCCCATCACCGACGACCTGTACGCCCTGCTGAAACCGCTCCCGGCGGAGCTGTTCCAGCAGGGCTGAGGACCGGGCCTAGCGGGCCGCTCCCGACACGGTGACGTCCGCGGCGCGCACGAACGCCACCCGGTGGCCGTACTGGATCTCGTAGTACAGGTCCTTGCCGACCACGACCCGGTGCGAGTCGGGCGTGAAGGTGACCGCGTAGTAGTACTCGCCGGGCATCAGGTCACCGACCGCGTACTTCTGCCCCGCCGGGATCGTGTACTTCAGCGGCACCACCGACTGCGCCGGCACGCCCGCCGGGTAGGCCTCCTTCTCCGGGTACGCCCTGCCGTACACCGGGATGCTCGCCGCGCCGTCCTTCGGAGTGACCACGAGACCGGAGGCGCTCACCGCCGTGGGCTGCTTGCGCGGGTCGTGGAACCAGGCCTTCTGCCCGAGGTACCAGATCGCCGTCCAGTCGCCCCAGCGGTCGGCGACGGCGAACCGCTGGCCGGTGGAGACCCGCGACGACAGGTCGTTGACCCCGTCGGTGGGTGTCGTGCCGAGGCCGACGTCCTTGATCAGCGGCGCGCTCTCGTCGTGGTCGGAGTACAGCCGCACCTCGCTGGAGCCGTGCGCGGCGCAGGGCTCGCCCTTGGTGGCGCAGCCCGTGTAGACCGGCTGGTTGGCGGCGTAGTCCGGCAGGATCGTCACCAGAGCCGAGTGCTTGCCGCCGGTGCGCTTGAAGGGGTGGCCGAGCAGCTGGAAGTAGTGCCGCCAGTCCCAGTACGGGCCCGGGTCGGTGTGCATGCCGGGGACCGAGGCGGCCGTCGGGCCGGGCACGTTGTCGTGGCCCAGGATGTGCTGCCGGTCCAGCGGGATGCCGTAGCTGCGGGACAGGTACCTCACCAGCCGCGCCGAGGACCGGTACATCGCCTCCGTGTACCAGGCGTCCGGCGAGGTCAGGAAGCCCTCGTGCTCGATGCCCACGGACCGGGCGTTGATGTCCCAGTTGCCCGCGTGCCAGGCCACGTCCTTCGCCTTCACATGCTGGGCGATCAGACCGTCGGTGGAGCGGATGGTGTAGTTCCAGGACACATAGGTCGGGTCCTGGATCAGGTTCATGACCCCGTCCCAGGAACCCTCGGTGTCATGGATGACGATGTACTTGATGCGCTGTGACTGCGGGCGGTCGCCCAGGTCGTGGTTGCCGTAGTCGTTGTCGCCGAACTCCTCGTACGGCGCCGGGACCGACTCGCAGGACACCGACTTCGGGCACTCGACGTCGTCCGCCTCGGCCGTGCGCAGTCCGGTCCGCTCCAACTGGGCCGTGTCGGGCCTCAGTCGGGGCTGGGCGGCGAGCGTCACCCGCAGGCCCTGGTCGGTGACGCGATCCTCGCCCGTGCGCAGCACGTCGTAGACGTCGTTCGCGTACGCCCCCGCGGTCGCCGTGTCGTCGGCGCCGGAGAAGCGGGCCACCGCGCCGTACCAGCCGGCCGGATCGGCGCCGAGCGGCTCGCCCAGCTCCTTCTGCGCGGCGGCGAGCAGCGCGGCACCGCCGGCGATGTTCGCCGCCGGGTCGGTGCGCAGCTCGGCCGCCGGCAGACCGGTCAGCTCGGCGGCCCTGGGCAGCGTCCGCAGACGGGCCGGCGGATTCGCGGCCGAGGGCACCCGGGCGTCGGGGCGCAGGGCCGGGCGGGCACTGTCGCCGCGAGCGTCCTCGGTGCCGTCGGCGAAGTGCTCGGACGTGGCGAGCGCGGTACGCGCGTCGGTGAGGTGCATCGGGCCGTAGCCACCGGTCACGCTGGGCGCGCCGTCGTGCGTGTCCCAGCGGGACTGGAGGTAGGAGACGGCCAGCAGGACGCTCTGCGGCACGTGGTACTCGGCGGCCGCGGTGGCGAACGCGCTCTGCAGCTCGCCTGCGGAGGACGCCGGGGCGCTCTGGGCCGGGCCCGCGCCGAGCAGCGGCAGCAGCAGGGCCGCGGAGGCCAGGGTGACGGCGGCGCGCCGCAGATGTCTGTGGCCGGGCGTGGGCGTGGGTACGGTGGCGGATCCTCGCAATGCGGACTCCTGTGACAGGCGGGTCTTGGCGGGGCGTGCGGGGCCGAGCTTGGTCAGTGGTACCGGCTTGCCGACGATCCGTCAATGATGCCTTCGGCAGGGAGATTTCCCATGTCACGGCCGGGTTCCGGCGAGTTTCGCAGCGATGGCGCACGGGCCTGCGGGGCGTCAGTGGCGTACACCAGTGGAGTGTCCCGTCGGGCCGGGGCCGCCCGCGGACAAGGCCCCGGGCGGGGGCCGGACGCGCGGAGGTCCGCGGTACGCCCGGTCACCCGGGCGCACCGCGGACCTCCGGTCCCGTCAGCGGGTGCCGACCGCCGCGCGCACGGCCCGGCGGGCCAGCTGGCAGTCGTCGTGCAGCCGTCTGAGCAGCAGCCGCTGCTCCTCGCCGGACGGCACGGCGCCCGGAAGGGCCGTGGCCGGCGCCGCCGGGGCGGCTTCGTGCATCGCGCGCTGCACCGCCGTCTCGTACGTGCGGATCTCCCGGGTCAGCAGGAGCATCAGGTTCACAAGGAAGGCGTCCCGCGCGGCGGGACCCGCCGACTGGGCGATCTGGCTGATCTGACGCCGCGCCACCGGCGCGTCCCCGAGCACCAGCCACAGCGTCGCCAGGTCGTACCCCGGCAGGTACCAGCCCGCGTGCTCCCAGTCCACCAGCACCGGACCGGTCGGTGAGAGCAGGACGTTCGACAGCAGGGCGTCGCCGTGGCAGAACTGGCCCATCCCTTGGCGGCCCGCCGCGTGCGCGATGCCGTGCAGCAGCTTCTGCAGGTCGCCCAGATCCCGGTCGGTCAGCAGGCCCAGCTCGTGGTAGCGGGCGATGCGGGCCGCGTAGTCCAGCGGGGCGTCGAACGTGCCCGCCGGCGGCCGCCAGGCGTTCAGCCGGCAGATCGCGCCGAGCGCCGCCCGGATGTCCGGCCGGGGCGGGGCCTCCACCGGATGCCGCTGGAGCGCGGCCACCCGGCCCGGCATGCGCTCGATCACCAGGGTGCAGTTGTCCGGGTCCGCCGCGATCAGCCTCGGCACCCGCACGGGCGGGCGGTGCCGGACGAACGAGCGGTATGCGGCTATTTCGTGGCGGAACCGCTCGGCCCAGGCCGGTGACTGGTCCAGCAGACACTTGGCCACGGCCGTGCTGCGTCCCGTCGTCCCGACCAGGAGCACCGAGCGTCCGCTGCGGCGCAGCACCTGCACCGGGGCGAACTCCGGGCAGATCCGCTGCACCGAGGCGAGCGCGGTGCGCAGTTGCGCGCCCTGCGGACCGGAGAGGTCCAGTCTGCCGCTGAGCGGCTGGGAACCGGGCTGCCCGGGAACGCGCCGCGGCCGGCCCGCGCCCAGCACGGGAGCCGCCGGCCGCGCCGCCGGGTCGAGGTAGGGTCCGCCGCCCGCCGGGCGGGGACGCAGCGGCCGGGGCGGAGCGGACACGGAGGACGATGCTGCGTACATGGGAGATACAGATCCCTTCGTGTGCCTGCGGTGCCTGCCTGTACTTCCACGCTGTGCTGCGCCGACCCGGCCCGGCCGCCCGGGCACACCCTGGGGAGTGGGCCCGCTCTGGATGGTGACGACCGGGGCGGGGTGGCGCGTTCCTACTCGACACCCGGCGCCCAGTGGCACACCATCTGGCGCACCCTGGCGAACCGTGGCGAATAGTCGCCCGGCAACCGGCACGGGGCTACTGTCAAGTCAGCCGAGAACCTGGGGGCTTGACGTGAGCGGACAACCCAACACCCGCCTTGCGGACCTGTTCGGCCTGGCCGGCTGGTCGAAGGGCGAACTCGCGAGGCTGGTCAACAAGCAGGCGGCGGCCATGGGCCACCCTCAGCTGTCGACCGACACCTCCCGGGTGCGGCGTTGGATCGACACGGGAGAGATCCCGCGCGATCCCGTACCGCGGGTGCTGGCGGCCCTGTTCACCGAGCGTCTCGGCCGTGTCGTGACCATCGAGGACCTCGGTCTGGTACGGCACGGGCGCGCGGGAAGACGGCAGGGCGACGGGATCGACGAACATCCCGACGGCATGCCGTGGGCGCCCGAACGGACCGCCGCGGTCCTCACCGAATTCACGGGAATGGACCTCATGCTCAACCGACGCGGCTTGGTGGGCGCGGGTGCCGCGCTCGCCGCGGGATCCACACTCAGCAGCGCCATGTACGACTGGCTGCACACCGACCCTGTCCTGAAGGCCGACGCCCCCGTCGCCGACGTTCCCCTGCACGCCGACCCCGCTGGGTTCGACCGCTACGAGGCCGCCCCCATCGGGTCGCAGGAGATCGAGGAACTGGAGCGCTCCGTAGAGGTGTTCCGGGCGTGGGACGCGGCCCGCGGCGGCGGGCTGCAGCGCAAGGCGGTCGTGGGCCAGCTCAACGAGGTGGGCGGCATACTCGCCTACCACCACCCACCCCATCTGCAGCGGCGCCTGTGGGGCGTCGCCGCCAACCTCGCCGTCCTGGCGGGCTGGATGTCGCACGACGTCGGCCTCGAGCCCACGGCCCAGAAGTACTTCGTCATCGCCGCGCACGCCGCCCGCGAGGGCGGTGACCGGCCCCGCGCCGGGGAGGCGCTGTCCCGGGCGGCCCGCCAGATGGTGCACCTCGGCCGGCCCGACGACGCGCTGGACCTGATGAAGCTCGCCCAGTCCGGGGCGGGGGAGCGGCTCCAGCCGCGCACGAAGGCGATGTTCCACACCATCGAGGCCTGGGCGCAGGCGTCGATGGGCAAGGGCCAGGCGATGCGCCGCACGCTAGGCCGGGCGGAGGACCTGTTCGTCTCCGACCGGCAGGACGTCGAACCGCCGGGCTGGATGCAGACCTTCAAGGACGAGGACCTGTACGGCATGCAGGCCCTCGCCTACCGCACCCTCGCCGAGTTCGACCCGGACGCGGCCGTGCACGCACAGCACTACGCGGAGAAGGCGCTGGCCCTCCGGGTGGACGGCCGGGAGCGGTCGAAGATCTTCGACCATCTCTCCATGGCCTCGGCCTGCTTCATCGCCGACGATCCCGAACAGGCCGACCGCTACGCACGGCTGGCCCTGATGTCGATGGGCTCGAACTCCTCCCGGCGCACCTGGGACCGGTTGCGCGAGATGTACCGGCTCACCGCCGAGTACGCCGGATACCCGAAGATCCACCAACTGCGGGAGGAGATCGAGCTCGCCCTGCCGAAGCCCCGGGGCAGAGGCGACGCCGGCGCACCGGCGTGAGGCGCGGCCCCCCGCGTCCGGTCAGCCGGTCACCCTGGCCACGAGTACACAGGCGTCGTCCTCGCGCTCGGCCGCGCCGAACTCCTCCATGACCGTGCGCACACAGTCCTGGGCGGTGCGCGCCGTGCCGAACCGGGGCGCGAGGCCGAGCAGACGGTCCACGGCGCTCGTGGAGCCGTGGCCCGCCACGAGTCCGTCGGTGTGCAGCAGTACGAGGTCGCCGGGCTCCAGGGTGACTTCGGCCTGCCCGTAGGTGGCGCCCGTGGTGGCGCCGAGCAGGACGCCGTCCGGTGCGTTCAGCGAGCGCCCCGTCCCGTCGCGGTAGAGCAGCGGGGCGGGGTGTCCGGCCTGCGCCCACACCAGGGAGCGGTCCTCGGGCCGGTAGCGGCAGCAGACGGCGCTGCCCAGGGCCGGTTGCACGGTGGCGTCCAGTAACTGGTTGAGCATGGTGAGGAGTT
This sequence comes from Streptomyces sp. NPDC056580, assembly GCF_042793175.1. Lineage (NCBI taxonomy): Bacteria > Bacillati > Actinomycetota > Actinomycetes > Kitasatosporales > Streptomycetaceae > Streptomyces > Streptomyces sp. NPDC056580. The sequence goes on along the minus strand of NZ_JBHTVE010000001.1, from coordinate 360,240 downwards.
CACCGGGCCGGGTGCCGGCCATCGCCATACCGCGCACCGCGCCGAGCAGCGTCGCCATGCCTGAGGTGACCGCGACACCGTGCCCGGTGAGGTCGCCGACGCTGAGGAGGGTGGCGCCGTCGGACAGTTCGAGCGCGTCGTACCAGTCGCCGCCGATCAGCGCGCCGGTCGTGGCGGGCAGGTAGTGGGCGGCCAGGTCGAGGGTGCGCGGCCCCTGGTGCGGGAGGCGCAGCGAGCCCCGCCAGGGCGGCAGCACTGCCTCCTGCAGTTCGACCGCCAGCCGGCGCTCGGTCTGCGCCCGCCTGCGGTGGTGCCGCAGCGAGTCGTGGCTCTCCCGTACCGTCCGCCGGTGCCGGCGGAGTTCGCTGACGTCCCGCAGCACGGCCCACATCGAGGTGGTGCCGCCGTCGGGGCCGAGCACGGGCTCGCCCATCATGTGCACGGTCCGCACCGAGCCGTCCGGCCGTACGACGCGGAACTCGCCGTCGATGGGCCGCGCGTCCACCAGGCAGTCGGTCACCATCGCGGTCAGTTTCGGCCGGTCCTCGTCCAGGACCAGGGAGGGCAGCTCGTCCAGGGTGAGCGCCGGCGCGGCCGGATCGCGGCCCAGGATCTCGTACAGCTCACCGGACCAACTCGCCTCGTCGGTGAGGAAGTTCCACTCCGCGCTGCCGACGCGGCTGAGCAGCGAGCCGGGCGTGGCGCCGGGCGGTGCGGGCCGCGGGGCCGGGACCTCGGCCGGCTCCGCCTCGGCGGTCTCCGGCCCGTCCCGGAGCTGGGCCAGGTGCGCGTCCAGGTCGTCGAGCTGGTGCAGCGCGAGGTCGTACAGCGCTCGCTGCCAGCGGTCCTGGGGGTCCGATCCGTCGTCGTGCGTGTCCCGCCGCACGGCGACCACGTCGCCCTTGAGCCGCCGCGTCTGCTTGATCAACGCCTCGACCGAGCCGCGTCCTGGCGGCTGGGCGGCTGAGCGGTCCGCGGAGACTGGGGACGGCATGACGCACTCCGATGGGGAGGGGACGGTACGGCCGGGTAGGACGGAGGGACCGTTACGACTGTTGCACAGCCCGCGACGCCCTGTAAGGGATTTGGCAACACACGATACGGTGGTGCTTCCGGCATATGCCAGAGTCTTCCGGGAGTGTTCCGGGGGTATGCGGCGCGTACCCGAACGGGAGCCCAAGTCGTAGGCGGGCTACGGTATTTGCGGCATGGCGGCGGGTTCCCGGGTCGCGCTCATCCGTGTGTTCGACGTTCTGGTGTCCCATCGCGGCGCACGCTGTTCGACGCGCATCAATTCTGTCCGGAATTGACGTCCTGTGAAAGTCCTTCGCGGACTCCTTAATTGCATGGACCTCATCGTCGAACAGCCCGCCCACGCCCGTCTCATCACCGCCGAGGACCGGGAACTGCCGGTGTCGGCCACCCTGCGCTACACGGCGGACGATCCACTGGCCGTCTTCGTGGACTTCCCGCCGGAGGCCACCCTGGCGGGCGACGAGGTCACCTGGACCTTCGCGCGTGCGCTGCTGGAGCAGGGGCTGCGGGCCCCGGCGGGCCACGGCGACGTACGGATATGGCCGCACGGCCGCGGCCGGACGGTGCTGGAGTTCCACTCGCCGAGCGGCCTCGCCCTGGTGCAGTTCCCGACCTCGGCGCTGCGCCGCTTCCTGCTGGACAGCCACGCCCTGGTGCCGGCCGGACAGGAGGACCTGGCGGCGGTCGTGGAGCGGGGACTGAGCAGCCTGTTCGACGGGGTCTGAACGCCGGGTCAGCGGCCGGCGCCGGCGTACAGGGCCGGGCGCGGGGCGAGCCGGACGGCCACCCGGCCACCGGTCTCCAGCGCCCGCACCCCGGCCTCGGCGACGGCGGAGGCCGCGTAGCCGTCCCAGGCGTCCGGACCCGTGACCTCGCCGCGCCGGGCGGCGTCCACCCACGCCTGCACCTCGCGGTCGTAGGCGCCGGCGAACCGGACCAGGTAGTCCTGCGCCACCTCCTCGCCCGCCGCGCCCCGGGTGGTGACGACCATGGTGTGCTCGTCGCCGATCCGGGCGCTGCCCGCCTCGCACACGGCCTCGCAGCGCACCTGGTAACCGAAGCCGCAGTTGACGAACACCTCGACGTCGACCAGCGCGCCGCGCTCGGTCTCGAAGATCACGAACTGCGGATCGGCCAGTCCCACGGGCGCGCCCGCCGAAGGCGCCGGACGCAGCACGGTCACCGCCGTCAGCTCCTGCCCGAGCAGCCAGCGGGCCGCGTCGATCTCGTGCGACACGGAGCTGTTGATCAGCATGGCGCTGGTGAAATGGCCGGGCGAGGAGACGTTGCGGTGCGTGCAGTGCAGCATCAGCAAACGGCCCAGGGAGCCGCCGTCGAGGAGCGACTTCAGCCGCAGGTACTCGGCGTCGTAGCGGCGCATGAAGCCGATCTGCGCCAGCCGGCGGCCGAGCCGGGCCTCGGCCTCGGCCACCCGCAGCGCACCCGCCGGATCCGGGACCATGGGCTTCTCGCACAGCACCGGCAGTCCCCGCCGGAAGGCGGCCAGCAGCGCCTCCTCGTGCGCGGGCCCGGGGGAGGCGATCAGCACGGCGTCGACGCCGGGCGCGTCCAGGACCCCCGCCGGGTCCGTGTGCACGGTGACGCCGTCGATGCCGGCGACCGCATCCCGCGCCCGCTCGGCATCGGGATCGGCCACGGCGGCCACCCTGGCGCCGCTGACCACTCGGTCCAGTCGCCGTATATGGTCGGCGCCCATGTGCCCGGCGCCCAGTACGGCCACACCCAGCAGGTCCCCCATGCGCGCGCTCCCTGTCGCCGGCGATCACGCCGTAGCGTACGCCGCCTGATGAGCGCTGTCCGGGGCGCCCTGGCGCCCCGGCACCGCCTCGGTACCGCAGCACCGCCCTCGGTACCGCGGCACCCCCGCGATCCCGTCGGCCTCGCCCAGCGTGCCGTCGGGGACGAAGCGCACGTCGGCCCCGGTCTCCAGGCACTGCTCGACGATCTCGTCGACGATGTCGTCACGGGAGTCCAGGTCGCCGGGCTCGGCCGGGACGAGGTGGTCGCCGTCGTCGCGGACGATCGTGCGGTAGTTCTCCTCCGCCGCGAGGAGCCGCACGCGGCCCGGCGTGCGCCGGATCCACTTCCGCCGGCGCACGGTCGAATCGGGCCACGACCTCGGCGCGCCGCTCCCGGGTGACCGAGCGATCGGCTTCCAGCCGCTTCTTGGCCTCTGCGGCCATGTTGCGCAGCCGGACCGGATCCTGGCCGTTCTCGGGTTCGCGGCGGTGCGTCGGCGTCAGGACGGACACCGCCGGGTAGGGACGCGCGCGGATCGTGAGGGACCCTCGTCGCCGGCCGCTCCGCTCCGCGGGGCGGGGAGGCCGTGCGGAACCCGTGCCGCGTCGCGGTGGCGGCACGGCCCTCCAGGGGTGTCCGTTCACGCGGTCGTCGCCGCCGCCGTCCCGGCGGACGGGCTTCGATACGAAGCGTTTACGCACAGTCGGCATTTCGGCCGAACAGACTTGCTATGGTGCAACTCGTCGGTAGCAACTGCTGCGGGGGGACCGCGAGGAGCCGTCGGACCGCGGCGGCCTGTGCGGAGGATCGAGCTCAACGACACGGCAACGGCGCCGGGTTGTAGCGAGCTCTCGGACGTGCGCGTGATGCCGCGCGCCGAACTCCTGTCTCCTCGCCACCTATTCAGACAGGTGAGACTCGTCCCATGGCACGATCCCTGGTCGAATTGCTGACCACGCACGCCTCGAACCACCCGGAGCGCACCGCCTACCGTCACCTCGTCACCGGTGACTGCGACGGAGAGATCCAGGAACTCACCTATCGCCGGCTGGCCGTACGCTCCCACGCCGTCGCCGCCTGGCTCCAGGAGCGCCGACTGGCCGGCTCGCGGGCCATGCTGCTGTACCCGCCCGGCCTCGACTTCGTCAGCGCGTACCTGGGGTGCCTCGCCGCCGGCGTGATCGCCGTACCCGGAGTGCCCCCGCAGGGCCGCGCGCAGAACCACCGGGCGCTGACCCGGATGAAGCGCCTGATGGCGGACGCGGACGCCAAGGTCGTGCTGGGCGACCGCGGCGTGCTCGCCGCCCTCGACGGCATGGCGGAGCACCTGCCCGAGCTCGGCCGGATCGCCCGCGTCGCCACCGAGGACATCCCCGACGAGCTGGCGGCCGGCTGGCGCGAACCCGAACTCACCCCGGACACCGTCGCGTTCCTCCAGTACACGTCCGGTTCGACCTCCGCGCCCCGCGGGGTCGCCGTCACCCACGGCAACCTTCTGGACAACGAGGCGGTCATCACCGAGTGCATGGGCCACACGCCCGAGGCGATGACCGCTCACGACCACGAGCTGTTCGTGAGCTGGCTGCCGGTCTACCACGACATGGGCCTGATCGGACCCGTCCTGAACACGTTCTACCTGGGAGCCACCGCCACCCTGTTCTCGCCGCTGCACTTCCTGCAGCGGCCGGCCCGCTGGCTCACCGCCGTCAGCCGCTACCGCCCGCACACCAGCGGCGGCCCCAACTTCGCCTACGAACTCGCCCTGAAGCACGCGGACCCTGAGCTGCTCGACGGCCTGGACCTCAGCTCGTGGAAGGTCGCCTTCAACGGCGCCGAACCGGTGCGCGCCGCCACCCTGCGCCGGTTCGCCGACACCTTCGGCGCGGCCGGCTTCCGCCGTGAGTCCCTCTACCCCTGCTACGGCCTGGCCGAGGCCACCCTGATGGTCACCGGCGCCACCGCGGGCACCGCGCCGACCCTGCTCGCCGCCGCCGACGGAGCCCCGAACGCGGGCGAGGCGGACGCCGCCGCCGTCGGCTGCGGCCGGCCCGGCCCCGGAGTGACCATGGTGATCGTCCACCCCGAGAGCGGGCAGGAGCTGCCCGAGGGCGAGACGGGCGAGATCTGGGTCGGCGGGGCCAGCGTCGCCAAGGGCTACTGGCGCAACGCCCTCGCCACCCGCCAGACCTTCCGGGCCGAACTCGCGGGACGCGAGGGCTGGTTCCTGCGCACCGGGGACCTCGGGTTCCAGCGCGGCGGCGAGCTGTTCGTCACCGGCCGGCTGAAGGACCTCATCGTCATCGACGGCCGCAACCACTACCCACAGGACCTCGAGCTGACCGCCGAACTCACCCACCCGGCGCTGCGCCCCGGATGCACCGCCGCGTTCTCCGTGGACGCCGGGACGGACGGCGAACGGCCCGTGATCGTCGCCGAGATAGCCCCGGACGACGCCGAAGAGTCGGAGAAGATCACCGATGTGATCCGCGGCGCCGTCGGCGAGGCCCACGGCGTGTCGCTGCGCGACGTCGTGCTGGTCCGGCCCGGCACCATCCCCAAGACGTCCAGCGGGAAGATCCAGCGCCGCGCCACCCGGGCGGCGTACCTCGAGGGCACGCTCGCCGTGGTGCCCCGGCCCGCCGTGTGACACCGCCCGCCGCCGGCGCGCCCACAGCGGCGCCGGCGGCCCGGCACGCCGCCGGCCGCGCCCTTCCGCACCCTTCGCCGTACCGCGCACATGGCGCCGGTACGGAGCCCAGCCTGAGCCCGAGTTCACGAGGACACCTGCCCAGATGCCTGCGAACGAGTCCCCGAAGCACACCCCCGAGCCGTCCCTGACGACCTCCGAGGGCGTCCGGGCCTGGCTGGTGTCGGCCGTCGCCGAGGCCGCCGGGACCGACCCGGCCCACCTCGACCCGCACCGGCCGCTCGCCGAACTCGGCCTGGGATCCCGGCACCTGGTCACCCTGGCCGCCGAACTCGGCGCGCTGACCGGCCGGCCCCTGGAACCGTCCCTCGTCTTCAACCACCCCACGATCGACGCCGTGGCGGCGGCCGTCTTCGCGGCGCCCGGGGCACACCCGGCGGCCCCGGACGCCGCCCCGGGCCCCGACCGCACCGGTTCCGGCGACGACGTGGCCATCGTCGCCATGGCCTGCCGCTTCCCCGGCGGCGCCGACGACCCCGAGGCCCTGTGGCGGCTGCTGGACGCCGGCCGGGACGCCGTCGGCGAGGTGCCGCCGGGCCGCTGGGACACCAGCGGCCTGCACGACCCCGACCCGGAGGCCGCCGGCAAGGCCTACACCCTGCGCGGCGGCTTCCTCGACGGCGGCATCGACCGCTTCGACGCGGCCTTCTTCGGCATCTCCCCGCGTGAGGCCGCCGCCATGGACCCCCAGCAGCGGCTGCTCCTGCAGACCGCCTGGGAGACGTTCGAACGCGCCGGCATCGTGCCGGAGTCCCTGAACGGCAGCTCCACCGGCGTCTACCTCGGGCTGTACGACAGCGGCTACCTCGCCACCGCCTCGCTGGGCCAGCTCGACGGACACGTCGGCACCGGCACGGCGGCCAGCGTGGCCTCCGGGCGCATCGCCTACACCCTCGGCCTGCAGGGGCCCGCGGTGACCGTGGACACCGCCTGCTCCTCCTCGCTGGTCGCCCTGCACCTGGCGGCGCGCGCCCTGGCGAGCGGGGAGTGCGACCTCGCCCTGGCCGGCGGCGCCACCCTCCTGGTCACCCCGCGCGGGCACGTCGAGTTCAGCCGGCTGCGCGGGTTGTCACCGTCCGGGCGGTGCAGCCCCTTCTCCGCCGACGCGGACGGCGTGGTGTGGGCCGAGGGCTGCGGACTCGTGCTGCTCAAGCGGCTCGCCGACGCACGCCGGGACGGCGACCGGATCCTGGCCGTGGTCAAGGGCTCGGCGATCAACCAGGACGGCCGCAGCCAGGGCCTGTCCGCGCCCAACGGCCCGGCGCAGGAACGGGTGTTGCGAGCGGCCCTGCACGCCGCCGGACTCGGCCCGCACGACCTGGACTACGTGGAGGCCCACGGCACCGGCACCCGGCTCGGCGACCCCATCGAACTCAGGGCGCTGGCCAACGTGTTCGGCCCGGACCGGCCGGCCGGACGGCCGCTCGGCATCGGCTCGCTGAAGTCCAACATCGGCCACACCCAGGCGGCCGCGGGCATCGGCGGCGTCATCAAGACCGTCCTCGCGCTGGGCCACGAGCACATACCGGCGTCCCTGCACGCCGAGCGGCCCACCGACCACATCGACTGGTCCGGCACCGGGCTGCGGGTCCCGGCCGAGGGGCTCGCCTGGCCGCGCGACGCGGACCGGGTACGCCGGGCGGGCGTCAGCGCCTTCGGGATCAGCGGCACCAACGCGCACGTGATCATCGAGGAGGCGCCGCACACCCCGGCCGTTCCGGCCGGTTCCGCCGACGCCGCCTCGGCTGATCCGGCGGGCTCCGCCTCGGCCGATCGTGCCGGTTCCGCCGCGGTGGATGCGGCCGGTTCCAACGCCCCCGCCCCGGCTGATCCCGCCTCGGCTGATTCGCTCGGTCCCGTCGCGGTCGATCCCGCCGGTTCTGTCTCGGCCGAACCCGCGGCCCCCGCCTCGGCCGATCCCGCCGGTTCCGCTTCGGCTGATCCGGCGGGCTCGGCCCTTGCAGACCACCGTGCCGGTTCCGCCGCGGTGGATGCGGCCGGTTCCAACGCCCCCGCCCCGGCTGATCCCGCCTCGGCTGATTCGCGCGGTCCCGTCGCGGTCGATCCCGCCGGTTCTGTCTCGGCCGAACCCGCCGCCCCCGCCCCGGCCGATCCCGCCTCGGCTGAGCCGGCCGCTTCCGCCACGCCCGATCCGGCCGGTTCCGTCGCCCCCGCCTCGCCCGATCCGGCCGGATCCAACCCGGCCGATCCGCTCGGTTCCGCTTCGGCTGATCCGGTGGGCTCCGCCCCGGCCGATCCGCTCGGTTCCGCCCCGGCCGGACAGGCCGCCCCCGCCTCGCCCGGCCCCGCCACCCCCGCCGAGCGCCTCGCGCCCGTCCTCTTCCCCCTCTCCGCCCGCAGCCCGTCCGCCCTTCGGGGACAGGCCGCCCGGTTGCTGGAAGCCCTCGAAGCGCGGCCCGGGCTGTCCCTGTCCGAGGTCGCCGCGACCCTCGCCCACCACCGCACCCACTTCGAGCACCGCGCCGTGCTCCACGCGCCCGACCGCGCCGGACTCCTCGACGGCCTGCGCGCCCTCGCCGGCGGTCGGCCCGACCCCGACCGGGTCATGGGACCCGGGCAGGCCGCTCCCGGCGGCAAGCTGGCCTTCGTCTTCCCCGGGCAGGGCAGCCAGTGGAGCGGGATGGCCCGCGACCTGCTGGACCGGGACCCCGTGTTCGCCGACGAACTCGACCGCTGCGACGCCGCCCTGCGCCCCTTCACCGACTGGTCGGTGACGGCCGTGCTGCGGGGCGACCCGGGCGCCCCGCCGCTGGACCGCGTGGACGTCGTCCAGCCCGCCCTGTTCGCCGTGATGGTGTCGCTGGCCGCCGTGTGGCGGGCCCGGGGCGTGCTCCCGGACGCCGTGATCGGGCACAGCCAGGGCGAGGTCGCCGCGGCCTGCGTCGCCGGCGCCCTGAGCCTCAACGACGCGGCCGCCGTGGTCGCCCTGCGCAGCCAGGCCCTTACCGGCCTGGCCGGCACCGGCGGCATGGCCGTCGTCGCGCTGCCCCACACCGAGGTGGAGCCCCTGCTCGGCGACGGGGTCTCGGTCGCCGCCGTCAACAGCGGCCGGGCGACCGTGGTCGCCGGCGCCGTGGAACCGCTCGAGACCCTGCTCACCGGACTCGAGGCACGCCAGGTGTTCGTCCGCCGCCTCGACGTCGACTACGCCTCGCACAGCGACCGGGTCGAGCCCGTCCGCGAGCGGATCCTCGACGAACTCGACGGCGTCGTCACCTGCCCGACGGACATCGCCTGGTACTCCACCGTCACCGCCGAACCGGTCACCGACGAACTGGAGGCCGGCTACTGGTACACCAACCTGCGCGAGACGGTCCGCTTCGCACCCGCCGTCGAACGCATGCTCGCCGACGGCTACCGCCACTTCGTCGAACTCAGCCCCCACCCCGCCCTGCTCACCGCGCTGCGCACCCTCGGCGAGGACACCGGCCGGGAACCGGCCGCCGTCGGTTCGCTGCGCCGTGACGAGGACGGCCCCGCCTGCCTGGACCGGGCCGCCGCCGAACTCCACGTCCACGGACGCCGGATCGACTGGCGCCGCCTGGTCCCCGACGGCGCCGGCGCCGACCTGCCCACCTACGCCTGGGACCTGCTGCGCCACTGGACCGAGCCGGAGTCCGGCGCCGGCGGTCCCCTCCTGTTCGACCGCGCCGCGCACCCGTTGCTCGGGGTACAGCTCCAGTCCGCCGACGAGACCCGCTGGACCTTCCGCGGCGAGTGGTCCCCGGCCACCGCCGACTGGCTGCCCGACCACACCGTCTTCGGCCGTACCGTGGTCTCCGGCACCACCCTGCTGGAGCTGTGCCGTGCCGCGCTCGCGGTGGCCCGCCCGGACGAGCCCGCCGACATCACCGACCTGCTGCTGGTCGGCCCGCTCGTCCTGCCCGGCACCGGCACGGTCGAGGTCTCCGTCGAGGTCGTCACCGACGGACCGGTGCCCGAGATCACCGTGCACAGCCGCCCGCGCGGCCAGGACGCCCCCGGCTGGACCCCGCACGCCACCGCGTCCGCCGCCCCCTCGGCCCCGCTCACCCCGGAGCGGCCGCCCACGTGGCCGGAGACCGCCGAAGAGGCCTGGACCGAGGGGACCTACGACCGGCTGGCCGGGCTCGGCCTCGGCTACGGGCCCGCCTTCCAGGGCGTACGGTCGGCGGTCGTCACCGGCGACGGGGAACTCCTGGCCCGTCTGTCGCTGCCGGCCGACGCCCGTGACGCCGCCGACCCCTACCCCGTGCACCCTGCCCTGCTGGACGCCGCCCTGCAGGTGACGGCCGCGCTCGGCCCGGCCGGACGACGCGCCCTGCTCCCGGTCGCCGTGGGCCGCTGCACCCTGCCGGCCGCACCCGCCGGCGACCTCACCGCGCGGGTGCGGCGCACCGGCGGCACCGGCACCGACGTCACCCTGGACGTCACCCTGTGGGACGCCGACGGCCTGCCCGCCGGACGCCTCGAGGCCGTACGCCTGCGCGCCGCCGACCCCGCCGACCTCGACGCCGGCTCGGAGAACGCGCGGCACCTGTACGAGGTGGCGTGGACGGCCGCCGGCGAGCAGCCAGCCGAGCCGCCGGGCCTCACCTGGGCCGTGGCCGGCGACCCCGCCGACCCGCAGGCCGAGGCCGCCCGGCACGCCCTGCCCGGCACCGAGGAACGCGCCCACCTCGCCGTACGCTTCTGGCCGCGCCCCGCGCCGGACGCCGAACCGGTCGCCGTCGCACACGAGACGGCCGCCCGCGCCCTCGCGGAGCTGCGCCGGCTCATCACGCTCCCGCAGAGCGAGGCGCCCGCGCGGACCGTGTGGGTGACCCGCGGCGCCATCGCCGCCGCCGACGGCGACCCGGTGCCCGGGTACGCCCAGTCGGTGCTGTGGGGCATGGTCCGCAGCGCGCGCGCCGAACACCCGGACCTGGGACTGACCCTGCTCGACCTCGGCCTCGACGACGCAGCCGACCCCGCACCCGCGCTCAGGGCCGCCGCCGCTCTCGCCGACGAGCCGGAAATCGCCTGGCGGGACGGCGAGTTGCTCACGCCCCGGCTGGTCCGGGCGCGCCTGGCCGGCCCCGGGCGTCGGCCGGACGAGGGCGCGCGGGCACCGGGCCGGGACCGGACCGCCGCGGTGCCCACCGACGGAACCGTCCTCGTCACCGGCGGCCTGGGCGCCGTCGGCGGCCACATCGCCCGGCTCCTCGCCGAACGCGGTGTGCCGAGGCTGCTGTTGACGGCACGGGGCGGCGCCGGGGACCCGCGCGCCGAGGAGGCCGTCGCCGCGCTGACCGCGCTCGGCGCGCGGGCCGAGGTCGTCGCCTGCGACGTCACCGACCCGGCGGCGATCGCCGGCGTGCTCGACGCGGTGGGCGAGGAGTTCCCGCTGCGCGGTGTCGTCCACTGCGCCGGCGTCCTCGACGACGGCGTGATCGGCGAGCTGACCCCGGAACGGCTGGAGCGGGTGCTGCGCCCCAAGGCCGACGGCGCCGCCCATCTGCACCGGCTCACCGCCGGCGCCCGTCTCGACCTGTTCCTGCTGGTGTCCTCGGCCGCCGGTGTCGTGGGCAACCCGGGCCAGGGCAACTACGCGGCCGCCAACGTCTTCCTCGACCAGCTCGCCCACCACCGGCGGGCCTCGGGCCTGCCCGGCCTCTCCCTCTCCTTCGGCGCCTGGGCCGGCCAGGGCCTCGCCGCCGCCCACGCCGACCTGGACCGCATGGCCCGCCTCGGACACCGCGCCCTCACCCCGGAACAGGGCCGCGACCTGGCGGCACTGGCCCTGCGCGGCGACACCCCGCACCTGGTCGCCTGGGCTCTGGACCTGCCCCGCCTGCGCACGACGGAGGCCGCGGGCACCGCCCTGTGGCGCTCGCTGCTGCCCGCGCCCCGCACCGGCGCCGCGGCGGGCGGCGCCCTGGCCGGCCGGCTGGCCGGGTTGCCCGCACCCGAGCGGGCCGAACGCGTGCTGGCCCTGGTCCGCGAGGAGGCGGCCCGCGCCCTCGGACTGCGCTCCGCCGAGTCCGTGCACCCCGGCCGGCCGCTGCGCGACCTCGGCATGGACTCCGTCACCGCCGTCGAACTGCGCAACCGCCTCGCCGCCCGGCTGGGCGTCCGGCTGCCCGCCACCCTGCTCTTCGACCACCCGACCGCCGACCGGCTGGCCGAGTACCTGCTGGCCCACGCGCTCGGCGACGCCGCCACGGGCCCGGCGCCGGCCCCGGCGCGGACGCACCGGACCGCACCGGCCACCGGCGAACCCGTCGCGATCGTGGCCATGGCCTGCCGGCTCCCCGGCTCGGTGACCGACCCGGAGGGCCTGTGGCAGCTTGTCGCCGAAGGCCGGGACGCGGTCGGCCCGTTCCCGGCGGGACGCTGGGACGTCGACGCGCTGTACGACCCCGACCCGGACGCCCCCGGCAAGTCCTACGCCCGCGAGGGCGGCTTCCTGGACGACATCGAGTCCTTCGACGCAGGCTTCTTCGGCATCACCCCGAAGGAGGCCGCCGCCATGGACCCCCAGCAGCGGCTGCTGCTGGAGACGGCCTGGGAGGCGCTGGAGCGGGCCGGCATCGTGCCCGCCCGGCTCGCGGGCAGCACCACCGGCGTCTACGTCGGCATGTTCGGCAGCGACTACCTGGCCGGCTCCCGCCTCGACCAGCTCGACGGCTACGTGGGCACCGGTTCGGCGCTCAGCGTCGCCTCCGGCCGCCTGGCGTACGCGCTCGGCCTGCACGGCCCGGCGCTCACCGTGGACACGGCCTGCTCCTCCTCACTGGTCGCGACCCACCTCGCCGCCCAGGCACTGCGCGCGGGCGAGTGCGACCTGGCGCTGGCCGGCGGGGTGACCCTGATGGTGACCCCGCAGACCTTCGTGGAGTTCAGCCGGCTGCGCGGGCTCTCCCCGACCGGGCGCTGCCGCGCCTTCTCCGACGACGCCGACGGCGCCATCTGGGCCGAGGGCGCGGGCATGCTCGTCCTCAAGCGGCTCGGCGACGCCCGCCGGGACGGCGACGAGGTGCTGGCCGTGCTGCGCGGCACGGCGGTCGGCCAGGACGGCCGCAGCCAGGGCCTGTCCGCGCCCAACGGACCGGCCCAGGTACAGGTCGTGCGCCGCGCGCTGGAACAGTCCGGACTCGGCCCCGCCGACATCGACTACGTCGAGGCCCACGGCACCGGCACCAGCCTCGGCGACCCGATCGAGGCCAACGCACTCGCCGAGGTCTTCGCCGGGTCCCGGCCCGGCGGCCGCCCGCTGTACCTGGGATCGCTGAAGTCCAACATCGGTCACGTACAGGCCGCTTCGGGCGTCGCCGGACTCATCAAGGTCGTGCAGGCGCTGCGGCACCGGACCCTGCCGCCCACCCTGCACGCCGGCACCCCCAGCCGGCACGTGGAGTGGGAGGACAGCGGACTGCGGCTGCTCCAGGAGCCGGTGGCCTGGCCGGAGGCGGAGGGGCGGGTGCGGCGGGCCGGTGTCAGCGCCTTCGGGATCAGCGGCACCAACGCCCATGTCATCGTGGAGGAGGCACCCGCCCGTCCCGCGGAGGAACCGGAGGACCCGGACGGCAGGCGGCTGTTCGTGCTCTCCGGGCGCAGCGAGGCCGGGCTGCGCGGACAGGCCGCCCGGCTCGCCCGGTACGTCGCCGCCGGCGCCGCCCTCCCGGACGTCGCCCACACCCTGGCCCGGCACCGCAGCCACTTCGAGTGGCGCGCGGCGGTCGTCGCGGACGGCCGGGAGGAGCTGCTCTCCTCGCTCAGGGCACTGGGCGGCGGCCGCAAGCCGGTGCCCGCGCCGCGCGAGGACCAGTCCGGCAAGGTCGCCTTCGTCTTCGCCGGACACGGCGGCCAGTGGACGGGTATGGGCCTGGGGCTGATGTCCCGGTCGGAGGCCTTCCGGACCGAGCTGACCCGGATCGACGCCGCCGTCGAACGGCAGGCCGGCTGGTCGGTGCTCAACGTGCTGCGCGCACCGGAGGAGTTCTCCCCGCTCGACCGCACCGAGTACCTCCAGCCGGTCCTGTTCGCCGTGAACGCGGCCCTCGCCGCCGCCTGGCGCGAACTCGGCGTCACCCCGGACGCTGTGGCCGGACATAGCCTCGGGGAGATCGCCGCCGCCTACAGCGCGGGCGCCCTCGCCCTGGAGGAGGCCGTGACCGCGGTGACCGGCCGGGCCCAGGCGGTCGTGCCGCTCGTCGGCCGCGGCGGCATGCTCGCCGTGGAACTGCCGCCCGCCGACGTCGAGGACCTGCTGCGGCCCCACGCCGGGAAGCTGTTCGTCGCGGCGGTCAACGGCCCCGCCGCCACCGCCGTCTCCGGCGAGTCGCAGGCGCTCACCGCGCTGCGCGGGGAACTCGCCGGACGAGGCGTCGCCACCCGGGTGCTGACCACGCCGTTCGCCTCCCACACCCCGCTCGTGGAACCCCTGCGCGCGGAACTCCTCGACCGCTTCGCCGGCGTCCGCGGCACCCTCGCGCCCACCCCCTTCTACTCGTCGGTGCTGGCCGAACCGGTCCCCGGCGACCGCCTGGACGCCGCCTACTGGTACGACAACTTGAGCCGGCCGGTCCGCTTCGCGGACACGATCAGGCGGATGCTGGACGACGGCTACCGCCACTTCGTCGAACTCAGCCCGCACCCCTCGCTCACCGCGGCGATCGAGTCGGTCGCGGCCGAGGCCGGCGTCGACGCGTCCGGCATCGGCTCGCTGCGCCGCGGCCGGGACGGGGACGACGTACTCCTCGGCAGGCTCGGGGAGTTGTACACGGCCGGGCACGACCCCGACTGGACCGCGCTGCACCCGCGCGGCCGCCGCGCCGACCTGCCCACCTACGCCTTCGCCCGGGAACGCCACTGGCTCGCCCCGGTCCGGTCGGACGCCGCCTCGGGCGGCTCACCGCTGCTCGGCGCCCACGTCCAGGCCAGCGACGAGCCGGGCCGGGACCTCTTCCAGACCGAGATCGACCTGAACGACGGGCGCTTCGCCTACCTGACCGACCACCGCGTCACCGGCGAGGTGTGGCTGCCGGGCGCCGCCCTGCTGGACATGGTGCTGGAGGCCGCGACCGGCCTCGAGGCCGAGGACGACGACGTGCGACTGACCGACGTCCGCTTCGTCCAGCCGCTGCGGCTGGACGCCGGCCGGCCCGTACGCCTGCAACTCGCGCTGCGCCCGGCCGAGGACGGCCACCGCGACTTCACGGTCTCCTCCGCCCCGGCCGGACGGCGGCAGTGGCAGCGGCACGTCACCGGCCGCCTCGTCCTCGCCCCGGAAACCGCCCCGGAATCCGCCCCGGCCGACGGTCCCGGACTCGCCGCGCTGCGCGACCGGTGCACCGAGCGGGTCGACGTGAGCGCCCTCTACGCGGGCCTCGCCGCCCTGGGCATCGAGTACGGGCCCGCCTTCCGCGGCCTGGAGGACGGCCGCCGGGACGGCGGCACGGCAGCCCTCGCCCGTCTTGCCGCCCGGCCCGCCGCAGGGCACCTGCTGCACCCGGCCACCCTGGACGCCTCCTTCCACAGCGCGGCCCTGCCCGCCGCGGCGCCCGCCGGCCGGGCCTTCGTCCCCGCCGGAGCCGGCCTCGTGCACCACAGCGGTACGCGGACCGCGCCCGCCTGGGTGAGCTGCGACCTGCGCTCGGTCGACGGCGACACGGCCACCCTGGACCTGCGCCTGTGGGACGAGGACGGCCGACTCGTCCTGGCCGTCGACGAGTTCCGGCTCGCCGCGCTGTCCCCGCTGGACGGCGCCCTCTTCGAGACCCGTTGGCAGCCCCGCCCCGAGGCGCAGGAACCGCCCGGCGAGGGCGGCTGGCTGATCCTCGCCGACGACGGCGGAACGGCCGGCGAACTCGCCTCCCGGCTGGACGGCCGGGTGCCCTTCGTCGTCGCCCGCCGCGGCGCCGAGTACGCCGTCGAGGCCCCCGGCCGCCACGTCCTGGACCCGGCCGACCCCGCGCAGCTCGCCCGGCTCCTGGACGAGGCCTTCGGGGGCGCGCCGCCCGAGCGGATCGTCCAGCTCTCCGCGCTCGACGCCCCGCCGGTCACGGACGGCCGCGACGCCGAGGAAGCGGCCCGGCTGTGCTGCCTGACCACACTGCACCTGGTCCGGGCCGTCACCGGCCGCGACCGCCCGCGGGGCGGCACACCGCGCCTGTTCGTCGTCGTACGCGGCAGCCAGGCCGCCGGTGACAGCACCGCCGTGACCCACCCGGAGCAGGCCCTCGCCTGGGGGTTCGCCCTCGCCGTGGCCCAGGAGCACCCGGAACTCGCCACCACCGTCGTCGACCTGCCCGCCGAAGGCGGCGCCGACCGGCTGTGGACGCAGTTGTGGCACGCGGACGACGAACGCCTGGTCGCCCTGCGCGACACCGGCCGGCTCGTGCCGCGGCTGACCCGCACCCGGCCCGACGACGACGGCCACCGCGGACAGCCGGACGGCGTACACCTGGTCACCGGTGGCCTCGGCGGGCTCGGCCGGGTCGTCGCCGAACGCCTGGTCGGCCGGGGCGTCCGGCGGATCGCCCTGCTCGGCCGTGGCACCCCGGACGCGGCCGCCCGTGCCTGGATCGCCGGCCTCGAACAGCGCGGGGCCGTGGTCCACCTGGCACGCGCCGACGTCGCCGACCGCGACGGGCTCACCGCCGCCCTGGACGCCGTACGCCGCGAGGCCGGCCCGATCACCGCCGTGGTGCACACGGCCGGTGTCCTCGACGACGCCACCCTGGCGAACCTCACGGAGGAACGCGTCCTGCGCGTCCTCGCGCCCAAGGTGCTCGGCACCGCCCTGCTCACCGAACTCGTCCCCGAGGCCGGCAGCCTGGTGCTGTTCGCCTCCGCCGCGGGGCTGCTCGGCTCGGCGGGACAGAGCCCGTACTCGGCGGCCAACGCCTTCCTCGACGCCTGGGCGCACCACCTCTCCCGCAGCGGCCGGCGGGCGCTCAGCCTGGACTGGGGCGCCTGGAGCGGGGTCGGCATGGTCGCCGGGTCCGGCACCCGGGCCGCCGAGACCGGCCGCTCGGGCCTCATCGCCTTCTCCCCGCAGGACGGAGGCGAACTGTTCGACCGGGTGCTGGACACCGGCCGCCGCCAACTCGCCCCCATGGCACTCGACATGGAACTGCTCGCGCTGGACCCGGACGCCGCCCGCGGCCGGCCACTGCTCGCCGACCTGGTGACCGTCCCGGCCACCGGCGCGGACGGCGACGACCTCGTGCGGCGGGTGTTCGCGGCCGCCACCGAGGAGGAGCGCGCCGAGTGGCTCGAGACCTACGTACGGGCCCGGGTCGGCGAGGTCTCCGGCGGCGCCGTGGACGTCTTCGCCACCACCGCCCTGAAGGAACTCGGCCTCGACTCGCTGATGCTGGTCCGGCTGCGCAACGCCTTCGCCCGCGAGCTGGGCGTCGAACTCCCCGCCGCCGACGTGTTCTCCGCCGCCGACATCCGCGGCCTCGCCCGCGCCCTCGGCGAAGGACTGCCCGAGCGCACCGCACCGGCCGGCGCGGAACAGGGCGCCGCCGCGCGGCCGGTGCCGGAGACCGAACTGCGGCCCGCCACCCGGGACGTCGTACGCCTCCTGCGCAGCGCCCAGCCCGGCATGCCGCACGCGGCCCACGGCGTCGGCCTCGCCGTGCGCCTCACCACCCCGGTCACCCGGGAGCGCCTCACCGGCATCGTCGACCGCCTCGTAGCCCGGCACGCCGCCCTGCGCACGGCCGTCGTGACCGGCGCCGAGGGCGGCCGGCAGCTCCGCGTGGACCGGGAACTGCCCGCGCCGCCGCTGCGCTGGACCGAGGGCACGGACATCGACGCAGCCGAGCGGCTGCGGCTGCTGCTGGAACCCCGGTTCGACCTGGCGGCCCCGCCGCTGTGGCGGTTCGAGCTGGCCGACGGCGGCCCGCACGACCAGGTCCTGCTGTTCGGCGCCCACCACGCGGTCAGCGATCTGCAGTCCCTGCTGCTGGTGGCCGCCGAGATCGACGCCGAGCTGTCCGGCGGCCCGCTGGACGGCACCGTCACCAACCGGGACGTGGACCTGCTGATCGAGGCCCAGCAGGGTGGCGGGGAGGGCCCCGGCGACGAGTGGCGCGCCGCCTTCCGGGGCGCCGAACGGCTCGACCTGACCCTCGCTCGTCCGCGCCCGGACACCCGCTCGTACCGGTCCGGCAGCGTCACCGTGACCGTCCCCGACGGGCTCATGCGGCGCGTCGCGGACGCCTCCGGCGGCCTGGGCGTCACCCCCGCCGCCTACTGCCTCGGCACCCTCACCGTGCTGCTGGCCCGGATGCGGGAGCGGGAGCGGTTCGTGCTCGCGGTGCCGGTGGACACCCGCATCCACGCCGACGCCTTCGGCGCGGTGGGCTTCTTCGGCGTCCCCGTGCCGTTCCCCGCGCAGGCGGAGGCGGGGGAGCGGATCGCGGACGTGCTGCTGCGCACCGACCGCCGGCTGCGGCAGATCCTGGCGAAGGGCGCCATGTTCTCCGACACGCTCGCCACCCTCGCCCGGCAGGGCCTGCACCGGCCCAACGCGCCGCTCGTCGAGGTCTACTTCAACTACGTGCGCTTCTCCGGCGAGTTGAAGCACCTGGAGGTGCTGCCCGCCGGTGTCGGGCACACCGACCTGGATCTGATGATCACCATGACCCCGGACGCGGGCACCGTACGCCTCGACCACAACCTCGACATCCTGGACGCGGACACGGCGGCCCGGCTGGGCGAGGACTTCCTCCGCCTGCTCGCCCGGAACACCGAGGACGCCACCGGCCCCGTCCGCGAGCGGCGGCCCGAACCGCCGCGCGAGAACCGGCCCGAGCCGCGGCGCGAGAAGGGGACCGAGCCGGTGCGCGGGCGCGAGTCCGAGCCGCCCGCCGGACCCCGTATCGCCCTGGCCGCCACCTTCGCGCTCGGCCATCTGCCCCTGATGTGCGAGGCGGCCCTGGAGGAGGAGCGGGCGAGTGCCGCCGAGGCGCCGTACCACCAGGTGCTGGCCGCCCTGCAGGACCCGTCGGGCGTCCTCGCCGACCCGGCCACCGCGGTGGGCGTCGTCCTGCTGCGGGCCGCCGACCTGGAACGCTTCGGCCCGGTGGACGACACCCTCCTCGCCGAACTGCGCCACGCCTACCCGGCCGCCCTGAAGTCCCTCGCCGAGCGCACCCGCCGGCCCCTCGTCGTCGGCATCCTGCCCAGCGCCCGCGGCACCGACCGGCTCCTCGACTGGGAACGCGGCGTCGCCGCCGACCTGGCCGAGTCGCCGGGGATCGCGGTCCTCGGGCCCGACGAGTGGACCCGTGACCACGCCGTCGAGCGACGCTTCGACGAGCGCACCGAACGGCTCGCCCACCTGCCCTTCACCCCTGACTTCCAGGCCGCGGTCGCCCTGCGCCTCGCGGAGGTGGTACGGGTCGCCCTGCGGCCCGCGCCCAAGGTGATCGCCGTGGACGGCGACGAGACCCTGTGGGGCGGCGTGGCGGGCGAGACCGGCCCGGACGCGGTGGACCTCACCGGCCCCCGCGCGGTGCTCGCCCGCAGGCTGCTGCGGTGGCGGGCGTCGGGCGCCCTGCTGGTCCTGGTCAGCAACAACGACGAGGCCACCGTCCGCGCGGTCCTGGACCGGCCCGAAAGCCCGCTCAAGGCCGAGCACTTCAGCGTGATCTCGGCCGCCTGGGAGCCCAAGCCCGCCCGCCTCGCCGACGCGGCCCGCACCCTGAGTCTCGGTCTTGACGGCTTCCTGTTCCTCGACGACAACCCGGCCGAGATCGCCAGGATGCGCTCGGCACTCCCGCAGGTGCTGTCGGTGACCTGCCCGCCGGCCGGTGAACTCGCGGCGTTCCTCGACCGGTTGTGGCCCCTTGTCCCGGCCGCGGCGACGGCGGAGGACACGCTCAGGGCCGGGTTCTACGAGGCCGAACGCGTCAGGGACGCCGTCCGCGCGGGCGCCGGGTTCGAGGAGTTCCTGGACCGGCTGGACCTGGAGGTCGACATCCGCGAACTCACCGAGGCCGACGTCGAACGCGGCGAACAACTGGTGCGCCGTACCAACCAGTTCACCCTGCGCGCCCGCTCCGCCGACGGCGGGGATCTCACCCGGTGGCGCGAACGGGGCGAGGTGTGGACGGCGGCGGCCCGTGACCGGTTCGGCGACTACGGCCAGATCGCGCTGCTCGCGGTCGCCGTCGACGGCGACCTGCTCGACGTCCTCGCCTGGCCGATGAGCTGCCGCGCCCTCGGCCGCGGGGTCGAGGAACGGCTGCTCGCCTGGCTCGCCGACCGGGCCGGCGAGCTGGGCTGCGCCAAGGTCCGCCTCACCGCGGAGCGCACCCCGCGCAACGCACCCGCCCGACGGCTGCTCGCCGCACTCGGCGGCGGCGACCCCGACGACGCACGGCTGGACGTCGTCGTCACGCCCGAGCATCTGCGGGCGTTCCGCTCCTGGGAGCAGCAGTGAGCGACAAGACCGAGCACAACGCGAAGGGCTCTCATGCGTGACGTGAACGAGGCGATCGCCGAGTCGATCGAGCGGGGCGGCGGCGGACTCGACGTGCCCGGCCTGCTGGCCAAGGTGCGCGCGGCGGGCGCCGGGTCCGAGCCGCCGCCGGCCCCGGCGCCGGACCTGGACGGTCTGACCGCCACCGTCGCCACCGCGGCCGGCCGCCATCTGCCCGCCGGCCGGCTGGACCCGGACGCCGACTTCTTCGACGCGGGCGGCACCAGCGTGGACGCGGTGGAACTGATCGCCGAACTCGAGGGCGAACTGGGCATCGAGGTCGACCTCGACGAGGTCTTCGCCGACGCCCGCCCGCGCAGCCTGGCCCGCCGATGGCTGCCGCTCCTCGGCACCGCGCCCACAGCACCGCCCTCCGCCGAAGCCCCCGGCAGCGCGCCGGTCGCCCCCGCACCGGCACCCGGCGCGCAAGCCGCCGAACCCCCCGCGCCGGGTACGCCCTCCGGTGACGCGGAGTCCCCGGGCCCCGCCGCCGGACCCGTGGTCGACCCCGGCGCCGCGCCCGCCGGGGCCGCCCCTTCCGCCGCCGCCTCCGAGGCCACCCGCACCGCACGCGCGGCCGCGCCGAGCACGGTTGCCGGGACCGCGCCGGCCCGCACGCCCGCCCACCGCCCGCTGCCCGTCCCGGCGCACCGGACCCCGCCCGCCCTGCCCGGCGGCGGGTACCGCGCCGACGGCGACCGGTACTCCCGCGCGCGTCCGGAGGACCTCGAGCAGATACTCGCCGACCTCGCCCTCGCCGACCGGCTGCCGTTCACCGACGTACCCGAGCCGGTGCCGCCCCGCCGGGTCCTGCTGACCGGAGCGACCGGGTTCCTCGGCAGCCACATGCTGCTCGACCTGCTGCGGCACAGCGACGCCCACGTGTACTGCCTGGTCCGCGCGGAGGACGAGGCGGCGGCCACCGCACGGCTCGGCGAGCAACTGCGCGGCTACCGGCTGCCGTGGTCGTCCGAGGTCCGCCGCCGGATCACCGTGCTGCCCGGCGACATCCGCCGTCCGCGCCTCGGCCTCACCGACGAGCGCTGGCACACCCTCGCGCACGAACTCGACAGCGTCGTCGGCGTCGCGGCCGCCGTGGACTTCCTGCGCGGCTACCAGTCGCTGCGCGGCAGCAACGTCCTCGGCGCGCTCACCCTCGCCGAACTCGCCGCGACCGGACGCCCCAAGCCGCTGCACCACATCTCGTCGATCGCGGTGTTCAACGAGGTGGGCATCACCTCGATGGGCGAGGACGACCCGCTCGCCCACATCGACCGGCTCGTCTCCGGCTACGACCAGTCCAAGTGGGCCGCCGAGGTCGCCCTGCGCCGGGCCCGCGACCACGGCCTGGTCGTCACCGCGCTCCGCCCCGGCGGTATCGGCGGCCACACGAAGACCGGCGCCTACAACGCGCAGGACCTCAGCAGCGGCCTGATATCGGCCTTCGGCCGCTTCCGCACCGTGCCGGCGTTCCGCCACCTCAACGCCGCCCCGGTGGACTGGGTCAGCCGGGTCGCCGTCGCCGCGGTCTGCGAACCCGACGCGTGGGGCTTCGACTACAATCTCACCGGCGTGCCCAACACCCTCGACGACGTCGTACGGGACATGGCCTTCGGCGGCATGCACGTACGCGTCCAGGACTGGGACGAGTGGCGCACCGCCACCCTCGCCCGCCTCCAGGCCGAGCCCGTACCCGAACTCGGCTTCCTCTCCCGGGTGCTGCAGAGCCCCACCGCCCTGAAACTGTGCGAAGCCACCCTGAAGGGCCCGGCCGCCGAGGCCCCCCGCACCGACGCCCTGGTCGCCGCCCTCGGCCTCGCACCCGCCGCCCGCTACGACGCGCAGGATCAGTTGAAGACCTTCGAGAAGCTCGCCGGCGACGGCCTCGCCCGGCTGCCGCACAAGGACGACCAGCCCTACCTGTGGTTCTCCGAGACCACCGAGGGCACCGTCGGACCGGTCGGCGCCAGCGCCGCCACCCCCTGCTCGATGGCGCTCACGCTGTCCATCGCGAGCATGTACCAGCTGGTGAAGGAGCGCCGGGTGGACGTCACCGGACAGGTGACCTGCCCCGCCCTGCACCCCGAACCGCTCACCGTGGAACGCGGCGACCTGTGGGTGCGCCCCGAGGAGGGCATCCCGCAGCAGCACGGCATGCGGCACCAGCTCCTGCGCTACCGGCTCAGGCTGCGCGACGCGGACGGCGGCCGGTGGTGGCTCGAGGGCCGCAAGTACGCGCGCGCCCGCCGGGACCTGTGGCGGCAGACCCGGGCGCTGACCGTGGAGATCGGCCGCGAGGGCGAGGCGGCGAGTCTGCTCGGCGAGGTCGTCGTGCCCGCCGACTCCTACGTCCGCGACCAGATCGACGGCATCCGCGTCGACCCTCGCCTGACCGGCCAGGAGAAGCGGGCCGCCAAGCTCACCTGGCTCGCCTGGTTCGGCCTTGAGATGGGCCGCGGGCTCGTCGCCCCGTTCGCCCGGGCCGCCGCCGACCTGCTCGACCTGCGCCGGACCCCGACCCCCACGGAGCACAACCGATGATCTTCAGGACCACCACCGCCAAGGCGGCCCGCCCGGCGCTCCGCAAGGTCCGCACCGGCGCGGCGCCGCGCCCGCTGCGCCACCGCCTCGACCCGGCCCACGTCGAGGAGATCCCGTTCCGCGCCGGCGACGGCGTCCGGCTCGGTCTGACCCGGATCGGTCCCGGCGACCCGGGCCGGCCCGCCGTTCTGCTGCTGCACGGGCACACCGCCTCCGCCGACATGTTCCTGCTGCCCGAGACCCGCAACCTCGTCGACGTCCTGCTCGACGAGGGCTACGAGCCCTGGCTGCTGGACTGGCGGGGAAGCTGCCGGCTCCCGTACAACGAGACCGGGGGCCGCTACACCTACGACGACGTGGCCCTGTACGACATCCCCGGGGCCGTCGCCCGCGTACGTGAACGCATCGGCGACCGGCCGCTGTTCGTGGTCGCGCACTGCATCGGCTCGCTGACCCTGTCGATGAGCATGGCGGCCGGCCTCGTGCCGGGGCTGGCCGGAGTGGTGTCGCAGGGGGTCTTCCTCACGCCCAAGCTGGCCGGGCGCACCTCGCTGCGGATGTCCGTGGCGGGGGAACTGCTGAAGACCCGGATCGACCACATCCCCGTCGACATCCGCAAGGTCGGTCTGTGGTCGAAGTACACCCCGCTGTTCGCGCTCGCCTCGCGCAAGGCGGCCTGCCCGGACCCGACCTGCCAGATCCTGCACAACTCGGCCTGGGGAACCGGCGCCTCCCTCTTCGTCCACGAGAACCTCGACCCGGCCACCCACGACCGGCTCGCCGAGCTGCTCGGCCCCGCCCCCCTGTGGATCCTGCCCCACCTGCGCCGGATCGAGCTGGCCCGCACCGTCGTCCGCTGGCACGACACCGACCACCGCTACCGGGCGCTGCCGCCCAACGCGCTGGACGCGGCCGGCCGCATCGACACCCCGGTGCTGCTGCTCTCGGGCAGCGAGAACGGGCTGTGGCTGGACTCCCAGAAGCTCTGCCATGAGGTGCTGTCCCGGCGGCAGCCGCAACTCGACGTCTCCTACACCGAGATCCCCGGCTACGGCCACCTCGACCCGTTCCTGGGCCGCGGCGCCGCGCTGGACGTCTTCGGGCACGTCCTGGAGTTCCTGGGCGCACACCGCTGACATTCACCCGGGAAGGGCGGTGACGGCGGACGGCACGGCCGGTTACCGTACCCGTCAGTAACCGACTCGCCCCGACCGCGCCCCAGGAGGCCCCCATGCCGCAGCTCGACGTCGCCGGCGCCGTACTGACGTACGACGACGACGGACCCCGCGACGGCGCGGACGTGCCCCTCGTGTTCGTGCACGGCTGGACCGCGGACCGGCACCGCTGGGACCACCAGGTGGCGCACTTCTCGCCCGGCCGGCGGGTGATCCGGCTGGACCTGCGCGGGCACGGGGAGAGCACCGGCGCCGGGGTGCGGACGGTCGCGGAGCTGGCGGCGGACGTCCTGGCGCTCCTCGACCACCTCGGGGTCGGGCGGTTCGTGCTGGTCGGCCACTCCATGGGCGGGATGATCTCCCAGACGATCGCCCTGTCCCACCCCGAGCGGGTGGAGCGGATGGTGCTGGTCAACTCCATCGGCAGGATGAAGTACAGCCGTGGCCGGGGACTGCTGATGGCGGCCTCCACGCTGGCGCCGTACAAGCTGTTCATCGCCGCCAACATCCAGCGGGCCTTCGCGCCCGGCCATCCGCGCGAGGAGGTCCGCGAGTACATCCGCGCCTCCGCCGCGACCCCGCGCGAGGTCGTCATGACGCTGTACGGCGCCATGCGCGACTTCGACGTCCTGGACCGCGCCGGCGAGATCCGCACGCCCACCCTGATGGTGCACGGCTACCACGACATCCAGCTTCCCGTGCGGCAGATGCTGCGGCTGGCGAAGGCCTACCCGGACGCGGTCGTCCGCATCATCGACGCGGGCCACGAACTGCCCGTGGAGAAGCCCGCCGAACTCACCGCGGCCCTGGACCGGTTCCTGACCCCGAACCCGGAGCGGAACCCGCGTCCCGCGGAGTCCCCGGGGCAGGGGGAGCCGGAGGGGCCCGCCGAGCCGGCGGAATCCCCGGCGCCCGAAAGCACCGCGAAGCCCGCGAAGTCCGCCAAGCCCGCCTAGTCCCCGGAGCCCGGAGCTGGGAGCCGGGAGCCCGGAGCCGGGAGCCCGGAGCCGGGCGCCCGGAGCCCGGAGCCCGGAGCTCGGGGGCGCGGCGCGGGCGCCGGGGCCGGGGCGGTGACGCGGTCGTGGTGTCACCGCGTGGCGGGCGTGCGCCCGGACCGGGCTCAGCCGACGCCGAGGGCGCGGTCGGCGGCCTCGGCCGTCCGCTGCCACCACGTCGTCACCGGCTCCCACACCAGCACCTCGCCGCCGGTGCCGAGCTGGGCGGCGGTGAAGGAGCGGCCCCAGTGCGAGGCCGAGGCGGCCACCGACACCGAGCCCGTCCGGCGGGCCTCGGGGTCGGCGGAGTCGGCGATCGTGCGCACGGCCGCGTAGGCCGTCCCGCCCGCCTTGAGCGCGTAGGCGCCGCTGCCGCCGCCGGGCACCGGCAGCGCGGCCCCGTCCAGATCACCGAACGTGACGGTGGGCACCCGGTCGACCGCACAGGCACGGCCGCCGCGGTTGGTCACGGACACCCGCAGCACGGAGGGATCGGCCGGCGCGGCCTTCGCCCGCACGGTCAGAACCCGTTCCGTGCAACGGGCGGGCCCGGCCTGGCGGGCGGCCGCCTGGCTCGGCGGCGCGGCGCACAGCAGCGCGGCGGCGGCGCAGACGGCGGGTACGGCGGCGGCTCGGATGCGCATGGCGGGTTCCCCTGTCGTGGTCGGGCGCGGGCACGGCGGGCCGGGGCCCGCCTCGTCGGATGTGACGGCCCGTGGGGCCGGGAGGTTGCGCCCGGACCGCCCCTGTCACCCGTTCGCCGCGTGTCCGCCGTCACCGGGCGGCCCCGGCGTGGAGGTGCGGACTCGCCGGTCCGCCGGGCAGGAACTGCCGTCGGCCGGCAGCGAGCCGTACAGCAGGAAGTCGTCGACCTTGCGGTGGACGCACCTGGACGACGAGTAACCGGTGTGCCCGTCGCTCCTGTTGTCCAGCACGACGGCCGCCGCACCGAGCCGCCGGGCGGTCTCCTCGGTCCAGCGGTACGGCGTCGCAGGGTCGCCGCGCGTGCCGACCAGCAGCATCTTCGAGGTGTCGACGTCCTTCACGCGGTCGCGGATGTAGGACGTGCCCTTCGGACGGCCGTAGCACATCAGCAGCTGGGTGAGCTTGAACCGGCCGAAGACCGGCGAGGCCTGGTCGTAGGCGGCCCGCAGGCTCTTCAGATCCTTGGTGAGCTGTGCGTCGGAGGGCCGGTCGGGGTCGTCCGCGCAGTTGATCGCCAGCAGCGCGGCCGGCAGGTTGTCGGCCGGCACGTCGGCGGAGTCCACGAGGCCGCCGTGCCGGCCGCCCGTCTGCCGCACGTCCCCGCCGGGCCGCCGGACAGGCGGGGTGATGCCGCCGCCCGGCCAGTAGGCGCCGGCGGAGAAGCCGAGCACGCCCCGGGTGTCGCCGTCGTCCACCAGCGAGGCGAGCGCGCGCTCCAGGGTGGGCCACAGCTCCTCGCTGTAGAGGGCCGAACCGATGGCCCCCGCCAGATCCTGCCCGGAGAAGGAGCCGCCGAAGTCCGTGGGCACCGGGTCCTGGTCCAGCGAGCGCACCAGCCGGACCACCTGGTTCCCGGCCATGCGCCGGTCCCGTCCGAACGGACAGGCGATGTCCGTCGTGCACCAGTCCAGGAAGTCGTCCAGGGCCGTCTGCAGCCCCTCGGCGCCCGCCACGCCCTGTTCGGACAGCGGTTCGGTCAGCGTGTCGACACCGTCCAGGGCCATCCGGCCGACCCGGTGCGGGAACTGCGCCGCGTACACCGCGCCGAGCCGCGTCCCGTACGAGAACCCCAGGTAGTTGAGCTTGCTGTCGCCGAGCGCCTGGCGCATCACGTCCAGGTCGCGGGCGGCGTCCACGGTGCCTATGTGCGCGAGCACCGGGCCGGAGTTGCGGGCGCACTGGTCGGCGGCCTGCCGCAGCCGCTTCAGCAGCGGCAGGGGCCGGCTGATGTCGAGGTTCTGACCCGTCGCCACCGAGGTCTGGTCCCCGCCCTCGCCGCAGCTCACGGGGGAGGAGCGGCCGACGCCCCGCGGGTCGAAGGTGACGATGTCGTAGCCGTTGGTCAGGTCCATGAACTGCTTGCCGCCCGTCGCGAGTTCGTGGACGCCGGAGCCGCCCGGGCCGCCGAAGTTCAGCAGCACCGAGCCCCGCGAGGCGCCCGTCGCCCGGTAGCGGGCCATGGCCAGGTCGAGGGTGCCGGCGCCGGGGTGGGCGTAGTCGAGCGGAACGGTCACCTTCCCGCACTGCAGGTCTCGCGGCATGCCCGCGCCGTCGCAGGCCGCCCACGCGACCTTCTGACCGTAGAAGCGGGACAGCCCGGGCCGCGGCTCGTCGGCCGCCGCCACGGGCAGCCCGGACCCGAGCAGCGTCAGGGTCAGCGCGCCGGCGCCCGCGCACTTGCGCACGGCGGGCCGGGCGGACAGCTTGGCCAGCATCGTTCGCCTCCCGGGGGCGGACCCGACGGGGACCGGGCGGCGCCCTCGCTCACCATAAGCGGGGTACGGGAGGGCCGCCTCCGGGCGAGCGGCACGACTGTCGATGATCTATTATTCGCACTTTTCGCGGCGATCGATGCCCATTCGAAACTTTACGTGTGACTCGAAAGATCATGTCGCTCAATGGGGTGAAAGACTGATACGCCATAACCCCGATGGTTCGGCTGCGTTCTATCCGGTGTGGGCAAGTGCCCGCGACGATGTCTAGAAAGCAGGGAAATCCATGAGACGGGCTACCCGAAACGGTGTGATCGCTGTCGTTGCCGCCTCCGGTGCGATGGCCGTGGCGATGCCGGTGTCCGCTGCGTTCGCGGCCGACGGGGCCTCCGCCGACGGTGCGGCGACCGGCTCGCCCGGGGTGATCTCCGGCAACGCCATCCAGGTCCCGGTGCACATCCCGCTGAACGTGTGCGGCAACACCGTGAACGTCGTGGGGCTGCTCAACCCCTCGGCGGGCAACGCCTGCAGGAACGGCGGAGACGCGGACGACCGGGGCTCGGACCGGGCCGGTTCCTCCAGGTCCAGGGGCGGCGCCTACGCGCACGGCGGCAGCAAGGACTCGCCGGGCGTGATCTCCGGCAACACCATCCAGCTCCCCGTGCACGTGCCGGTGAACGTCAGCGGCAACTCGGTGAACGTGGTGGGCGTGGGCAACCCGGTGGGGGGCAACCGCTCCACCAACCACCACTCGGACACCCCGGCGGCCAGCACGCCGGAGCCGACCCGCACCACCCCGGCCAAGTCCCACCCGGCGCCGCACACCCGGCAGGCCACCCCGGCGCAGTCCGTGGCCACCCTGGCCCACACCGGAGCGGACATGACGGCACCCGCGGTCGCCGGCAGCGCGGCCCTGCTGCTCACCGGGACGGTCCTGTACCGCCGCTTCCGGCCGAGCCGCATGCGCTGACCCCAGCGGCAGGCATGCCCCACCGGACGCCGGCCCGGTGGGGCTCACCGCTGTCCCGGCCCGACCGCCGCTGTCCGAAAGCGTGTCGGGAACCCCGCACCGGCCGGTCCCGGCATGGCGCCGGCCCGGGGCGATGGGCAAGGATGCCCGGTGCGCGGCCGAGCACCGCGCCGTACGGCAGCCCGAACCTCACGGACAGTGGAGCGCACCGATGACCTCACCGGCCCCGCAGGACCTCGTCGTCACCCAGGCCACGCTCGCCGACTGGCCGGTGATCAGCGGGTGGGCGGCGGCCGAGGGCTGGAACCCCGGGCTGTCCGACGGGCCCGCCTTCTTCGCCCAGGACCCCGAGGGCTTCTTCCTCGGCCGGATCGACGGGGAGCCCGTGTCGGCCGTCTCCGTCGTCAACCACGGCCCCGACTACGCCTTCCTCGGCTGCTACCTCGTCCGCCCGGACCTGCGCGGCCACGGTCACGGCCTGACCACCTGGAAGACCGCCCTCGCCCATGCCGGGAACCGCACCGTCGGCCTGGACGGAGTCGTCGCCCAGCAGGACAACTACCGTCAGTCCGGCTTCGAACCCGCCCATCGCACCGTCCGGTTCACCGGCGTCGCGCCCGGCACCGGATCAGCGGCCGGCGTCCGCCCCGCGGGCCCCGCCGACCTGCCCGCCGTCACCGCGTACGACGCCCTCTGCACGCCCGCCGACCGCCCCCGTTTCCTCGCCGAGTGGCTCACCGGTCCCGGCCACCGCGCGTTCGTCCGCCACGACGGCGAGCGGCTCACCGGCTACGGAGTGATCCGCCCCGGCCACGACACCCTGCGCATCGGCCCGCTGTTCGCCGACACCGCCGACGACGCCCGGGCGCTGTTCGCCGCCCTCACCGCCGGCGCCGCCGGCCTGGAGGTCGCCGTCGACGTGCCCGAGCCGAACACGGCGGCGCTCGCGCTGGTGGAGGAGGCCGGCTTCAGCCCCTCGTTCGAGACGGCCCGCATGTACACCGGCCCGGTCCGCGCCCACGCCCAGGAACGCGTGTTCGGCGTGACCACTCTGGAACTGGGCTGACCCAAGGCCCCGCCCGGCACTCCCGGCCGACGCGGCGCCCGTCCCGCGCGGCGCCTGCCGCCGCGTCACGCGGGCTCGTGGGGGACGCAGACCCGCGCGGGACGCTGCCGACGCGGCACCGGTCCCGGCGCCCTCCGCCCGCCCCTCAGCGGCGCCCGCCCGCGCGCGGCACCGGGCGCGGGCGCCGCGGCGGCCCGGCTCAGCCGCGTGCGGCGTGGAAACGGTGGTGGAGTTCGCGGACCTCGTCGGCCAGTTCGGGTACCGGTCCCTCGACCACGACCTCCGGGGCGACCTCCCGCACCGGCAGCGCCCGTACCGGCGGCGCGGGTACGCCGAGGCCGGCCGGCCAGGAGGTGAGCTGCTCGGGCGAGGCGACGTAGACGATGCGGCCGAGCCCCACCCAGGCGTGCGCGGCCGCGCACATCGGGCAGTGCTCCCCCGAGGTGTAGACCGTCGCCGCCGCGCGCTCCGCCGGGCTCATCCGGGCGGCCGCCCAGCGGGCCAGTTCGAACTCCGGAGGACGCGTGCGGTCGCCGGAGGCCACCCGGTTGTGGTCCTCGGCGAGCACCGTGCCGTCCGCCGCGACGAGCACCGAACCGAACGGCTCGTCACCGGACTCCAGCGCCTCGCGCGCCAGTTCCACACAGCGGCGCAGATGGCGCAGCTCACTCTCCTTCACCATGACCCTCCCGACCTCCTGTGCCGACAGCCCCCGGCGTCGCAGGCTACGGGCCGCGCCGCTGCCGGGCGAACGGAAAACCCCGTTGCCCCGGGGTGAGGGCCGATGCTGGACTGAGGTCATGGATCACGCCGAGGTGCTCGCCCTGTACGACCGGGACATGCGCGAGGGCGCCCGCCCCGACGGGCCGGGGACCCGGATCGAACGGGTCGGCGCCGTGGTGCGCCAGACCGGCGACGCGCACGCCTGGAACGGAGTGCTGTGGTCCGCCCTGGACGAGACGACGGCGGACCGGGTGATCGGCGAGCAGATCGCCCACTTCACCGGCCTGGGCCTGGACTTCGAATGGAAGCTGTACGGCCACGACGGGCCGGCGGATCTCGGCGCCCGCCTCACCGCGGCGGGCCTGCGCGCCGAGCCGGAGGAGACGCTGCTGGTCGCCGAGACCGGCCGGCTGGCGCCGGACCCCGGCGCACCCGAGGGGATCGAGATCGCCGAGGCCACCGACGCGGCCGGCGTGGACCTCGTCGTCCAGGCGCACGAGTCGGCCTTCGGCACCGACGGCACCCGGCTGCGCCACCGCCTGCTGGCCCGGCTGGCCGACGCCCCCGGCACGGTCGTCGCCGTGGTGGCGCTCGCCGGGTCCGAGCCGGTCGCCTCGGCCCGCATGGAACTGCTCCCCGGCGCTCGCTTCGCCGGCCTGTGGGGCGGCGGCACCGTGGCGGCCTGGCGGGGCCGGGGCGTCTACCGCGCCCTGGTCGCCCACCGGGCCCGCGTAGCCGCCGCCCACGGCTGCCGCTACCTCCAGGTCGACGCCTCGCCGATGAGCCGCCCGATCCTGGAGCGCCTCGGCTTCCACGCGCTCACCACCACGACGCCCTATCCGTACGGGGGCTGACCCGCCGCTCAGCGACGCGCCATCGCCCGGTCCAGCGCGGCCACGCCCACGGCCGCCAGGGCGATCTGGATGAGCCACTCGATCCAGTCCGGCCCCTTGGTGTCCGCGACCCCGATCCCGGCGGCGATCGCCGAGCCCACCAGCGCGGCGACGATGCCCACCGCGATGGTCCACAGGATGCCGATGTGCTGCCGACCGGGTACGACCAGCCGGCCCAGCACGCCGATGATGACGCCGATGACGATGGCACTGAGGACGCCTGAGATCTCCATGTCAACCCCTCCGGTTCTCGCCCCCGCCGAAGGGCCGTCTGCCCGCTGCGGGCCGATGCACGCCGGGACCGTCATTGCCTGGACTTTCTGTTCACCCGGCCTTTGTGCCATGTACCTTTCAATCGATCGACGCGTGTAGAACCCTCATGCGTGCTCCAAGCGCGCAGACAAGGCGCCCCCACCGCCTCTCCCCACTCCCATGGAGGTTCGCCGGATGTTCGGATCGAGGAGATCCCTCCGCCCGCTCACCACCGCCCTGGCCGGACTCGGACTGCTCGTCACCGCCGCGGCCTGGCAGATCGGCGCCGCGCCCGCCCCCGCCCACGCGGCCACCACGCACCGGATCCTGTTCGACAACGCCCATGCCGAGACGGCGGGCAACGCGGACTGGATCATCTCCACCAGCCAGCCCGACCCGCTCGGCCAGGACGCCACCCCGTCCGCCGAGACGGACTGGACCGGCGCCCTGTCCTCCTGGGGCGTGGCCCTGCAGAAAGCCGGCGGCTACAGCCTGAAGACACTGCCTTCCGGCTCCAGCCTGAGCTACGGCGGGTCGTCGGCCACCGACCTGTCGAACTTCGACACCCTGGTGCTGCCCGAGCCCAACACGCTGTTCACCACCGCCGAGAAGACGGCGATCATGAACTTCGTGAAGAACGGCGGCGGCCTGTTCATGATCTCCGATCACACCGGCGCCGACCGCAACAACGACGGCCAGGACGCGGTCGAGATCCTCAACGACCTGATGACCGACAACAGCGTCGACTCCACCGACCCGTTCGGTTTCTCCATCGACTCGCTGAGCATCAGCTCCGACTACCCCTCGGCGATCAGCGACAGCACCAACGCCGTCCTGCACGGCTCGTTCGGCACGGTCAGCAAGAGCCTGATCGCCAGCGGCACGACGGCCACCCTCAAGCCCGCCGACAACACGGGCGTCAAGGGCCTGCTCTACCGCACCGGTTACTCCGGCAACACCGGTGCCTTCTTTGTCACCAGCACCTTCGGCAGCGGCCGGGTCGCCTTCTGGGGCGACAGCTCGCCCATCGACGACGGAACCGGCCAGTCGGGGAACACCCTCTACGACGGCTGGAACGACACCGGCGCCACCAACGCGGCCCTCGCCCTCAACGCCACGGCCTGGCTCGCCGGTTCCGGCACCAGCGGAGGCGGAGGCGGCACCGGCACCTGCACCGCCGCCCAGCTCCTCGGCAACAACGGCTTCGAGTCCGGCGCCACCTCCTGGACCGCGTCCAGCGGCGTCATCACCAACGACTCCGCCGAGGCCGCCCGTACCGGCTCCTACAAGGCCTGGCTGGGCGGCTACGGCTCCGCGCACACCGACACCCTCGCGCAGACGGTGACCATCCCCGCCGGATGCGCGAACGCCACCCTGAGCCTCTACCTCCACATCGACACCGCCGAGACCACCACCTCCACGGCCTACGACACCCTGAAGGCCCAGGTCCTCAACAGCGGTGGCACCGTGCTCTCCACCCTCGCCACCTACTCGAACCTGAACGCGGCGAGCGGCTACACCCGGCGCAGCTTCGACCTCGCCGGCTACGCGGGCCAGACGGTCAAGCTCCAGTTCACCGGCACCGAAGGTGCCACCAAGCAGACGTCGTTCGTCATCGACGACACCGCGCTCGACGTGAGCTGAACCCCGGGGGGCGGGCCCGTCCGGGCCCGCCCCGTCCGGTCAGCCGGCCGGCAGCGTCCGCTCCGGGGTGTTCCAGCCCGACACCCGCACACGCGGCGCCGAGCCGTGCAGGTCCGCGGTCCGGTAGACGGCGGTCAGCGTCACCGACTCGCCCGGCCACAGGCCGACCTCGTTGTCCGACCACCGCACCGGCAGCACGGGCCGGCCCCGGTCGTCCACCAGGTGGACGTCCGTGAACAGGGACGGCGTCCGTCCGCTTCCCGGGTGCCGCAGGGTCACCGTCGTCGTGGACGTGCCGCCGGACGACGTCGTCGCCGCCGTCGCCTCCACCGGCGTCCGCCCCATCGAGGCGAGCCCCTTGAGGTCGGCGTAGCGGGTGGTCGGCGTGTGGTACCAGTCGGTGTGCGCCCAGTCGAGCGTGTCCGGTGCCGTGGAGAGCCAGTAGACGTTCCGGCTCACCTCCCGGCCGCCCCCGTCGGTCAGGGTCAGCCTGAGCAGATACGTCCGGGGCAGGCCGCTCACCGACTCGGGCAGGGTGAACGCGGTGCGGCGCGCGCCGTCGCCGTCCACCGACACGTCGCCCGCGGACCGGTCGTACCTCTGCGTGCCGTCGGGGTCGAACAGGGTGGCCCGGGCGGTGAGCCGGCCCGCCGGGCCGTGCCGGCCGTTGACGACCACTACCGAGCGGTCGTCGTAGGAGTACTGGACGTGCAGCGGCTCGTTCGCCTTCTTCGCGCCGAAGTAGGCGCCGTTCTGGTCCAGGTAACGGTCCGTCAACTGCCAGTGCAGGGACGTCCAGCCGCTGTTGAACATCCAGTAGACCACCCCGGTGGCGGGCTTGTCCGCGTCCGTGGCGTTGCGCGCGTAGGCCTCGTACTGGGCGCGGACGTTCTCGTACTGGGCGAGCTGTGCCTTGCGGACGTAGTCGGCCAGGTCCTTCGGTGCGCCGTAGCGGCCGGTGAGGGCGGCGTCGTAGATCTTCAGGGTGCCGAAGACGGAGGAGGGCGAGCGGTGGTACTGCCGGGCGCCCGGGTCCTTCCAGAGGGTGTCCAGCTCGGCCGGGGTCATCATCCGGCGAAGGGTGTCGAGCGTCGGGATGTCGGGGCCCGCGCTGGTCTCGGAGTTGAAGCCGGTGGCCCCGCCCTCGCGCTTGGCGTACCAGTAGCCGGGCGGGACCCAGTCGTACGGCCCGGTCATCTTCATCCCCGAGCGGCCGAGTCGCGGTGAGGAGTTCTCGGAGGCGGCCGGGATCACCGGGTCGGGCCAGTCGGCCGCCTCCAGGGCGTCCAGATACTCCCGCTCGATCGTCGCGTCGGGAGCCGCGTCGCTGCCGATCAGGAACGAGATCACGCTCGGGTGGCCGCGCAGCCGGGCGGCCTCCGCGGCCATGGACGCCTTGGCGACCCGGTGGTCCGCCTCGGTCCACTTCTCGCCGGAGCCGTCCTCGTTGACGTTCCCCTCCCACTTGTCGCAGCACTCCCAGCCCGGCAGCGTGAGCAGGCCCTTGCGGTCGGCGAGGCCGAAGAACTCGTCGGGCTCGATGTGGCCCTCCAGGCGGAGGGTGTTCAGCCCGAGGTCGAGGGCCTGGTCGAGCCGGTCCGCCACGTAGGCGGGGTCCCAGCGCAGGAACTCGTCCGGGGACCAGCCGCCTCCCCTGATCAGCAGCCGGCGGCCGTTGATCCGGTACTCGCGGGCGCCGTCGGCGTCGAGCGGGGCCTTCACGTCGCGGATGCCGAAGGTCTCGTGGGCGGTGTCCGAGGCCGTGCCGGACACCGACGCGGTGAGGTCCAGGTCGTACAGGGGCTGGCCGCCCATGCCGGCGGGCCACCACACGCGCGGGGAGGACAGGCGCAGCCCGGGGGTGTCGGCGGGGGAGAAGGTGACGGTCTTCGTCTCGTGCGGGGCGAGCGGCACGCTCCGGGTGAGGACCGCCCCGGCGACGCGTCCGGTCACCTCGGCGGTGACCGCCTCGGCGGAGTCGTTGCGGGCCCGCGCCTTCACGGTCAGGTCGGCGGAGGCGAGGGACGGCACGTCCAGCCGGGTCACCACGTGCGCGTCGCGCAGCGCCACCGGGCCGCCGCGGCGGACCAGGACGTCACGCACGATGCCCATGTTCCGGTCGGGCGGCGGCTGGAGCCAGTCCAGCCAGCCCATGGTGAGGTCGGCGTCCGGATCGTTGGGCCGGATCCGGAACGCGACCGTGTTGGCGCCGGGCCGCACCAGCGAGGTGATGTCCAGCTCGTGGCGGGTGTAGGCGCCGGTCACGTCCGCCGCCGCGGCCACCGCGTGGCCGTTGACGTACACGTCGGCCGCCGAGACGACCCCGCTGAAGTCCAGGTGGGTGCGGTGGGCGGTGTCCTCGACGGTGAAATCGGACCGGTACCACCAGGGGACGTCGAAGTCCTTCCGCGGGATCTTCCGCAGATTCGTGGAGTGGAAGGGGTCCGGGTACACGCCGTCGGCGAGCAGGGCGGCCAGCACCGTGGAACGGGGGCCCGCCGGGTGCCAGCCGGCCGCCGGGTAGCCGGGGGAGGAGACGGCCGCCGCCGGGTCGCTCACCTTCGCCGTCGACTGGATCGCGTACCCGGCGAGCGGGGTGGCGGAGCCGGCCGCCGAGGGCACCGGGGTGACCGCGGCCGGCGGCTCGTGCGGCGCCGGGCTGCGGTCCGCCGCCGCGGCCCGCGCGCCGGGCGGCAGCAGGGCGACGAGGCTCAGCAGCACGGCCGCCGCGACCGGGCGGCGTCCGGGGGCGGGGCGAGGGAACACGGCGGTCTCCAGCCTCGTGAAGTCAGGAGCCCGGTGAGGAAACGTCACTAACCTGGCTCGAGGTCGTGCGCGGCACGGGCCGCGTCGACGACCGTAGGCCCCGCCCGCCCCGACGGGCGGCACGAACCGCTCGGCTGTCGCCCGTCCGGCGTCGCGGGGCCGCACAACTTCATCCGCCGGCCGGCCCGGCCGGGCGGACCGCTGCCGTGCGGCCCGCACGCCCGTCGCGTCAGGAGTCCCCATGTCCGGTAGTCCGCGGCCCCCTGGCGGCTTCGTCCGCCGTGTCGGTCCGTTCCAGGCCACGGCCATCAACATGAGCCAGATGTGCGGCATCGGGCCGTTCGTGACCATCCCGCTGATGGTGAGCGCGTTCGGCGGACCCCAGGCGGTCCTCGGCTTCGTCGCCGGTGCGGTGCTGGCGCTGTGCGACGGGCTGGTCTGGGCCGAACTGGGCGCCGCCATGCCGGGCTCGGGCGGCACGTACGTCTACCTCCGCCAGGCCTTCCGCCACCGCACCGGCCGGCTGCTGCCGTTCCTGTTCGTCTGGACGGCGATGCTCTTCGTCCCGCTGATCATGTCCACCGGTGTGGTGGGCTTCGTCCAGTACCTCGGCTACCTCGCCCCCGGCCTCAGCCAGACCTCCGGCGACCTCGTGGGCCTCGGCGTCATCGCCCTGGTCGTGGCCCTGCTCTGGCGCGGCATCGAGCACATCGCCCGCATCACCGCCGTGATGTGGGCCGTGATGATCGCCTCGGTGCTCCTGGTGATCACCGCCGCGGCCACCGGCTTCAGCCCGCACCTCGCCTTCACCTATCCGGCGCACGCCCTCGACGTCACCTCCGGCCACTTCTGGCCGGGCTTCGCCGCGGGCCTGACCATCGGCATCTACGACTACCTCGGCTACAACACCACCGCCTACATGGGCGCCGAGATCAAGGACCCCGGCCGGACCCTGCCGCGCTCCATCGTCCTGTCGATCCTCGGCATCATGGCGATCTACCTGCTGCTGCAGATCGGCACCCTGGGCGTCGTCGACTGGCACCGCATGACCGACCCGCACGACATCGCCTCGACCTCCGTGGCCTCCGCCGTGCTGGAGCGGACCTGGGGCAGGGGGGCCGCCGACGCCGTCACCGTGCTGATCCTCGTCACGGCCTTCGCGTCGGTCTTCACCGGCCTGCTGGGCGGCTCCCGGGTGCCCTGCGACGCCGCCCGCGACCGGGTCTTCTTCCGGCCGTACGCGAGGCTGCACGCCCGGCACCGGTTCCCGGCGCTGGGTCTGGCGACCATGGGCGTGATCACCGCGATCGGCTTCCTGATCGGCCGGCACACCGACCTAGCGACGCTGATCCAGCTCCTCACCACGGTGATGGTCATCGTCCAGGCGCTGGCCCAGATCATCGCCCTGGCCGTGCTGCGCAGACGCCGGCCCGCCCTGAGCCGCCCCTACCGGATGTGGCTCTACCCGCTGCCCGCCGCCATCGCCTTCACGGGCTGGTGCGTCATCTACGGCTACGCCGACGAGAACTCCCCGGGCCGCCACCCCATCGAATGGTCCCTGGCGTGGCTGGCCCTCGGCTGCGTCGCCTTCCTCGTCTGGGCACGGCTGGAGCGGGCGTGGCCGTTCGGGCCCCAGGAGACCCAGAAGACCCAGGAGGCCGCGGAGCGGACCGCCGAGGAGCGCAGGGCCCTCGACGGGGGCTGAAACCCACCCGGCGGCGCTAGCTGCCGGTGGCACGGGGAGGCCGGTCCGCCCGGGCGGACCGGCCCCGCATTCTCGTGTCCTTCGCTTTTCGCCTGGTCCTCCTTCCCTCGCGTCCGTACTCGGGAACTCTTCTCCCAACGGCCGGTCTCTCGGTGGCCGGCCTCTCTACACTCGCGGGGCGCTCCTCGCGGCCGTACCGGCACCCGTCGCCACGAGGAAGACCGCCGGCGCGTCGATCACACGAGGTTCACGACCGTGCCCCGGTCGATATACGCCACTCCTTCGCATTCTGCCCCCGTTTTCTCCTTATGTGTAGGGTCTGCACGCACCGGACCCGGCGGCCGCCGCGCCCTCAGCCCTCACGGCCGCGGGCCCGCCTGAACCTGGCCAGGCCCTCGGAGAGATCGACGACCGGGTCCGGGTAGTCCAGCGCGGCCCGGTCCGGCCCGGTCAGCTTCCACGGCTCGTGCACCGACGGCCCGTGCAGCGGGCCGAGTTCGGGCACCCAGCGGCGCACGTACGCCCCGTCGGGGTCGTACCGCTTGCCCTGGGTGACCGGGTTGAGGACGCGGTTGGGACGGGTGTCCGTGCCGGTGCCCGCCATCCACTGCCAGTTGAGCTGGTTGTTGGCCACGTCCCCGTCGACCAGCAGCGCGAGGAAGTGCCGGGCGCCCACCCTCCAGTCGACGTAGAGCGTCTTGACCAGGAAGCTGGCGGCCAGCAGCCGGCCGCGGTTGTGCATCCACCCCTCGTGCCGGAGCTGTCGCATCGCGGCGTCGACGATCGGAAAACCCGTACGCCCCTCCCGCCAAGCCTCGATGTCCTCCCGTGCCGTCCGCTCGGTGCGCCAGCGGTCGTGCTTGGTGCGATAGTCGGCGGTTGAGGCGGCCGGCCGGGCCGCCAGCACCTGGCGGTGGAAGTCGCGCCAGGCGAGCTGCCGTACGAACGCCTCGGCGCCCGGCCCGCCCGTCCGGCGGGCGCGGTGCACCAGTTCCACGGGGGAGAGGGTGCCGAAGTGCAGGTGCGGGGAGAGCCGGCTCGTCCCGTCACCGGCCAGGTCGTCGTGCCGGTCCTCGTACCGCTCGACACCGCGGCGCAGCCAGGCGGTGACCAGCTTGCGGCCGAGCACCTCCCCGCCCTCGGCCAGCCCCTCGGAGACGCCCGCCACCTGCGCCCGGGCGAACAGCTCCTCGGACCCGACGCCCTCCGGCACCCGGATCGAGCGCGGCGCGCCGAGCGGGTCGCGCAGCCGCGCCTTCGACCACTGCCGGAAGTACGGCGTGAACACCGCGAAATGGTCCGAGGAGGCGGGCGTCACCGCGCCCGGGGTCAGCGCCGTGGTCACCGTGTCGTGCACGTGCAGCCGGCGTCCGTCGGCCTCCAGGGCCCGGCGCAGCCGCTCCTCCCGGCGGTGCGCGTAGGCGCTCACGTCGGCGGCCATGTGCACCTCGTCGGCGTCGGCCTCGGTGACCACCTTGCACACCTCCTCGACCAGGTCGCCGGAGCGCAGCACCAGCCGGCCGCCCCGCAGGCGCAGCCCCGCGTCCAGGTCGCGCAGGCAGTCGGCGAGGAACGCCAGCCGGTTGGGCGCCGCGTATCCGGCCTCGTCCACTCCCCGGTCCCGCACGAACAGCGGCACCACGTGCCGGGTGCCGTCCAGCGCCGCCCGCAGCGGCGGATGGTCGTGCAGGCGCAGGTCGGCGGTGAACAGGACGACCGAGACGTTCATGGTGCGGCTCCGGGGCGTCGGGGCGTGGGGTCGGGCGCTGGACGCTGATTGCTTCCGTTCCGCGGCGCCCGGTGGATGCGGGGCGTCAGCGCGCGGCCGTACGCTCCCGCCGCCGGGGGAGCGGGACCGTGGTGGCGGCGGCGCGGGCGATGTTGCGCGCCATCCCGCCGAACACCACGGCGTGGAACGGGGAGACGCCCCACCAGTAGGCCTGGCCGAGCAGCCCGTGCGGATGGAACAGCGCGCGCTGCCGGTACCGGCTGCGTCCGGCGCCCTCCGGCTCCACGTACATCTCCAGCCAGGCCAGCCCCGGCAGCCGCATCTCGGCGCGCAGCCGCAGCAGGCGCCCCGGCTCGATCTCCTCCACTCGCCAGAAGTCCAGGGAGTCGCCGACCCGCAGCCGCTGCGCGTCCCGGCGGCCGCGGCGCAGTCCGACCCCGCCCGCCAACCGGTCCAGCCAGCCGCGCAGCGCCCAGGCGAGCGGGAAGGAGTACCAGCCGTTCTCCCCGCCCACCCCCTCGACGACCCGCCACAGCGCCTCCGGCGGGGCGTCCACCTCGGTCTCGCGGACGTCCGTATACAGGCTGCCGCCCGCCCAGTCGGGGTCGGTCGGCAGCGGGTCGCTCGGCGCTCCCGGCACCGAGGCCGACGTCCAGCGGGTCACCACCTGGGCGTCGCGCACCCGCTGCAGCGCGAGCCGTACGGCCTCGTCGAAGGGGAGCGGCCGCCCCGGCGGGTACGGCAGGTACCCCTCGATGTCGCGCTCGTGGCAGACCACCTCGTGGCGCAGCGACTCCGCCAGCGGCCGGGCGATGGAGGCGGGCACCGGTGTGACGAGGCCGACCCAGTGGCTGGACAGCGTCGGGGTGAGGACCGGCACGGGCAGGATCACCCGGCGCGGCAGCCCCGCGATCTCCGCGTAGCGGACCATCATCTCCCGGTACGTGAGGACGTCGGGGCCGCCGATGTCGAAGGTCCGGTTCACGTCCGCGGGCAGATTCGCGCTGCCGACCAGGAGGCGCAGCACGTCCCGTACGGCTATGGGCTGGATGCGGGTGTGCACCCAGCTCGGGGTGACCATGACGGGCAGCCGCTCGGTGAGGTAGCGCAGCATCTCGAACGAGGCCGAGCCGGAGCCGATGATCACGGCCGCGCGCAGCACCGCGGTGGGCACCCCGCAGTCCATGAGGATGCGGCCGACCTCGGCGCGGGACCGCAGGTGCGGGGAGAGCTCGTGCTCCGGCACGCCTCGGGGGGTCAGCCCGCCCAGGTAGACGATGCGCTTCACGCCGGCCGCCCGGGCCTGTTCGCCGAAGATCCGGGCCGCCTCGCGGTCGGTCTCCTCGAAGCCGTCGCCGGTGACGAGGGCGTGGACCAGGTAGTAGGCCACGTCGACGTCCCGCATGGCCTCCGCGACGACGTCGGCGTCGGTGACGTCCCCGTGCGTCACCTCAATGTCGCCGGCCCAGGGATGGTCGCGCAGCTTGCCCGGGGAGCGGGCGAGGCAGCGGACCCGGTACCCGGCGGCGAGGAGTTCCGGGACGAGCCGGCCGCCGATGTACCCCGTGCCGCCCGTCACCAGGCAGCGCGCACCGCCCTTCACGTCGTCGCCGTCCATTCGTCTCCGCCCTTCGTGCCGCCGGTCGGGGGTGCTGCCGAGTTCCCCCCGTCCGGCTCTTCGACGCGGAGGTGCCGCGCGGATGCGCGGACATGAGGGCGGCCGTCCCGGGCAGGCGCAGAGTACGGGCCGCTGACGGGGCCCGGGCCGGGTCCCGACGCAGGAGGTGTGAGCCGCCATGAGCGCGCAGGTACTGGAGCGATTTCCCGCTGGAGCCCCCCGTGGATCGTGGCCCGCGGAGGAGTACGCGGCAGCGCGCCGCGCCCAGGGCGAGGCCGCGACCGTGGTGATGGACCTGAAGTCGGACGCCTTCCTGGTCGTGGTGCCGGGCCAGGACGAGGACTGACGCGGGCCGCCCGCCGCGGCCGTCCGCGGCGGGCGCCGGGCGCATGGCCGCCGGCCCGTTCGGCGACCGCGGATCGCCCGTTCGGCGGGACCGCGGACCGCGGACTTCGTCATACGGCGGTCGCGGACGCGGCGACATACGGCGGGTCGCGGACGCGGCGACGGGCCCCGGGGCGGTGGAACGAATTCGCGGTGACCACGGAGCCTGCCGCGTGCGAGACTCCGCCGATGACCTCCGAAACGATCACCGCCGACGCCGCGGGCACCTTCCGCCTGGGCGACCTGCCCGTCCACCGCATCGGCCTCGGCGCGATGCGCCTGACGGGCAGCGCCGCCTTCCACCACGGCACCCCGAGCGAGCGGGAGCGTTCGCTCGCCGTGCTGCGCGGGGCGGTCGAACTGGGTGTGAACCACATCGACACGGCGGCCTTCTACTTCTCCGCCCTGCGCTCCGCGAACGAGCTGATCAACACCGCGCTGTCCCCGTACCCCGAGGATCTGGTCGTCGTCACCAAGGTCGGCCCGCACCGCGACCAGCAGGGTGAGTGGGGCACCGCGGCCCGCCCCGACCAGCTGCGCGGTCAGGTGGAGGAGAACCTGCGCCAGCTCGGCCGGGACCACCTCGACGTGGTCAACTACCGCCGCCAGAGCCAGGACTCGATCGCCGAGCACTTCGGCGCCCTCGCCGAACTGCGCGAGGCGGGACTGGTCCGGCACCTGGGCGTCTCCGACGTCCAGCCGCGGCACCTCGCCGAGGCCCTGGAGATCGCCCCGGTGGTGTGCGTGCAGAACCGGTACGCGGTGGACCGGCCCGACCCCGTCGGCGACGAGGTGCTGCGGCTGTGCGGCGAGCGCGGTATCGCCTTCGTCCCGTTCTACGCGGTCGCCGGCGCGGCGGGCGAGCACGGCGCGACCGCCGCCCACGACGACGCGGTCCTCTCCACCGCCCGGGCGCACGGCGTGAGCCCCGCCCAGATCCGCATCGCCTGGACCCTGCACCAGGGCCCGCACGTCCTGGCGATCCCCGGCACCGGCGATCCCGCCCACCTCGTGCAGAACGTCGCCGCCGGCGCGCTGCGCCTCACCGGGGAGCAGGCCGCCCGGCTCGGCGCGGCCCGTGACCGGACCGCCTGACCGCCGCACCCGCCGCCGGCGCCCCGGCACCGGTGGCGGCGGCCGCGTGCGGGCGGCCACGGTACGGGTGCGGAGGCCGTTGACTACAATGACGTCGCCGGTCCTGTGGGCCGCGGAGGAGGACGGGGTGAGGAACGTTCCGATGACCGACGCCAGGGACGCGCGCAGGCCGGCCGGCGAACTCGAAGCGAGCGTGATGGCCGCCCTCTGGGCCGCCGGCACGCCCCAGACCCCCGGCCAGGTGCAGCGCGGCCTCGGTACCGACCTCGCCCGCACGACGGTCACCACGATCCTGACCCGGCTGCACGACAAGGGCGTCGTCGCCCGGCACCGCCAGGGGCGCGGCTACGCCTACTTCCCGGTGCAGGACGCCCAGGGCCTCACCGCGCGCCGCATGCACACCGAACTCGACCGGGACAGCGACCGGGAGACCGTCCTCGCCCGCTTCGTCGCCCAGCTCAGCCCCGACGACGAACGCATCCTGCGGGACCTGCTCGAACCCGGCGAGCGATGACCGTACTGCTCCTGCTTCCCCTGCTGCTGCCGTTCGCCCTGCCGGCCCTCGCCCGGCGGGCGCTGGACCGGCTCGCCCCCGTCGCCGCGCTGTGGGCGGTCACCGCGTCCGCGGTCGTCCTCGCGGGCTGCTCGGTGGGCGCGCTCGGCCTCTTCCTGCTGACCGGCCTGCTCAAGCTGCCGCTGTTCGCCGCGCTCGGCGAGCTGATCCACCCCCTGCGCACCGCCTCGGACCTCGTGGTCCTGCCCGCCGCCGCGCTCTCCGTCGGCGCCCTCGCCGTGTGCGCCCACAGCCTGGCCCGCTCCGTGCTGCGGCAGACACGCGCCTTCCGGGCCGCCCGCACCGAGGCCGGCCGCGGGCCCGCGGCGGGCGACCTGTGCGTGGTGGACTCCGTCCGCCCCGACGCCTACGCGCTGCCCGGCCGCCCGCACCGCATCGTCGTCACCACCGCCATGCTGCGCTGCCTCGACGCCCCCGAGCGCGAGGCGCTGTTCGCGCACGAGCGCGCGCACAACGAGGGCGGCCACCACTACTTCCTGGCCGCCGCCGAGCTCGCGGCACACTGCCACCCCGCCCTGCGCCCGGTCCGCGAGTCCATCCGGCTCGCCGCCGAGCGCGCCGCCGACGAGGCCGCCGCGGTCCGGGTCGGGGACCGGCGGCTGATCGCCCGTGCCATCGCCCGCGCCGCCCTCGCCGGCCAGACCGGCCGCTCCGAGCGTCCCGCCTTCGCCGCGGGCGCGACCGCGGGACCCGTCCCGCAGCGGGTCCGGGCCCTGCTGGCCGGCGCGCGCGCTCCCGGCCGGGCCGGCCGCTCGGTCGCCGCGCTGCTCCTCGCCTGCACCGCCGTCTCCTGCGTGGCCTCGGCGGCCGGCCTGGCCGACGTCCACCACCGGGTCGAGGTCGCCCAGGGCGATCAGAGCCCGTAACCGCACCGCCGGCCGGCGGTCCCGCCGGGCAGTGTCCCCCCACCTGTGCGACGGTGACTGGCGTTCGCTGGGTTTTACGTATAACCTCACCCGCCAGTCCACCCCACCGGAAGGCCCCGATGCGACGCGTTGCCCTGGTCACCCTCGTCGTGGACGACTACGACGAGGCCATCCGCTTCTACACCGGCGCCCTCGGGTTCCGGCTGGCCGAGGACGAGCCCCGGCCGGACGGCTCCCGCTGGGTCGTCATGGAGCCGGACGCGCCGGGTCGGGGCACCGGTCTGCTGCTGGCCCGGGCCAGGGGCGAGCAGCAGCGCGCCCGGATCGGGGACCAGACCGGCGGCCGTGTCGGCTTCTTCCTGCACACCGACGACTTCGCCCGCGACCACGCCAGGATGGCCGCCGCCGGCGTCACCTTCCTGGAGCAGCCGCGGCACGAGCCGTACGGCACGGTCGCCGTCTTCCAGGACCTGTACGGCAACCGCTGGGACCTGCTGCAGCCCGCCGGCTGACCGGCCTCCCGGTACTTCGAACCATCCGCCCGAGGAAAGAACCACCATGACCGCTACGCGCGTAGACGCCGACGTCATTCGCCGCCTGCCCAAGGCCGTCCTGCACGACCACCTGGACGGCGGCCTGCGCCCCGCCACCGTCGTGGAACTCGCCGCCGCGGTCGGCCACACCCTGCCCGCCACCGACCCCGACGAGCTGGCAGCCTGGTACTTCGAGGCCGCCAACTCCGGCGACCTGGTCCGCTACATCGCCACCTTCGAGCACACCCTCGCAGTCATGCAGAACCGCGAGGGCCTGCTG
Organism: Streptomyces sp. NPDC056580; assembly: GCF_042793175.1. Classification (NCBI taxonomy): domain Bacteria; kingdom Bacillati; phylum Actinomycetota; class Actinomycetes; order Kitasatosporales; family Streptomycetaceae; genus Streptomyces; species Streptomyces sp. NPDC056580. Next base: position 316,029 of record NZ_JBHTVE010000001.1, on the reverse strand, counting down.
CGGGTCGCCGAGGAGTACGTCCTCGACCTCGCCGCCGACGGCGTCGTGTACGCCGAGGTCCGCTACGCCCCCGAGCTGAACACCAGGGGCGGGCTGTCGCTGAGCGAGGTCGTGGAGGCGGTCCAGGAGGGCCTCGCCGCGGGCATGGCCAAGGCGGCCGCGGCGGGCACCCCGGTGCGCGTCGGCACGCTGCTCTGCGGCATGCGGATGTTCGACCGCGTCCGCGAGGCCGCCGACCTCGCCGTCGCCTACCGCGACGCCGGTGTCGTCGGCTTCGACATCGCCGGCGCCGAGGACGGCTTTCCGCCCGCCGACCACCTGGACGCCTTCGAGCACCTGCGCCGCGAGAGCGTCCCGTTCACCATCCACGCCGGCGAGGCCCACGGCCTGCCCAGCATCCACCAGGCCCTTCAGGTGTGCGGCGCCCAGCGCATCGGGCACGGCGTGCGCATCACCGAGGACATCGTGGACGGCAAGCTCGGCCGGCTGGCCGGCTGGGTGCGCGACCGGCGGATCCCGCTGGAGATGTGCCCGACCTCCAACCTGCAGACCGGCGCCGCCGCCTCGATCGCCGAGCACCCGATCACCGCGCTGAAGGACCTCGGCTTCCGGGTCACCCTGAACACCGACAACCGGCTGGTGTCGGGGACGACGATGACCCGGGAGATGTCCCTGCTGGTCGAGGAGGCCGGCTGGACGGTGGAGGACCTGCGCACGGTCACGGTGAACGCCGTCAAGAGCGCGTTCATCCCGTTCGACGAGCGCAGGGCACTCATCGAGGACGTGGTCCTGCCCGGTTACGCCGCCGCGCTCTGACTCAGTCCCCGCAGGTAGGCGGCCTGTCCGACGTGCTGGAGATCGTCGGACAGGACGCTCACCAGGCGCGCGCCCAGGGTGACCGGCGGGTCCCAGCGCTCGTCCACGATCCGGTCCAGGTCCTTCGCGGCCAGGCCGCGCAGGGCGCCGAGCGTCTGCTCGTGCACGGCGTCGTGGTACTCGGTGAGCAATCCGGGCGACTCGACCCGCACCTTCCCGACCTCCGCCGGGCCGTGGCCGTAACCGGTGTCGTGGGCGGGCAGGTCGAGGCCGAAGCGCTTCTCGAAGCCCTGGGAGAGCCAGACCTGGTCGAGGCCGAAGGCGTCGGCGACGTGGTCGTCCTGCACCCGGGTGAGGTGCCAGACGAGCCAGGCCGCGGAGTTGGCGTCGGGCGCGGGGCGGAAGTGCAGCTCGTCGGGTCCCAGCCCCTCGATGGCGGCGTGGACTTCTTCCTGGATGCGGCCGTAGCCGTCGATGAGGATGTCCTTGGCATGCATGACGTCCACCATCGCGCATCGCGTGCGTCCACGCGTCCGCAACCGGCCGGGCACCGGCCCGCCGCCCTCAGGAAGTCTCGCCGTCCGGCTCCAGGAGGGCGACCAGGGCGCGGGCCGCCGGGCTGGTGGCCCGCTCCGGCGGCAGCAGCGCGACGGTCTCGTACTCGGCCACGACCGCCCCCTTGACCGGCAGCGCCGCGAGCGAGGGGCGCTTGTGCCGGAAGTGCCGTGGCACGACGGCTATGCCGAGGTTCTCGTCGACCAGGTCCAGCAGGCTGTGCACGTCGTTGACCTCCAGCGCGACCGTGCGCCGGACACCCGCGGCGGTGAAGGCGGCCTCCGTGGTGCGGCGCGGGCCCCAGTCCGGATGGAAGTCCACGAAGACCTCGCCGGCCAGGTCCTCGGGAGCGAGCACCGCGCCCGCCGTGGCGAGCCGGTGGCTCGGGTGGCACAGCACCGTCATGGGCTCACTGGTCAGCGACACCGAGCGGAGCTGGTCGCTGTCCGCCTGGGTGCGGTAGGCGAAGGCCAGGTCCAGCCGCCCGGCGGCCACCTCCTCGGCCAGCGCCCCCGAGCCCGCCTGCCGCAGCCGGATCTCCACGTCCGGGTGCCGGCGCCGGAAGGCCGCCAGCAGCCCCGCCACGTGCACCCCGGCGATGCACTGCTCGGTGCCCAGCGCCAGGGTGCCGCGCAGCACACCCTGCACCGCCGCCACCGCCTCGTGCGCCGAGCGCACCTGCGCGAGGATCCGCTCGGCCTCCGCCAGCAGCGCACGCCCCGCCTCGGTGAGCGTCACCCGGCGGGTGGTCCGCACGAACAGCGGCGCCCGCAGCTCCCGCTCCAGCGCCCGGATCGAGGCCGACAGGCCGGACTGGGAGACCATGAGCCGCTCGGCGGCCCGCGTGAAGTGCTGGTCCTCGGCGACCGCGACGAAGTGCTGGAGATGGCGCAGTTCCATGATTGAGAACCCTATCCGCTGAATAGCATCGGATTCTTCTGTTGGACCGCTGCCCGCCGTTCGGTGAAGAGTGGAACTGGTAGATCTTGTGCCAACCCCTCTGGAGTCGCGTTGTACACCGCACACCCCGACCGCTACGCCGACATGCCCTACCGGCGCACGGGACGCAGCGGCCTGAAGCTCCCCGCGCTGTCGCTCGGCCTGTGGCACAACTTCGGGCCCGGCCGGCCCGCCGAGACCCAGCGCGCCATCCTGCGCCGCGCCTTCGACCTGGGCGTCACCCACTTCGACCTGGCCAACAACTACGGCCCGCCGCCCGGCGCCGCCGAGTCGGCGCTCGGCGAGGCCCTGAAGGCCGACTTCACCCCGTACCGCGACGAGCTGGTGATCTCCACCAAGGCCGGCTACCTGATGTGGCCCGGCCCGTACGGCGAATGGGGCTCACGCAAGTACCTGCTGTCCTCGCTCGACCAGAGCCTGAAGCGCATGGGCCTGGACTACGTCGACATCTTCTACTCGCACCGCTTCGACCCGGACACTCCGCTGGAGGAGACGATGGGCGCCCTGCACACCGCGGTGCAGCAGGGCAAGGCGCTCTACGTCGGCGTCTCCAACTACTCCGCCGAGCAGACCCGTGAGGCCGCCCGGATCCTCGCCGGCCTCGGCACCCCGCTCCTCGTCCACCAGCCGCGTTACTCGATGCTCGACCGGCGCCCCGAGGACGAGGGCCTGCTGGACGCGCTGGACGAACTCCAGGCCGGCTCCGTCGCCTACTCCCCGCTGGAGCAGGGCCTGCTCACCGGGCGCTACCTCGACGGCATCCCGGAGGACTCCAGGGCCGCGAGCGACAGCCCGTTCCTGAACTCTGACGCCGTCACCGAGGACCTGGTGGGCCGGCTGCGCGCCCTGGACGAGATCGCCAGGTCCCGCGGCCAGACCCTGGCCCAGCTCGCCCTGGCCTGGGTGCTGCGCGGCGGCCGGGTCACCTCAGCGCTGGTCGGCGCCAGCAGCCCCGGGCAGCTCGAGGACAGTGTCGGGGCGGTGCGCCGTCTCGACTTCGACGACGAGGAACTGGCGCGCATCGACGCTCTGACGAAGGGCTGAGAACAGCCGTTCACCACGGCTGAGGACAGCCGCGGTGAACGGCTGAAGACCGCTGTGGTGAACGGCTGAAGACCGCTGTGGTGAACGGCTGAAGACCGCTGTGATGAACGGCTGAGGACCGCTGTGGTGAACGGCTGAAGACCGCTGTGGTGAACGGCTGAAGACCGCTGTGATGAACGGCTGAGGACCACTGTGGTCAACGGCTGTGAACGCCGGAAGCGGCGGCCGGACCTGATGGGTCCGGCCGCCGCTTCCGCGCTTTTCGCGCACGCTGACGCGGCGCCCGTGAATTCCGAACACGGAATTCCGCTTGCCGTCGTGACCGGCCCCGTCTCAAGCCATCGGCGGTACCCGGTCCAGGAATCCCAGCACCTGCCGGATGCGCCCCTCGCCGTCCAGGGTGATCACGTCGAACCCGGCCACCGGGGCCGAGCCCTGCCCCTCGGTGGCGCCCTCGGCCTCGTCGACCAGCTCCCAGCCGAAGCGGGCGATGTCGTGGTGCCCGTCCACCGCGCCGAGCGGACGGAACACGAAACCGGGGAACTGCTCGTGGACCGCGTCGATCACGGCCGCGATCCCCTCGTGGCCGCGCACCTCGGCCAGCGGATCGGTGTAGCCGCCGTCCTCCGTCCAGGCCGCGGCGACCGCCTTCCGCAGCGCCTCCGGCTCGGTGGCGTTCCAGGCCTCGAAGTAACGGGCGACGGCGCTCTCGTAGTTCGCGGACATGGTGAATCAGCCTCCATCGAGGTCGTAATCGCTGGTCAGGAATCAGATCCGGGATTCGCCGACCCGGTGTGACCACCATGCCCGAGCGGCGCGGGGCGGGTCGATTACCCGCGGGGTAATGACGAGCCTTCGTATACCCGGGGTATTTCGGCCAGAGAACGCGGTGAATATGCCAGGAGACTGGCCGGAAAGTAATGGTGACAGTGTTTCGCCAGTGGCGATACTCGAATGTCAGGGGCACTTCACCGCACAGGAGCCGCACGGAGAGCGAGGGCCGGCCGGCACACCAGCGAGGCGACGGGGGAGTGATCGTGCACGACGAATTCCTGTGCCATGTCACCGCGTACGGCATCTGCGACGGGCGGCGCATCGGCGTCCCGCTCGGCACCTATCGCGCGCCGACTCTGGCACTGGCCCTGTGGTGGCTGCGGGACCGGGCGTCCTGGATCGCCGAGCGGCTCGACCCGAGCCCCCAGGACTCCGCCTTCCCGGCCGCCGCGCTGGTCCCCGTGGCGGACACGGTGGCCGACGTCCCGGCCCTGCTGCGCGCCTGGTGCGCCGACGACGCGCGCCAGGAGGTGATCGCGGACGAGCTGGCGGGCGGGCGGCTGGTGCGGATCGCCGCCAGCGACGACACCACCGAGTACGAGCTGCTCGCCGAGTCGGTGGACGCGCTGCGGATGCAGCGCACCCTCCCGGCGCTCGTCATGCCCGTCGCCTGACACGTGCCACGGCGCCCGTCGGTGGGCCGCCGGCCGCCCGGGCCGACGAGGTGGGTCGCCCGGGCATACGGATGGGCTAATCGGTACAATTCTGGGCATGGCGGAGCGGCCAATCGCCCCGGCGGCACCCGAACTCGTGCTCGAGACCGACGCGGGCTCCACGGTGATGAAACCGGGTCAGGACTACCACGTCGGGCGCGACCCGCTGAGCGACATCGTGTTCGACGACGAACGGGTCTCGTGGCACCACGCGGTGCTCCACTGCGACCGCGACCGCTGGACGCTGCGGGACGCGCAGAGCACCAACGGCACCTTCGCCGACGGCCGCCGCATCGAGGAGTGGGACGTCCGCCCCGGCACCGTCATCCGCTTCGGCAACCCCTCCGACGGCCCCCGCGCGGTCCCCGTGGGCCCGCCCGAGCACACCGCGTATCCCGGGCACGACGAGCACGACAAGCACGGCCCCGCCACCGTGTCGCACCCCGAGCTGACCCACACCTACCGCGCCCCGAGCAGTGTCCGTCCGCTGCCCGTGCGCACCATCCGCATCGGCCGGGGCGAGGACAACGACCTCGTCGTCGACGACCTGACCGTCTCCCGCCACCACGCCGAGCTGCGTCACCACACCGACGGCAGCTACGAGATCGCCGACCTCGGCAGCCACAACGGCACCTACCTCAACGGCACCCCGGTCACCCGCGCCACGATCGGCCCCGGCGACCTCGTCGGCATCGGCCACGTCACCTACTGCCTGGTCGACCACGAACTGCAGGAGTACGTCGACACCGGTGAGGTCTCGCTCGACGTGCAGGACCTCACGGTCACGGTCACCGTCGACCGCGGCGGCAAGGTCATCCTCGACCACGTCTCCTTCCCCGTGGGGGAGAAGTGCCTGCTCGCGGTGGTCGGGCCCAGCGGCTCCGGCAAGTCGACGCTGCTCGGCGCGCTCACCGGGCAGCGGCCCGCTGACCACGGCACCGTGCTCTACGACGGCCGCGACCTCTACCACGACTACGCGGAACTGTGCCGGCGCATAGGCCTTGTCCCGCAGGACGACATCCTGCACTCCCAGCTCACCGTGCGCGCCGCCCTGTCCTACGCCGCCGAGCTGCGCTTCCCCGGGGACACCGCGCCGGCCGAACGACGGGCCCGGGTGGACGAGGTGATCCGGGAGCTGAGCCTGGAGAAGCGGGCCGATCAGTCGGTGCACAGCCTGTCCGGCGGTCAGCGCAAGCGGGTCAGCGTGGCACTGGAGCTGCTGACCAAACCGTCGCTGCTCTTCCTCGACGAGCCGACCTCCGGACTTGACCCGGGTATGGACCGGTCGGTCATGCACATGCTGCGCGGCCTCGCCGACGACGGCCGCACCGTCATCGTCGTCACGCACAGCGTGCTCAGCCTCGACGTCTGCGACCGCCTGCTGGTGCTCGCCCCCGGTGGCCGGGTCGCCTACTACGGCCGGCCCGCGGACGCCCTCGCCTTCTTCGGCTTCGAGCAGTGGCCGGAGGCCTTCGAGGCCTTCGACCGCGACCAGGACCGCGACTGGGCGGGGGAGTACGGCGGCTCCCCGTTCCACCGGCAGTACGTCACCGACGCCGCCCCCCAGCCCCCGCTGCCGTCCGCCGCACCGGCCATACCCGTGCCCGGGCTCCACCCGCGCAGCTGGGGCGCCCAGTTGCGCACCCTGGTGCGCCGCTACACCGCCGTCCTCGCCGCCGACCGCACCTTCCTCGCCGTGATGATCGCGCTGCCGTTCGTCATGGGCGCCATGGCCCGGGCGCTGGCGGGCGGCCGGCTGACCCGCGACACCGCGGTGAACACGCTGCTCATCCTGTGCGTCGGCGCCGTCCTCACCGGGGCCGCCAACGCGGTGCGCGAACTCGTCAAGGAACGGGCGGTGTACCGGCGCGAACGCGCCGTCGGCCTGCCCAGGACGGCCTACCTGATGTCCAAGGTGGTGGTACTCGGCACGGTCGCGGTGGTCCAGGCCGTCGTCCTCACCCAGGTCGCCCTGCTCGGCGTCGACCTGAACGCCCCCGGCGGCCGGGGCGTCCTGCTGCCACCGCTCGCCGAGATCACCGTCGCCGTCGCGCTGCTGGCCTTCGCGGCGATGATGCTCGGCCTGCTGATCTCCGCACTGGTGCGCAAGGAGGAGGTGACGATGCCGCTGCTGGTGCTGCTCGCCATCGTCCAGGTCGTCTTCTGCGGCGCCCTGCTGCCGCTGCACGGGGTGCTCGGTCTCGATGAACTGTCCTGGCTGGTGCCCGCCCGCTGGGCGCTCGGCGCCATGGCCGGCACGCTCGGGCTGGCCCGGATCGCGCCCGGCACCGCCACCTCCGACCCGCTGTTCCGGCACTCCACCGGGATATGGCTGCTGGACCTGTGCATGCTGCTGGTGCTCTCCACCGCGTACGGCGTGGTGGTCGCCCTGCTGCTGCGCCGGCAGGAACCCGCCGTGATGCGCAAGGGGGCGGCCCGATGACCGGCTACGGCGGTCCCGGCTCCGGCGAGGCGCTCGGTCCGGCGGACTTCCCGGGCGTGTCGACCAGGCCCCGCCGGGCCGTCCGCCGGGCGGCCAGAGCGCCCAGGAAGCCGAGCACCACCCCCCACAGGGCGCCCAGGCCCACCGCCTGCCACAGCCGGGGTCTGAGGAGCAGTTCCCCGGACAGGCCGCCGCCCAGATCCCCGATGCCGAGCAGCGACAGGCCGTAGTGCGCCGAGATCCGGCAGAGCAGGCAGACCATCAGGACCGTAAGGGCCAGGGCGACGGCCAGCCGCACCGCGTGCTGCCAGGCCCGGACCCCGGCCGGGCACCGTGCCGCCATCACGACGGCCACCGCCGAGGTCAGCACCACCTGGGCGACCAGCAGCCACCACATACCGCTGTCGTACCCGGTGAGGGTGCGCAGGTTCAGCGTGGCGATGTCCGGCGTGCGCAGGACGTGGTCCAGCACCGGGGGCATCGGCAGCCCGAACGGGCCGTCCACCCGCCCGTGCCAGGTGGCGCCCTGACCCAGGGTGAGGGCGAGCCAGGCCAGGTTGGGCAGGCCGAGCAGGATCACCGCGAACGTCTCGGCGGGATGCCCGCGCGTCGCCGCCGACACCAGAGCCACCACGAGCGCCACGGCGACGTACCCGAGCAGCAGCAGGATCATGGCGTGGGCGGCCGGGCGCACCGGTCCGCGCAGCCGCAGCAGCCGAGCGGGCAGCGGCGCGCCGGGTGAGACCAGCAGGGCGAGCAGCAGCACGCCGGCCAGCCACAGCAATCCGAACAGCACGGTCAGCGGCACGTTCGCGGCGAACCCGATCGTCGGCGCCCCGCCGAACAGATCGGTGAGGTCGCTGAGCACGCCGTTGCCCACGTTCACGGCGAAGGTCTGGCGGGCGGCGAGGCCGAGGCCGATCAGCGCGAGCAGCCACAGCACCGCGAGCCGGGCGGCCCAGCCGGCCAGCTCCCTGGCCGAGGCGACCGCCCGGTGCCGCAGCGGACGCAGGAACCCGGCGCCGATCAGCAGGGCGCCGGCCAGGGTCACGGAGAGCGGCATGACGGTGAGGCCAGCCCGGGTCCGCGCCAGCGGGCCCGCGTCACCGGTGAGGTCGAGGGTGCCGCCGACCGCGGTCACCACGGTCGCGACGACGACCCGCGCGAAAGCGCCGTCGGGCAGGCCCGAGGCGCCGGCCGCCCACAGCCCGAGCGCCGCGAGGACGAACATGACGGCCAGCCCGGACAGCACCGTCAGCAGGGCCCGCAGCCAGCCGTGCCGGGCGGCGGGCGCTGCGTCGGCGGTCACAGGGCTCACCCTTGCCAGGCTAGGCACGACCGCCCCGCTCCGCCCGCCGGATGAGCCGTCCGGCACCCCGACGGCCGTCGGGGCCCGGGGCGGTGGTGTGATCAGCGGGCATGACAGGCTGTGCGCGGTGGGCGAACGCATCCGGGGGACTGCCGGGCCCGGCTCCGGGTACGAGGACAGGTGCACCATTGACCGGCCGGATCGGGCCTTCCGAGAGAGACATGCATGACCGAGCACCTGGGCGGGGCAGTGATACCGACTGGTTTCGACGTACCCGTGGAGCCGCTGAGACGCGCGGCGCACTACACCGGCGAACCCGGCTGCATCGCAGAGGCCCGCGCCTTCGCGGCCCAGTTCCTGGAACAGCTCAGGCACGAGTGGTGCGCGGGCATCGACGGCCGCACCGACGGTGAGCTGCTCCTCGTCGTGAGCGAGCTGGTCACCAACGCCGACCGGCACAGCAGCGGCCCGTACATCCTGGAGCTGGAGGGCACGGACGCGGCGGTCACGGTGGCGGTCTACGACAGCAGCGCGACGCTTCCCCGGCGTTATCCGAAGAACCCCGAGCGCGTCGGCCGGCACGGTCTGGAGATCGTGCACGCGGTGGCGGCGCAGGTCACCGTGGAGCGCGTACCCGTCGGCAAGCGGGTGTGCGCGCGGGTCGAGCTGAAGCGGTGAACCCTCCGGCGGCCCCCGGCACGGACCTCCGGACCCCCGGAGCGCACCCTCGGACACGGGCCCCCGCGACGGACCCGACGGCGGACGGCATACGTGAGCCCGGGCGCCAGGCGCCCGGGCTCACGTCGTCTCGTGGCGTGCCGTCAGGCGCAGCCGAGTTCGCCGAGCATCCCCTGGCGCAGCCGGGTGATGATCCGCTTGATCAGCCGGGAGACGTGCATCTGGGAGCAGCCCAGCCGTTCCCCGATCTCCGCCTGGGTCGCCTCCTCGACGAACCTCATGTGGATGATCTGCCGGTCCCGGTCGCTGAGCTGGTGCATGAGCGGGGCCAGCGCGTGGAAGTCCTCGACGAGCCGCAGGCCCTCCTCCTCGACGCCGATGAAGTCGGCGAGCACGGCCTCGCCGTCCTCCGGTCCGTCGCCGGTGAGCGCGGCGTCCAGGGAGGCGGAGTTGTACCCGTTGGAGGCGAGCTGGGCCTCGACCACCTGGTCCTCGGAGATGTTCATGAGAGTGGCCAGCTCGGCGACCGTCGGGTCCCGGTCCAGCCGGCTCGACAGCTCCTCGCGGGCCCGCGCCAGCTCGACGCGCATCTCCTGCAGCCGCCGCGGGACGTGCACCGCCCAGGTGGTGTCCCGGAAGAATCGCTTGATCTCGCCCACGATGTAGGGCAGCGCGAAGGAGGTGAACTCGACCTCGCGCGCGAGCTCGAACCGGTCGATGGCCTTGATCAGGCCGATCATGCCGGTCTGGACGATGTCCTCCATGTCGTCGCCGCGGTTGCGGAAACGGCCCGCCGCGAACCGCACGAGCGACATGTTCATCTCGATGAGGGTGTTGCGCGCGTACTGATACTCGTGCGTGCCCTCCTCCAGCTCCGTCAGCCGGCGGAAGAACTGGCGGGACAGCTCCCGGGCGTCACGGGGCGCGACGGAAGCGGGGTCCTCGATACCGGGCAGCGACCCCTCTGTCGTCCTGTCCTGCTCGGTCCTCTCGACGGCCTCTGCCTCCGACCGGATCCCGGCGGTTTTCATTACCTCTCCCCACGTCAGTCACGGTTCGAGCCTGCCGCATCGGACGTCGTCCGATCCCTGCCCATGTGGCGTCTCCCCCGCATACCCGGATCCCGGGGACGCATGCCTGCTCACGCCGCGGGTACCCCCGGATGCCGGATGCATGCCTGCCGAATGCCGGGATTTCGCCCCTGGGGGAATCGGTGCGAGTCCGGCCGCGCGGACCGCGGCGGCCCCTAGTCTGACCGGGTGAGCGACAAGGTGAGCGACGAAGCACGCGTGATCCCCCTCCGCCCCGGACCCGGCCGCGCCGGGCCCGGCAGCCCGGAGCCCGCCCGCCCCGGCGCGCCGCGGTCGACGCCCGCGGAACCTCTGTGGCGCGACCTCGTCGGGGACGTGCTGCGCCGCGAGCGGCAGGCCCAGGAGCGCACGCTCAGGGACGTCGCCGACGCCGCCCGCATCTCGCTGCCCTACCTCTCCGAGATCGAGCGCGGCCGCAAGGAGGCCTCCTCCGAGGTCCTCGCGGCCGCCGCCCGCGCCCTGGGCCTCGACCTCGGCGACCTCCTGTCGCGCACCCGGTCCGAGCTCGTCCGCCGGACGGGCGCGACGCCCCGCACCGCGCACCGGGCGCCGCGCGCCGGGCTCCTGCTCGCGGCCTGACCGAACCGCCCGGGGCCCGGCCGGCCCGGTCAGCCGGCCGGCTGTTCCCGCAGCTGCCGGAAGAACGCCCGGACGTCGTCCACGAGCAGGTCCGGTTCCTCCATGGCGGCGAAGTGCCCGCCCCGGTCGAACTCCGTCCACCGCACGATGTTCTCGGTCCGGTCCGCCCGGTGGCGCAGCGGGATCTGGGGTTCGGCCGGGAACAGCGCCACGGCCGTCGGCACCGGGGACGGTTCGGCGGGCCGGGCGGCACGGCCGGTGGCGTGCGCGCGCTCGTAGTAGATACGGGCGGACGAACCGGCCGTACCGGTCAGCCAGTACAGCATCACGTTGGTCAGCAGCCGGTCCCGGTCGACCGCCTCCTCCGGCAGGTCCCGGGAATCGGTCCACTCACGGAACTTCTCCACGATCCAGGCCAGCTGGCCGACCGGGGAGTCCGTCAGGGCGTAGGCGAGGGTGTGCGGGCGCGTCGACTGGAGCGCGACGTATCCCGTGCCCTCCCGCGTCCAGTCCTCCCAGCGGCGCCAGGACCTGAGCGCTTTCTCCCGCTCCCGCGGCCCGAGCGCGCCGAGTTCCTCCTCGCCCGGCCGGGTGGTCGCGTGGGCGCCGGGGAGCAGGTTGAGGTGGACGCCGGTCACCCGGTCCGGGTGCGCCCGGCCCAGCTCGCGGGAGACGGCGGCGCCCCAGTCGCCGCCCTGGGCGCCGAACCGCTCGTAGCCGAGCCGCCGCATCAGCTCCGCCCAGGCGTCCGCCACCCGCCCGGCCTCCCAGCCCGGCTCCGTGGTGGGCCCGGACAGCCCGAAGCCGGGCAGGCTGGGCACGACGACGTGGAAGGCGTCGGCCGCGTCGCCGCCGTGGGCCACCGGGTCGGCGAGCGGCCCGGCCACGTCGAGGAACTCCACGATGGAGCCCGGCCACCCGTGGGTCAGGATCAGCGCGGTGGCGTCCGGCTCCGGCGAGCGCAGGTGCGCGAAGTGGATCCGGGCGCCGTCGACGACGGTGGTGAACTGCGGCCACTCGTTCAGCCGCGCCTCGGCGGCCCGCCAGTCGTACTTGTGCCGCCAGTACTCGGCCAGCTCCCGCAGATAGCCGGCCGGGACCCCGTACTCCCAGCCAGAGGCCGGCGGCTCGGCGGGCCAGCGGGTGCGGTCCAGGCGGTCGTGCAGGTCGTCCAGGTCGCTCTGCGGGACCGACAGGCTGAAGGGCCGGATGCTCTCGGCGGGCGAGGAGGTCATGATCGGGATGCTAGGCGCGGCTCCCGTCCGGTCCCGCGGATCGCGGGCCACGTTCACCCGGGCGGACCACGGTCTCCGTTCACCCGCAGGGGTGGTCCCACCGCGCCGCCGATGAGTTCCGCGCGGCGCACCGGTCGTTACGGGTGACCGCGTTCCACACCCCGGGAGGTACCCATGAACACCGACGGACTCGTCACCTGTCTCTGGTTCGACGGCCAGGCCGAGGAGGCGGCCGAGTTCTACGTCTCGGTCTTCAAGAACTCGAGCGTCGGCCGGATCAGCCGCTACCCCGAGGGCAGCCCCGGACAGGCCGGGGCTGTGATGACCGTGGAGTTCACGGCCAACGGGCAGCGGTTCGTCGCGCTCAACGGCGGACCCCAGTTCACCTTCAACGAGGCGATCTCGTTCCAGCTCCACTGCTCCGACCAGCAGGAGATCGACCACTACTGGAGCCGGCTCACCGAGAACGGCGGCGAGGGCGGTCCCTGCGGCTGGCTCAAGGACCGCTACGGCGTCTCCTGGCAGGTCGTCTACGACCGGCTGATCGACATGGTCTGCGAACCGGACACGGAGAAGGCCGAGCGCGTCACCCGCGCCATGATGAGCATGGGCAAACTGGACGTCGCCGCGCTGGAGAAGGCGTACGCGGGGGAGTAGGCCGGCCGGTGTCCCGCGCCCGGCGAGCGCGCCGGGCGCGGGATGACTAGCGTTCTGTGCAGGGGCGGACCGGCGCCGACCGGCCGAGCGGAGAGGGCTGCGACCATGGCCGTGCAACCTGAGGGAACGCCCTGCTGGGCCGATGCCATGTTCGGCGACCTGGAGCGCGCCCGGACCTTCTACGGCGAGGTCCTCGGCTGGACCTTCGGCGAGTCGTCGCCCACGTACGGCAACTACACCCAGGCCTACGCCGACGACCAGGCGGTGGCCGCGGTGGTGCCGCCCATGCCGGGCCAGGAGGGCCAGCCCCAGTGGTGCCTGTACTTCGCCTCGCCGGACGCCGCCGCCACCGCGGAGCGGATCCGGGACAACGGCGGAGAGGTGCTGATGGAGCCGATGCGGGTCGGTGAGTTCGGCACCATGTGCCTGGCCCGCGAGCCCAGCGGCGCCGTGTTCGGTGTGTGGCAGGCGGGCAGCCACGAGGGCTTCGACGCCACGGCGGTGCCCGGCGCCTACTGCTGGGCGGAGGTCTTCACCCGCGACCCCGAGCGTACGGACGCCTTCCTGACCGCCGTCTTCCCGTACCGGGCGAAGCGGATCGCGGACGACGCGATCGACTTCCGCACGTTCGACCTCGGCGAGGAGACCGTCCTCGGCCGGATGCGGATGACCGACGACTTCCCGCCCGAGGTGCCCTCCTACATCAACGTCTACTGGACCGTCGCCGACTGCGACGCGGCCGTGGCCCGGGCGGTCGATCTCGGCGCCGTCCTGCACTTCGGGCCCATGACGAGCCCCTTCGGCCGGTTCGCGTCGCTCAGCGACCCGCAGGGCGCCAACTTCTCGGTGATCGACATCCGGACCACCGAGGGCGAGATGCCGGGGTTCGACGACGACTGACCCGCGGCCGGGAGGGACCCGGTCCGGTGGTGACCGCGGCCGTGGCATGATCGGCCGTATGCGTGAACGTGTGGTGGCCGCGTGCGACGGGGCTTCGAAGGGAAACCCGGGACCGGCCGGATGGGCGTGGGTGGTCTCCGACGACGAGCGGACCGCCGCCCGCTGGGAGTCCGGCCCGCTCGGCCGGGCCACCAACAACGTCGCCGAGCTGACCGCTCTGGAGCGGCTTCTCACCGCCGTCGACCCGGACGTGCCGCTGGAGGTCCGGATGGACTCCCAGTACGCGATGAAGGCCGTCACCACCTGGCTGCCGGGCTGGAAGCGCAACGGCTGGAAGACCGCGGCGGGCAAGCCGGTCGCCAACCAGGAGCTCGTGGTGCGCATCGACGCACTGCTCGACGGCCGGTCGGTCGAGTTCCGCTACGTCCCCGCCCACCAGGTGGACGGGGACCCGCTGAACGACTTCGCCGACCGTGCCGCCAGCCAGGCCGCCACCGTGCAGGAGGCGGCCGGCAGCGCCCTCGGCTCGCCCGAGCCCCCGCCCTCGCCCGACACGCCGGCGGCCGGGGCCGCGCGGAAGAAGGCGCCCCGCCGCGCCGGCGCCGCCGCCCGTTCCTCCTCCCGCACGATCAAGGCGAAGTTCCCCGGCCGCTGCCCGTGCGGCCGCTCCTACGCGGCCGGCGAGTCCATCGCCAAGAACGCGCAGGGCTGGGGGCACCCGGAGTGCCGCACCGCGGACGCCTGACCGGCGGCCCCGCGGCCCGCGCCGGACGTCAGCGGTCGAGCGTGTCGAAGGTGTAGAACCGCGTGTGGTCCAGCAGGTCCGCCGGACGCACGTCGTTCCAGGGCTTCATCGTCTCGTTCAGGTCGACGACGTCCGGCGTTCCGCCCGCCGGCACGTATCCGGCGTCCGGGTGCCTGCGCTGCCACTGGGCCCACAGCTTGTCGACATAGGCGTGGTGCAGCCAGAACACCGGGTCGTTGGGGGAGACACCGGTGCCCATCTGGCCGCCGACCCACACATGCACCCGGTTGTGCAGGTTCACCCCGCGCCACCCCTCCAGGTGGTTGCGGAAGCCGTCCGAGGCGCTGTTGTACGGCATCGCGTCGTACGCCGTCATCGACAGCACGGACTCCACCTCCGCGCGCGTCGGCAGCTCCCGCACGCCGGTGCCGAGCGAGCGGCGCAGGAACGTACGGCCGTCCACCCGCACGCTGATCGGCCAGTCGCCGGTGGCGGCGGCGAACGGGCCGTCCATCACCCGGCCGTCCGAGCCGCGCCCGGTCCCCCCGAGGAAGTCCGGCGCCCACAGCGAGGCGCGCACCGTGCGGTCGGTGCTCCAGTCCCAGTACGGCAGCGCCACCGAGGGATCGACCGACTGCAGGGCGCGCTCGAAGTCCAGCAGGAATCTGCGGTGCCAGGGCAGGAAGGACGGGGAGCGGTGGCCGGTCCGCTCGCCCGTGTCGGTGTCGGACATGATGAAGCCGTTGTGCGTGCGGACGAACTCGTCGTAGCGTCCGCCGCGCTTGAGTTCGAGGACGGCGCCGACGAAGCGGCGCTTGTCGTCGGCGGTGAGATCGGCCTGGTTCTTGCGTACGGTCATGTGCGCGGTGCTCCGGGTGTTCCTGCGGGGGCGGTCAGTTGGCGGGGAAGGGCAGCAGCGCGGCGCCCCGCAGCTCGTCCACCGCGGCGCGGGCGGCGGCGCGCGGGGTGGGCACCGGGGCGTAGTGGCTGACCACGCTGATCCAGGTCCCGTCGGCGTTGCGCATCACGTGCAGCTCCACGCCGTCGACGAACACCGCGTAGCCGCCGCCGTGTTCGTGGTGGGCGCCGCCGCCGTCCGAGGGACGGCCCTGTATCCGCCGGCCCTTGTAGACCTCGTCGAAGGACTCCGGCGCGCCGTGGTGGTGTTCGGCGGCTTGCGCGGCTTGCGCGGCTTGCGCGGCTTGCGCGGCGGGCACGGCGAGTGCGGCGGCCGGGGGCGCGGCGGCGAGGCCGGCCGCAGTGGTGAGGCCGGCCGCCGTGGTGAGCGCGCGGCGCCGGGTGAGTTCGGGCATGCGGGTCCTCCTGCGAGGGGGTGAGTGGTGACCCCGCATGCCTATCGGGCCCCGCGCGCGAGGGAGAAATCATCCGTAAGTGGTTGGCTGTGATCAGGACAATTGGTTACACATCGTGCAAGGTTGAACCAAGGTGATCTTGCTGTCGCGGCTAGCCGTCCCATCGCGGAACGGGTAATTCCTTGCGGCCGCGACTGGAATCGCGGTGTTCCTTGCTGTGAGTGGGCCGCCAGAGTGGCGCGCGTCACCGCGCCAGGCTGACGCGATCCGCGAACCCGCCCGTGCGGGCGGGCTCCTGCTACCCTCCGGTGTCGTCCGAGCACGTTGAGTGATCGTCAGGGGTGTGCGCGTGAAGGTCGTCTGTGTCGGAGGCGGGCCCGCGGGCCTGTACCTCGCCATCCTGCTCAAGCGGCAGCACCCGTCCCACGACGTCACCGTCCACGAGCGCGACCCGGAGGGATCGACCTACGGCTGGGGCGTCACCTACTGGCGCGGGCTGCTCGACCGGCTGCAGGCCCACGACCCCGAGTCCGCGGCGGCGATCGAGGAGAGCTCGGTGCGCTGGAACGAGGGCGTGGCCCACATCCGCGGCCGGACCGCCCGGCAGCCCGGCGACGAGGGGCACGGGATCGGGCGCCACCGCCTGCTCGAGATCCTCGCCGGGCGCGCCCGCTCCCTGGGCGTGCGGCTGGAGTACACCAGCGAGGTCCCGGCCGCCGCCCTGCCGGAGGCCGATCTGGTCGTGGCGGCCGACGGCGTCCACAGCGCGCTGCGCACCCGGCACGCCGGCCACTTCGGCACCCGGCTCGAAGAGGGCCGCAACCGCTACGTCTGGCTCGGCACCACCAAGGTCTTCGACGCCTTCACCTTCGCCTTCGTGGAGACCGGGCACGGCTGGATCTGGGCCTACGGCTACAAGTACAGCGACGACCACAGCACCTGCGTCGTGGAGTGCGCCCCGGACACCCTCACCGGGCTCGGCCTGGACCGGGCGGACCGGGGCGAGGGGCTCGCGCTGCTGGAGAAGCTCTTCGCCGGCGTGCTCGACGGCCACCCCCTCATCGACCGCGCCCCGGCCGGCGGCGGCGCGCCGTGGCCGGCCTTCCGCACCCTCACCAACCGCACCTGGCACCACGGCAACGTCGTGCTGCTCGGCGACGCCGCGCACACCACGCACTACTCCATCGGCGCGGGCACCACCCTCGCACTGGAGGACGCCATGTGCCTCGCCGGCTCCCTGCGCCGGCACGCCTCGCTGTCCGAGGCGCTGACCGCCTACGAACGCCAGCGCAGGTCCGAACTGCTCTCGGCGCAGAGCGCCGCCCGCTACAGCGCCCAGTGGTACGAGAACCTGCCGCGCTACGTCCAGTTGCCCCCGCACCGGATGTTCGCCCTGCTCGGCCAGCGTCACTCCCCGCTGCTGCCCCATGTGCCGCCGCAGCTCTACTACGGCATCGACAAGGCGGCCGGCCAACTGGAGGTGCTGCGCAGGCTCAAGCGCTGGCTGGGCCCCCGGGCCGCCCGCGCCCTGCACGCCAGGGCGGTGGCCGACCGGCGCTGAGCCGCAGACGTTGGTGAATGGCCATTCACTCGATAAGGTGAATTGTCATTCACCAACGTCCTCACGCTGCCCGCAGGAGCGCCGATGGCCCAGTCAGCACCGACGTCCCGGTCCGGCACCGGCGGGGCGCCGCCCCGGCTGCGGGACCGGCTCACCATCCCCGTGCTGGCCTCGGGCGGCATCCTCATGGCCGTCATGCAGACGGTCGTCGTCCCGCTGCTGCCCGACCTGCCGCGGCTCACCGGGGCGTCGGCGGCCTCCGTCTCCTGGATGGTCACCGCCACCCTGCTCTCCGGGGCGGTGCTCACCCCCGTGCTCGGCCGGGCGGGCGACATGTACGGCAAGCGCCGGGTGCTCATCGGCGCGCTCGCCCTGATGACCGCCGGCTCCGTGATGTGCGCCCTGTCCGCCGACATCGGCGTGCTCATCGCGGCCCGCGCGCTCCAGGGCGCCGCCGCCTCCGTCGTACCGCTGTCCATCAGCATCCTGCGCGACGAACTGCCGCCGGAGCGCCGCGGCTCGGCGGTGGCGCTGATGAGCTCAACCGTCGGCATCGGCGCCGCGCTCGGCCTCCCGCTGGCCGCGCTGGTGGTGCAGTACGCCGACTGGCACACCATGTTCTGGCTGACCAGTGTCCTCGGCGCGCTCGGTGTGACCGCGACCTGGTGGGCGGTCAAGGAGTCCCCGGTGCGCGAGGCGGGCCGCTTCGACGTCCTCGGCGCACTGGGCCTGGCCGCCGGTCTGGTGAGCCTGCTCCTCGGTGTGTCGCAGGGCGGCCAGTGGGGGTGGGGCAGCCCCCGCGTCCTCGGACTGTTCCTCGCCGCCGCCGCGATCCTCGTCCTGTGGTGGTGGTGGCAGTTGCGGACCGCCGAGCCGCTGGTCGACCTGCGCCTGGTCACCCGGCCCCGGGTGGGCCTGTCCCATGTGGCGGCCGTGCTGACCGGGTTCGCCTTCTACGCCAACTCGCTGGTGACGGCCCAGCTCGTACAGGCGCCGAAGGCCACCGGCTACGGCCTCGGCCTGTCGATCGTCGCCACCGGCCTGTGCCTGCTGCCCGGTGGCGTCACCATGCTGCTCTTCTCGCCGCTGTCCGCCCGCATCTCGGCCTCCCGCGGACCGCGCGTCACCCTCGCCCTCGGCACGGCCGTCATCGCTTGCGGATACGCGCTGCGCATCGCCGACAGCCGCGACCTGTGGATGATCATCCTCGGCGCCACGGTGGTCGCCACCGGCACCACACTCGCCTACTCCGCGCTGCCGACCCTCATCCTGCGCGCCGTCCCGGCCGCCCAGACGGCCTCCGCGAACGGCGTCAACGTCCTGATGCGCACCATCGGCCAGGCCACCTCCAGCGCCGCCGTCGCCGCCGTCCTGGTCCACCACACCAGCCTCGTCGGCGGTGTCCCGGTGGCCACCCTGCACGGCTACCTGCTGGCGTTCACGATGGCCGGCGCCGTCGCCCTGGTCGCCTGCGCGGCCGCCCTGTCCATACCCGGCGACGGGCCCTCCGCCGGCATCCGGCGCGCCCGCGGCGCCACCCGGGGCGCCCGCGACGGAGCTATGGAGGGAGCATGAGGGCGTGAGCACCTCATCCGGCCCCCGGGCAGCCGCCCCCGCACCGCGCGGAACCGCCCCCGCGCCCCGCGGACCCGTGTCCGCAGCGAGTGAGGCCGCGCCCGCGCGGCGTGACGCCGAGGCCACCAGGACGGCCATCCTCAAGGCCGCCCGGTACCTCCTCGCCCGGCACGCGCACGCCGACATCACCCTCCGGGCGGTCGCCGAGCGGGCCGGGGTCAGCCCGCCGCTGATCCTCAAGTACTTCGGCAACAAGGACGCCCTGTTCGCCCGCGTCATGTCCTTCGACACCGACGCCGACGACCTGCTCGACGCGCCCCTGGAGGAACTGGGCCGGCACATGGTCCGGCACGTCCTGGCCAGCCAGCGCGACCGCGGCGCCGACCCGCTGCTGCGGATCGCCTTCGCCCCCCTGCACGGCGACCACGGCGAGGTGCTGCGCGCCAACTTCCGCGCCCAGGTGACCGGACGCCTCGCCGCCCGGCTCACCGGCCCGGACCCGGGGCTGCGCGCCGAACTCGCCGTCGCGGGCCTGCTGGGCCTGGGCGTGATGTACGGCGTCGCCCGCGGCCCGCATCTGCGCGGAACCGACCTCGACGCCGTCGCCGACCGCTACGGCCCCCTCGTCCAGGCCCAGTTGACGCCCTGACCCCACCGGCCCGCCACCCCCGGCGGCCCGGCGGGGCCGGCCCCGGCCCCGCCGGAACCACCCGGTCCGCCGGTCCGCCGGGCCGGATGACAGACTGGACGGTATGGACGAACGCGTAATCGACAGGTCGGGACAGTGGGCGTCGGTCGTCGGACTCGGCACCTGGCAGCTCGGTGCGGACTGGGGCGAGGTGGACGACAAGGAGGCCCTTTCCGTCCTGGAGACGGCGGCCGAGTCCGGGGTCACCTTCTTCGACACGGCCGACGTGTACGGGGACGGACGCAGCGAGGAGACCATCGCCGGCTTCCTGCGCGGCCGGCCCGACCTGCATGTGCTCGTGGCCACCAAGATGGGCCGCCGGCTGGAGCAGACGCCCGAGAACTACGTGCTGGACAACTTCCGCGCCTGGAACGACCGGTCCCGCCGCAACCTCGGCGTCGACCGCATCGACCTGGTCCAGCTCCACTGCCCGCCGACCGCCGTGTACTCCTCCGACGCGGTGTACGACGCCCTCGACACGCTGGTGGCGGAGGAGCGCGTCGCGGCGTACGGCGTGAGCGTGGAGACCTGCGCCGAGGCGCTCGCCGCGATCGCCCGGCCGAACGTGGCGAGCGTGCAGATCATCCTCAACCCGTTCCGCATGAAGCCCCTCCTGGAGGTGCTCCCGGCGGCCCGCGAGGCGGGCGTCGGCATCATCGCGCGGGTGCCGCTCGCCTCCGGCCTGCTGTCCGGCAAGTACACCAAGGACACGGTCTTCGCCGCCGACGACCACCGCACCTACAACCGGCACGGCGAGGCCTTCGACCAGGGCGAGACCTTCTCCGGCGTCGACTACGCGACCGGCGTCGAGGCGGCCGCCGAGTTCGCCGCGCTCGCCCCCGAGGGCTTCACCCCGGCCCAGCTCGCCCTGCGCTGGATCATCGAGCAGCCCGGCGTGACCACGGTCATCCCCGGCGCCCGCAACCCGGAGCAGGCCCGCGCCAACGCGGCCGCCGCCAAGCTGCCGGCGCTCTCCGCAGAGACGCACGCGGCGATCCGCGACCTGTACGACCGCCGGATCCGGGAGCAGGTCGAACACCGCTGGTAGTCGCCGCGAAACCGTCCGTTTGAGCGGACGTTCACCCGGATAAACGGATCGCATGAAACCGGACGGACGGCGTACCGGCCGCGACGAGACCGAGGAGGAGCGGGCCGACCGGATGTGGGGTGAACTCATCCAGGAGGTCCGCGTCGCCCAGACCGGCGTGCAGATCCTCTTCGGTTTCCTGCTCACCGTGGTCTTCCAGCAGAAGTACGCCGCGCTCGCCCACGCCGACCAGGTCATCTACATCGTGACGGTCGTCCTGGGCGCCTGCGCGACCGGCGCCCTCATCGGGCCGGTGTCGCTGCACCGCCTGGTCTCCGGCCGGCGGGTCAAGCCGCAGGCGGTGCGGATCGCCTCCCGGCTGACCTTCGTCGGCCTGGTCCTGCTGCTCCTGACGATGACCTCGTCGCTGCTGCTGATCCTCCGGGTCGCCACCCACAACGGCTACGTGCCCTACCTCGTCGCCGGCGTGGTCGCCTGGTACCTGGTGTGCTGGTACGGGCTGCCCCTGTGGGTGCGCCGCCGGCACACCAGGCGCATCGACGGCTGACCGGTCCACCGCCGCTCACCCGCCGCCGCTCACCCGCCCGTCGTCCGCGCCTGGAGGGCCGCCAGCCGGCGGTCGTGCACCCCGCTGAGCAGCAGCAGCGACAGCACCGCCCCGACCAGGGCGCAGAACATGTCCCACTGGGTGTCCCAGAGGTCGCCCTGGGTGGCGAGGAATGCGTCCGCGCCGTGCCCGCCGATCCCGGCGGCCGCCCACTCCAGCAGTTCGAAGGACGCGCTGAAGGCGAGACAGGCGCACACGGTGAGCGGGGCCAGCCAGCGGCTGCCGCGCAGCGGTGAGGTGCGGACGAGGAGTTCGCGCACCAGGACGGCCGGGACGAAGCCCTGCATCAGGTGGCCGAAACGGTCGTACGGGTTGCGGGAGAGACCGAAGCCGTCCCGGACCCAGTCGCCCAGCGGCACCCGCGCGTAGGTGTAGTGGCCGCCGACGGCGAGCACCAGGGCGTGCGCGGTGAGCAGCCCGCAGAGCAGACCGGTCAGCGGGAAGCGCCGCCAGGCCAGCACCACCAGGGGCAGCCCGGCCAGCACCCAGAACGTCTCCAGCAGCCAGGTGGTGCGGTCGCGCACGTCCCACGCCGACGCGGCGAGTCCCACGGCCACCACGCCCGCGTACAGGGCGGGCGGCACACGGCGTGGCGAGGGGATCGGGGCGGGGCGCACTGCGGTCATGGCGGGGCTCCTTGCCGGGGCAGGTGGCGGTCGAAGGAGCCCCATCGTGCGGCCGGCGGGCGGGCGCGGACATGAGTACGGCTACTCACGGCGCCCCGGCCCGCCACTCAGCCCGTGGAGAGGATCTCCGCCAGCAAGTCGTCCACCCGGACCTCCTCCTGACCGCGCGCCACCACCTCGTGGGTCTGCCGCAGGAACGCGTGGAGCGCGGGCGCCCAGGCGTACACGACCGCGTGGTGGCGGCCGCCGTCGGCCCGGTAGTCGCCGAGGAACTCCATGCGCAGCTCGCGCCACCGTCCGGTGGAGACCGGCCGCAGCCGCACGTCGCCGATGCCGACCGGGCCGGCCAGCCCGTCGAGGAGCATCTCCCGGTCGAGCCGCCACCGGGCCAGCACCCGGCCGTCGTGGCCGAACGCGGCGGTGACGGCGAACGGGTCCTCGGCGTCGTAGCTCAGGTGGGCGAGCACCGGACACCGGGCGGTACCCTCCGCCTGGAGCTGCACCACCAGGGTCTTGTGCACGAAGCGGTTCACGCAAGGTCCTCCGGAAGCGATGGGCGTAGGGACCTCTAGTACCCCGTACGGGCCGGAAATGCTCATCCGTCCGGCTGAATCCCCGCCGCCCCCCTCGTGTCCGCCCGTGCCGTGTCAGCCGAACGCCTCGCGCAGGGCGGGCAGCAGGGTCTTCGCCGACCAGTCGAGGAACTCGGGCTGTGAGTCGCCCCCGATCTGCACCAGGGCGATCTCCCCGAACCCCGCCTCGGCGTACGGCCGTACCGCCTCCACGAAGGCGTCCGGGTCGTCGCCGCACGGGATGGCGGAGGAGACGTCGTCCTGGGTCACGAACTGGGTCGCGGCCTCGAAGGAGTCCGGGTGCGGCAGCTCGGCGTTCACCTTCCAGCCCAGGCCGAACCAGCGGAACTGGGCGTGCGCCCGCTTGACCGCGGCGTCCCGGTCGGGGTCGTAGCACACCGGGAGCTGGCCCACCCGGGGCTTGCCCGCGCCGCCGTGCCGGTCGAAGGCCTCCAGCAGCCCCTTCTTCGGCTCGGTGGCGATGACCAGGTCGGCGAGGTCCCCGGCGAGCTTGCAGGACTGCTCGCCGGAGACCGCGACACCGATCGGCGGCGCCTGCTCCGGCAGGTCCCACACCCGCGCCGACTCCACGTCGTAGTGCGTGCCGTGGTGGGTGACGTGGCCGCCCTCCAGCAGCGAGCGGATGATCTCCACCGCCTCCCGCAGCATCTCGTGGCGCACGTCCGCCGGGGGCCAGCCGCCGCCCACCACGTGCTCGTTGAGGTTCTCGCCGGCGCCGAGCCCGAGCCGGAACCTGCCCTCGGACAGCAGCTGCATGGTCGCCGCCTTCTGCGCCACCACGGCGGGGTGGTAGCGCAGCAGCGGGCAGGTCACGTAGGTCATCAGCGGGATCCGCGAGGTGGCCTGCGCCGCGGCGCCGAGCACGCTCCACGCGTACGGGGCGTGGCCCTGGGCGCGCAGCCAGGGGAAGTAGTGGTCCGAGGTCACCGAGAAGTCGAAGCCCGCCTCCTCGGCCCGTACCACGTGGTCCACCAGGTCCCGGGGGCCGGCCTGCTCGGTCATCATCGTGTATCCGATTTGCACCATAGGACGCGAGTCCCCGGGCCGGCGGACGGAAAACTGCCCTGGCGCCGGTCAGTGCCCCGGTTCGCGGAAGGTCCGCAGGAACGTCCTTAGCGCTGTGGTGCCCGCGGAGTCGCCCCAGGCCCTGGCCGGCGCGGTGTACCGCAGCGAGAAGCCGCGCCCGCCGCCCAGCAGGAAACCCCGTCCCAGGGTGTGCGTCCGGGCCGCGCCGGAGCCGGCCAGCCACTCCAGATCGGCGGCCCGGTGCGTCCGGTAGGTGAGGGCCCGCACCGCGCCGACGCGGCGGTAGCCGGGGAGCCGTGCCAGCTCGGGTTCGACCTGGTCGCGCCAGACGGCGACCGGGTCCGGGCCGACGCGCTCGCTGTAGGTGACGGCGAGGGTGGGGGAGGCGCCGCCCGCGGGGGAGTCGCCGGCGCCGAAGGTGACGCGGTAGGCGTGGTCGGCCGCGCGTGCGGTGGTCAGCCGTCTCCAGCCGTGCGGCAGGGCCACCGAGAAGCCCTCCGGCGCGGTGTAGGGACGGTACCCGGCGGGCAGGGCGGGCGACCGGGTGGGGCCGGGGCTCGCGGCGCCGCCGGGAGTGCCGTCACCGGCGCGGCCGGGCGGCGGGGCGGCCGTGGCGGTGGTGCGGGAGGGCGCGGCCGCGGTGGGGGCGCCGGGCAGCCGGTGGGTCGCGGCCAGCACGCCGACCGCGATGGTGACGACGGCCAGGGCCGTACCGGCCATCAGCAGCCGTCTGCCGGGCGACGGCGCGGCGTGCCGTACGGCCGCGCAGGCGTCGCGCAGCCAAGGCGTGGGCGCGGGGCGCCGGTCGGCCTCGCAGTCCGCGTCGAGGGCCCGCGTCAGGGCGTTTCGGACCACGGCCCGGTTCAGCCGGTCCCGGGAGTTCTTGCGCAACAGCCCCTGGACGGCCTGGGTCAGCGGGCCGGCGCGCAGCGGCGTGCGCAGCGGCAGCCGGTCCACGGCCTTCAGGGTGGCGTCGGGCCGGCCGCGGTCGCGGAACGGCGGACGCCCCTCGACCATCGTGTAGAGGAGCGCGCCCAGCGCCCACAGGTCGGCGGCCGGTCCGACGCGCTCGTCGCGGGCCTGTTCCGGCGAGGCGTACGACGGCGCCGTCAGCCGCGGGGCCGGCGTCGCGCCTGCCAGGCCGAACCCGGCCACCAGGACCGGACCGCTGTCCCGGACGAAGACCTGACCGGGGCTCAGTTCGCCGTGGGTGATGCCCTCGTCGTGCGCCGACTGCAGCACGTCGAGGATCTCCAGGCCCAGTCGCGCCGCCCGGACCGGGTGCAACGGGCCCTCCCGGTCCAGGAGTTCGCCGAGCGGCGTGCCCTCGATCCGGTCCGTGACCGTCCACAGGGCGCCCGCCTCCACGACGGCGTCGACGACCGCGGCGACCCGCCCGGGGCACAGCAGCCGCATGATCTCGGAAGTGCGCACCACCCGGGCCGCCACGCGGCGTGCGGTGTCCGCGCCGACGGTCTCCGGCAGCTCGGTGCGGGCCATCAGCCGGGGCCGGCCGGTCGTCATGTCCTCGGCGTACCACCACAGGCGGTTCGTCTCGCGGGCGAGGACGTCCAGGAGCCGGTACCGGCCGGCGACCGGCTCGTGTGCGAAGACGTGCGCCTCGACCATCGTCATACCTCGCTGGGACCCCGACTCGACTTGCCCAGAGGTACGCGGGGCGCGCCGGGGTGCGTTCAAAGGATCCGCTACTCCGGCTCCTTTCCTGCCTTTTATTCAACGTGCCGACAGGGCCGGCGGCTTTGCGAAGGCGGGCCGTGCCCGGGCGTCGACCTGTGGGTTACCGAAGGTAGACGCCCGGGTGTCCAGCGCGTTCACCGGCTGAGCCGGGACGTGCTTCAGAGCAGCCCGAGGCGGTCCGCCCAGCCGAACAGTTCCCCGGGCGCCGAGTTGCCCCCGCACACCACGAGCCCGAGCCGGGCCCCGTCGCCGACGCGGGCCAGCACCCGCCGGGCCGCCGGCAGCAGACAGCCGGCGGCCGGCTCGGTCCACAGCTTGGCCCGGTCGGCGAGGTCGAGGCAGCCCTGCACCGCCTCCCGGTCCGGCACCACCAGGACCTCCTCCACGAGCGCCGACACATGGTCGTAGGTCAGCCGGGACACGGACGGCGCGCTCAGCGTGGTGACGAGCGAGGACACCGGCACCTGCCGGGGCCCGCCCGCCCGGAGCGCGCCGGACATGGCCTCGGCGCCCTCCGTCTCCACGCCCCACACCCGCACCCCCGGACAGCGGGCGCGCAGCGCGGCCGCCACCCCGGCGATCAGACCGCCGCCTCCCACGCTGACCAGGACGTCCGTCGGCCCGTCGGCGCCCTGGGCGTCCTCGGCCAGTTCGAGCCCCACGGTGCCCTGCCCGGCGATCACGACCGGGTCGTCGAACGGGTGGACCAGCGTCAGCCCCTCGTCCCGCAACTCCATCACCAGCTCGAAGGCGCTGTCCATGCCGTCGGTCAGCCGCACCGACGCCCCCGCGTCCTCGGCCAGAGCGATGGAGCGCGCCGGCGCGGTGCGGGGCATGACCACGGTCGCCTTCACGTCCAGCGCCGCCGCCATCTCCGCGACCGCGATGCCGTGGTTGCCGCCGCTGACCGCCACCACGCCGGCCGCGCGCTCGGCCTCGCCCAGCGACAGCAGCTTGGCCGTCGCGCCGCGTGCCTTGAACGAGCCGGTGCGCTGGAGCAGTTCGAGCTTCGCGGTGACCGGGGCGCCGAGCAGGTCCGCGAGCCCGGGGCTGGGCACGGTCGGCGTCCGCACGACGTGGCCGGCGATCCGCCGTGCGGCGGCTTCGATCTCCGGGAGACCGATCAGGCTGGTCAAGGTCGTTCACCCTCCCGGCGCGGGGCTTGGGACCGCGCCGTGGGAACCCTGACCCGCGCACGCACGCGCGGTCAACCCTCACAGGTCGCGGTCCACCAGGTGGTCCAGCAGGCCGAGCAGTTCCCCGGCGGCCCCGGTCCCGGGGAGCCCGGTGATCAGCTCCCGCGCGAGCGCCGTGCGGGCCCGGGCCTCGGCCAGCGCCGCCGTCCGGCCGCCCGCCTCCTCGATCAGCGCGGCCGCCTCCTCGGCGCACCCCGCGGGACCGAGCAGCGCGGGCAGGCGGCTGGCCGCGGGGGAGCCGAGGGCGAACAGCACCGGGAAGGTCTTCTTGCCCTCGCGCAGATCACCGCCCACGGGCTTGCCGGTGACCTCCGGGTCGCCCCAGATACCCAGCACGTCGTCCACGAGCTGGAAGGCCACGCCCAGGTGCCGTCCCGCCCGGTCCAGCGCGGTGACGGCCGACTGCCCGGCCCCGCCGAGCGCGGCCCCCAGCGCGGCGGCGCAGCCGAGCAGCGCGCCCGTCTTGTGTTCCGCCATCGTCCGGTACTCCCCGGGTGTCACCCGCTCCGGGCCGGCGCAGGGCCGGGCGGTGAACAGCAGGTCGTCGGCCTGCCCGCGCACCAGGTCGGCCAGGGCGGCGGAGAGCAGCCGCACTCCGCCGGGGCCGCCGGGCGCGGCGGCCAGCGTCTCCACGGCGAGCGCGAACAGCGCGTCCCCGGCGAGCACCGCCGGTCCGGTGCCGTACGCCTTCCACACCGCGGGGCGGCGGCGCCGGGTGGCGTCGCCGTCCATGATGTCGTCGTGCAGCAGCGAGAAGGCGTGCACCAGTTCCACCGCGACCGCCGCCGGGATCCCGGCCCGCCCGTCGGCGCCCGCCGACTCCGCGCCGAGCACCGCGAGCGCCTGCCGCACCCCCTTGCCGCCCGGTGCGGCGGCGGGTGCGCCGCCGACCTCGCACCAGCCGAAGGAGTACGCGGCCATCTCGGCCATCCAGGGGTGCAGCCGCTCCACCGCCGCCGCGAGGGCCGGCCGCACCAGCTCCCGGCAGCGGTGGAGGGTGTCCAGGGCCGGGGGAGGAGCCTGCACCGCCGGGGGGAGCGCGCTCATCGCGCGGCCGCCGCGTCCACGCCGAACTCCCGCTGCGCCCGGGCCACCATCTCCCGCGCGTGCCGGAGTCCGGCCCGCTCCAGCACCCGGGCCAGATCGGCGAGTTCGGCCGCCGTCTCGGCGCGGTCGCGGCCCAGCCGGGCCAGCGACTTGGCGAGGCCGAGCCGGGACAGCGCCTCGCCGCGCGGCTCGCTCATCGCCCGGAACTCCTCCAGGGCCAGCTCGTACAGCTCCCGCGCCTCGGAGTAACGGCCCGCACGGTAGAGGACGTTGCCGCGCATCTTGTGGTTGTAGGCGAGCGCGCTGGAGAGGTTCATCGCCCGGCAGGCGGTCTCCGCCCGCGTCAGCAGTTCCAGTGCCCGCCCGGTGTCGCCGTCGCGGACCGAGACGATGTCGGCCAGACCGCGCAGCGCCCAGGCGTGGCCGCGCCGGTCCTCGGCCCGCTCGGCTATCTCCGCCGCCTCCTCGAACAGCGCGTACGCCCGGTCGTGCTCACCGGTGTTGCGGTGCATCTGCGCGATGCCCTCCAGCGCCCACACGGTGTGCCGGGCCTCCCCGCGCCTGCGGGCCTCGGCGAGCAGTTGCTCGTGCAGCCGGCCGACCGCCTCGTAGTCGCCCTGGATGCGCCCGGTCTCCGCGAGACCGGCCAGCGAGTAACCCCGGACCACGACGTCGCCGCCTCGCTCGCCGAGTTCGGCGGCGAGCCCGAGCAGGCGCCAGGCCAGCGGGAACGCCCCGCGCTGCCGGGCCAGGGTGCCGCCGCTCCACAGCGCCCACGCCATCGCGGCGGTGTCGCCCGCGTCCCGCGCGGCGCGGTAGCTCGCCTTCCAGGCCCGATCGGCCTCCTGTACCCGGCCCAGCCGCCGGTGCGCCTCGGCGACGGCCAGCCCGCAGCGGGCCACCTCGCCCGGAAGGCCGGACCGCTCGGCCTCGCGCAGCCGCTCGGTGCCCTCGGCCAGCACGTCGACGAGCGAGGAGTTCACGGAAAGGGTGGTCAGGGAGCCCTGGTACTCCGGGGCGAAGGCCTTGCCGTACATGTGTGCCCTTCTATACACGAAGTGTATACACGGGGTGTATAGCACATCGGAAAGGTGCCCCGGCCCGCAGGCCGGGGCACGGTCTGTCGTGGGTCAAGACGCCGGCGCCGAGGATCGGGTTGCCCGTGCGGCGAAGATCACTCGACGGGGCGTCAGTGCTGCTGCGCCTTCTGCGGCGTCGCCTCGCTCGGCCGCACCACGACGAACCCCTCGCCCTGGAGCATCAGTTGCACCGCCTCGCCCGAACCGCCGCGCAGCATCGAGCCGATGGACTGCGAGCGGTGCAGCGAGGTCTGCAGGTGTGCGGACCAGCCGACCACCGCGTCGGTGTCGACGTACACCGGGTACTGCGCCGAGACGGGTATAACCAGCGGGTTGCCCTCGCAGACCAGGCCGAGCCGGCCCTGTCCGCTGAACACGCTGTTGAACAGGCCGCCGCCGGTGACGCCCGAGCCCTTCACGGTCTTGATCTCGTACGCCAGCGAGGCGTCGAAGCACAGCACGTTGCGGCCGTTGACGGTGAACTGGTCGCCCGGCTCGACCTCGACGATGAAGCAGTTCTGCGCCTCGTGCGCGAACCAGACCTCGCCACGGCCGCGTACCGCCATCAGCGGCAGTCCCTCGCCGGTGACCGCGCGCTTGAGCATCCCGCCGACGCCCTGGCCCTTGCGCTCGAACTGGAGGCTGCCCCGGTAGGCGATCATCGCGCCCTGGCGGGCGTGCATCTCGCCGTCGACCGCGTACTTGATGCACTTGGCGTTCTCGACGGTCATGCCGGCCTCGACGGCCGGCTGTACCACGTGCTCACTGGAAAAGAGGGAACCCTTCATGCCGGGCATGGTGTCCCGGACGAAGTCGTTCCGCCAAGATCACCGAACGTGCCCGCCCGGCAACGGGTTCCCTCGCCAGCCGCTTCCGGCGCCCGGCCCCTCACTGCCGCGAGTCCCGCTCCCCGGCGGCCGGGGCGCGCGCCGCCCTGCCCTTGGCGGCGCCCTCGCCGCAGAACGCCGACTCCAGCGCGCCCGCCAGAGTGCCCAGCACCTTCGCGTTGTTGGAGGTGTTGGCGGCGGCCGTGAGGCTCCGGCTGCCGTCCTTCGAGGCGAACGCGTAGGTGTAGAAGCCCTGCACGGCGCCGGTGTGCCCGTACACCGAGACGCCGCAGGAGAGGTCGCGGCGGCGCAGCCCGAGCCCGTACGACGTGGTGCCGTCGACCCGGATGAAGCGCTCCATCTCCGCCAGCCGGGCGGCGGACAGCAGCCTGCCGCGCAGCAGCGCGGAGTAGAAGGTGTTCAGGTCCCTGGCGCTGGAGATGAGCGCCCCCGCGCTCTGCGCCCAGGAGGCCGTCTGGTCGGTCGCGTCGACCAGTTCCGCGCCGGCGGCGTCCGGGGTGAGGTAGCCGTGGGCGTGGCGGCCCGGAATCCTCGTGTCCGGGTGCACGTAGAACGTGTCGCGCAGCCCGAGCGGGGTGATGAGCCGCTTCTCGTAGGCGTCGCGCACGGGTTTCCCGGTGAGCTTCTCGATCAGCAGGCCGGCCACGACGTAGTTGGTGTTCGAGTACGAGTAGGCGGCGCCGGGCGCGTTGGTGCGGGGCTTGTCCAGCGACAGGGCGATCAGGTCGCGGTAGCCGAAGACCTT
Organism: Streptomyces sp. NPDC056580; assembly: GCF_042793175.1. NCBI lineage: Bacteria > Bacillati > Actinomycetota > Actinomycetes > Kitasatosporales > Streptomycetaceae > Streptomyces > Streptomyces sp. NPDC056580. Next base: position 285,880 of record NZ_JBHTVE010000001.1, on the reverse strand, counting down.
GTTCCGGACCGCCTCGAAGCCGGAGACGCTGCTGGCGAACATGTCGTTGCTGTAGTCGTACAGGCCGCTGCGGTGGCTCAGCACGTGCCGGACCGTGATCCGGTCGTCCGGCAGCAGCTTCGGCAGGTACCGGTTCACCGGGGCGTCCAGGTCCAGCTTGTGCTCGTCGGCCAGCTGCAGCAGGACGACGGCCGAGAAGGACTTGGTGACGCTGCCGATGCGGAACCGGTCGGCGGCGCCGATGGCCTGACGGGTGCTCCGGTCGGCGAAGCCCCGGGTCACCAGGTACGAGTCGCCGCCGTCGTCGACGCGCGCCAGTGCGCCGGGGGCGCCCTGGTCCACCACCGAGTGCAGCACCGAGTCCAGGCCCGAGACGTCGGGTGCGGGCAGCGCCGCGGCCGCGTGGGCGTCCGCACCGGAGGTCGCGGCCCGGGCCGGGACCGTGAGCAGCGAGAGCGCGACCGCTCCGAGCACCGCACCCCTGCCCACGCTTGCTGGGACCATCCGGCTCACTCCCGTCCTCGCGGCTCGCGATGCGACATCGGTCACATTCCGCCCTGCAACCTAGGGGATTGCGGCAGCGTCTCCACAGTCGACACACAGCGGGCCCCTCGCGATCACCCTGTGGCAGGCATTCGTAAAGGATTGTCATAGAAGACCGCGAAATGGATCATTCCGCCTTTACGTGCGCATGACTGATCCGCAAGGGTTGCTGCACGGGGCCCGACCAGCCCCCCGTGGCGCTCAACTGCGCCACGCCTCAGGGCGGTTGGGGACACCTGCCGCCTTCGAACGAAGGAACCCTGATCAGATTGCGTAGACCGCACATACGCACCGCGGCAGTCGCCGTCGCGGTGGCGACCGCCGCCACAGGTCTGGCCGGCACGGCCTTCGCGGGTCCCTCCGCCTCCGTGGAGCGCTCCGCCGCGTCCTCCGCCACCACCGCCGCGGCGGTGGTGAAGGCGGCGAACGCCGCGGCCTTCGCGCACTCCGCGGCCACGGGGGTCGCGCAGGGCGACGAACTCCACGCCCAGGACGTGCTCGTCGACCCCGAGGGCGCGCGCCACGTCCGTTTCGTCCGCACGCACGACGGGATGCCGGTGCTCGGCGGCGACCTCGTCGTCCACCTCGACCGGCGGCTCGCCTACACGGGGGTCACCAGCGCGGCCACGCACGCCGTCAAGCCGGCCGCCGCCGAGCCGCGGCTGACCGCGGCTCAGGCCGCGGCCAAGGCCGCCCGCGCCGCCAAGGGCGAGGCCGGCGGCGCCGAGCTGGTGGTGGACGCCCGCGGCGGCTCCGCCGCCCTCGCCTACCAGGTCACCGTCACCGACGACGACAGCGCGAGCACCGTCGTCGTCGACGCCGTCACCGGCAAGGTGCGCAGCAACACGCCCGTCGCCGACGAGTTCCTGTCGCCGAAGCTGCTCGCCAAGCTGCGCAGGAGCGGCCAGAGCGCCGACCCGGCCACCGGCATCGGCTCCTCCACCGGGGCCGGCCTGCTCGGCTCGGGCGTCTCCGGCGTCACGCGCTACCCGGCGACCGCCAGGGGCACCGGCAAGACCCTCTTCGTGGGCAGCGTCGGCCTGACCACCACGGCCACCTCGCGCGGGCACTACCAGCTCAAGGACCCGAACCGGTACGGCACCGAGACCCGCGACGCCAAGGGCAGGTACACCGAGTCCTTCGGCGCGGGCACGAAGTTCACCAACACCACCAACGTGTGGGGCAACGGCAAGACCACCAGCCGGGCCAGCGCCGCGGCCGACGCGCAGTACGGCATAACCAAGACGCTGGACTTCTACAAGAAGACCTTCAACCGCAAGGGCATAGCCAACAACTCCAAGGCCGCCCGCGGAATGGTCCACTGGGGCAACAAGGTCGCCAACGCCTTCTGGGACCCGACCTGCAACTGCATGCTGTACGGCGACGGCGACGGCCAGATGTTCAAGAAGCCGCTCGTCGTCCTCGACGTCACCGGTCACGAGCTGACCCACGGCGTGGTGGAGGCGACCGCCGACCTGCAGCCGACCTACGTCGACGCCGACGGCAACCAGTACGGCGAGCCCGGCTCGCTGAACGAGTCGCTCGCCGACATCTTCGGCTCCAACGTCGAGTTCTACGCCAACAACGCCAAGGACACGCCGGACTACCTGGTCGGCGAGAAGCTGGGCCTGGACCAGAAGTTCCTGCGCCGCCTCGACCACCCCTCGCTCGACAAGCTCGAGGGCACGATCGACTACTGGTCGCAGGACACCTACTTCACCGAGGTGCACGCCGGCTCCGGCGTCTCCTCGCACGCCTACTACCTCCTCGCGGAGGGCAGCGGCAAGAAGAAGATCGGCACCGTCACGTACGACTCGCCGACCTACGACGGCTCCACGGTCAAGGGCATCGGCCGCACCAAGGCCACCGCCATCTTCTACCGTGCGCTGACCCGCTACATGGTCTCCACCACCGACTTCCACGGCGCGCGCGTCGCGACGCTGAAGGCGGCCAAGGACCTGTACGGCTCGACCAGCACCGAGTACAAGACGGTGAACAAGGCGTGGGCCGCGGTCAACGTGACCGCCGCCAACACCCCGGCCGCCCGCCGCTGACGGACGTCCGCACCGCGCACCACCGGATGCCCCGCCCCGCGCGGGGCATCCGCACGTCCGGGCTCCCGCCCGCCGCGGTGGCGGAGCGCCGGCAGCGGCGGGACCATGACAATCGTGGTACCCGCAGACACCTCCCGGCCGCTGCGCCCGGAGCCCGGCGGGCCCGCCGGGGCGAAGGACCGGGTCCGGTGACCGGCCGGTCCGCCCGCGTCCGGCGCCTGGCGGCCGCGGCGCTGCTCACCCTCGCCTGCCAGTGGGCGCCCGCGCGGGCGGCGACCGGGCCGCCCGAGCCCGCCGGACGGGACGCCCAGGTGGTCACCTGGGCGGCGAGCGCCGGCCGCCTCGGCGAGGGCACGGCCGGCCGCGGCTACCGGCTGATCGTGCGCACCAGCGTCGCCGGCAGCGGGCTGCGCGTGCGCCTGTCCAACGCCTTCGGCGACCGCCCCCTGGCCCTGGACAGCGTGCGCGCGGGCCTGCGGAGCACGGGCGCGGCGCTGGTGCCGGGCAGCGACCGGCCGCTCACCTTCGGCGGCGCCCGCACCGTCACCCTGCCCGCTGGCGCGGTCGCCTGGAGCGACCCGCTGCCCGGCTCCGTCCCGGCCGGGGCCGACCTCGCCGTCAGCCTGCACACCCCCGGCGCGGCCGGCCCGGCCACCGGGCACGCCCTGGCGATGCAGACGTCGTACGTCACCCAGGGCGACCACACCGCCGAGACGAGCGGGGCCAACTGGGCCCGGCACACCGGCTCCTGGTGGTACCTGGACGCGGTCTCCGCGCGCCCCGCGGACCCCGCCACCGGCGCTGTGGTGGTGCTCGGCGACTCCCTCACCGACGGCCGGCAGTCCACCCCCGGGCTCGACCGGCGCTGGACCGACTACCTCGCCCGGCGCCTGCACCAGGCCGCGACGCACGTCAAGGGCGTGGCCAACGAGGGGATGTCCGGCAACAAGGTGCTCAGCGACGGCGCCGGGCCCGGAGCCCTGCACCGGCTGGAGCGCGACGTGCTGTCCCAGCCCGGCGCGCGCACCCTCCTGCTGTTCGAGGGCGTGAACGACCTCAGGGCTCACACCGGGGTCACCGCCGCCGGGCTGATCGCCGGATACCGGACGATCCTGCGGCGGGCCCACGCGGCCGGGCTGTGCGTGGTCGGCGCGACCATCGGACCGTTCGCGGGCCGGCCCGAGTGGGACCCGGCCGCCGAGGCGGTGCGCCAGGACGTCAACCGGTTCGTCCGCACCGGCGGGGAGTTCGACGCGGTCGTCGACTTCGACCGCGTCCTGCGCGACCCCCGCGCGCCCGGGCACCTGCTCCCCGCCTTCGACGACGGCGACCATCTGCACCTGAACGACGCGGGCATGCGGGCCCTGGCCGACGCCGTCGGCCCGCACACCCTCGACTGCGCGCGCGGACCCCGGCCCGGCTGACCCGGGCCCCGCCGCGGGGGGTTCAGCGCAGCGTCTCGGCCCAGTCGGCCGGCACCCGTCCCGCCGGACCCGGCACCGGCTGGTCGGCCGGGTGCGCGGCCGGCGGCGCGAGTTCGGGACCGTCCGTGTACAGCTCGCCCGTGTCGTAGTTCCAGAACCAGCCCTCGCCCGGCTCGAAGCTGCGGATCACCGGATGCCCGGTCGCCTCGTGGTGGGCGGTGGCGTGCTTGGAGGGGGAGTCGTCGCAGCAGCCGATGTGCCCGCAGGCCGCGCACCGGCGCAGGTGGAACCACCAGCCGCCGTCCGCGTCGCACTCCACACAGCCGGTGCCGCTCGGCGGGACGTTCGGGTCGATGGCGGACTCGCCGCTCATGCTGTCTCCTCGGGGTTCGTCAGGGCGGACCGCTCCTCGGGTGTGGCGGCGGTCAGCGGCAGCAGCACCTGGAAACGGGTGTCGCCGGGCTCGGACTCGACGCGCAGGGTGCCGTGGTGCTTGTTCACCACGATCCGCCAGGAGATGTCCAGGCCGAGCCCGGTGCCCTGGCCGACCGGCTTGGTGGTGAAGAACGGGTCGAAGATCCGGCTCCTGATCTCCGGAGGCACCCCGGGCCCGGTGTCCCGGAACTCCACCAGCGCCTGCTCGCCGTCCAGCGCGGTCCGCACGGTCAGCGTGCCCTGCCCGCCGGCGCCGTTCATGGCGCACACGGCGTTGTCGATCAGGTTGGTCCACACCTGGTTCAGCTCCGCCGGATAGCCGGGGACCTGCGGCAGCGCGGGGTCGTACGCCTTGACGACCTCGATGTGCGGACCGATCTTGCCCGACAGCATCAGCAGCGTGCTGTCGAGGAGTTCGTGCACGTCGACGACCCGGTAGGGGGCCCGGTCGAGCTGCGAGTACTGCTTGGCGGCGTCCACGAGGTGCGAGATCCGGGTGGTGGAGTCCTCGATCTCGCTCATCAGCAGCTCGGTCTCGACCGTGTAGTTGAGCCAGCCGACCGCCCCGGGCAGGATCTCCGCGTCCACGGCCGCCGCGACCTGCTCCAGCCAGTCCACGTCCAGCCCGGCCTGGACGAAGGTGGGCGCGAGCTGCCAGCCGTGGTCGATGCCGTGGTCCTCCAGCCAGTCGCCGAGCGCGTCCTCGCGGTCGGAGGCCTCCAGCGGGCTGAGCGCCGGCGCCTTGGCGACGCGCTCCGCGGTGCGTTCCTGGATCTCGATCAGGCTCGCCAGCGCGTCCCGGGAGAACGGGCCCTCGGCGATCACCGCGAGCTTGCGCCGCATCTTCGCGACCCGCTCGCGCAGCGTCGAGGTGGCCCGGACGGCGGCCGCGGCGGGATTGTTCAGCTCGTGCGTGAGCCCGGCCGACAAGGAGCCGAGCGCCAGCAGCCGTTCGCGCTGCCCGATGGCCGCCTGAGTGCTCTTGGAGCCGAAGAACAGGCCCTCCAGCAGATGCGTGGCCATCGGGAACCACTCGCTCATGATCTCGGCGAAGACGTCCGCCGGCAGCACGAAGAACCGCGTCGGCTCCGTCACCCGCATCGAGTTGTTGTACGCCTGCCGCACCCGGTCGCCCAGGTACGCCTGCATGGCGCCCGCGTACACCCCGCGCTGCGAGGTACGCGACACCTCCACGTCGTCGCCGCCGACCCGCCGCGAGAGCACGACCGTGCCCTCCAGCATCACGTAGAAGCAGGTGGCGGGGTCGCCCTCGGTGTAGACCGGACCGGGCTGGAACAGCTCCACCCGGCCCTCGCGGCACAGCCGGCCGAGCTGTTCGGGCGCCAGCTTCTCGAACAGGAACAGGGAGCCGATCTCCCGAGGGCTGCACGGCACCGGCTGCCCGCTCACGACTGCTCCAGGTACCGGTGGACGAGCATGACGGCCATGGCTCCCTCTCCGACGGCGGACGCGACCCGCTTGGCGGACTCGGCGCGGGCGTCGCCCGCCACGAACACGCCGGGGACGCTGGTCTCCAGGTGGTACGGCGCCCGGTCCAGCTCCCAGCCGGCCGGCGGGCGCCCGTCGGCGGTCAGGTCGGGCCCGGCCAGGATGAACCCGCGTTCGTCGCGCAGCACCGTCCCGTCCAGCCAGTCGGTCAGCGGGGCGGCCCCTATGAACACGAACATCCACTGGGCGTCGACGCGTTCGGTCTCCCCGCTGGTCATGTGACGCAGGGTCAGCTGCTCCAGCCGGCCGGAGCCGTGCGCGGCGTCCACGACCGTGTGGCCGCGCACCGAGATGTTCGGCGCCTCGCCGATCTGCTGGATCAGGTAGTGCGACATCGACGCCGACAGGTCGGGCCCGCGCACCAGCAGCGTCACCGACTTGGCGAACCGGGACAGGTACATCGCCGCCTGGCCCGCCGAGTTGGCGCCGCCGACGATGTACACGTCGTGTCCCTGGCAGGAGGAGGCCTCGGTCAGCGCGGAGCCGTAGAACACCCCGCAGCCGGTCAGGTCGGCGCAACCCTCGGCCTGCAGCCGCCGGTACTGCACGCCCGTCGCCAGGATGACGCTGTGCGCCGCGATCGCCGAGCCGTCCGCGAACCGCACCACCCGGGCCGCCCCGTTGACCTCCAGCCCCGTCACCTCGCGCGTGGTGAGGATCTCGGCGCCGAACTTGGCCGCCTGCCGCCGCGCCCGGTCGGTGAGCTGGGCGCCGGAGACCCCGTCGGGGAAGCCCAGGTAGTTCTCGATCCGGGAGCTCTGCCCGGCCTGCCCGCCGGTCGCGGACCGCTCCACGAGCACCGTCCGCAGGCCCTCCGAGGCCCCGTACACGGCGGCCCCGAGCCCGGCCGGGCCGCCGCCGATCACCACCAGGTCGTAGAAGTCGGCGGTCGGCGTCGTCGCCAGGCCCACCCGCGCGGCCAGCTCGGGCGCCTCGGGCTCGATGAGGACCGTCCCGTCGGGAGTGATCACCAGTGGCAGCCGCTGCCCGTCCTGCCCGGCCGCGGTCAGCAGCCGCCGCCCCTCGGGCTCCTCCACCGAGTACCAGCGGTAGGGCACCTGGTTGCGGGCCAGGAACTCCCGTACGTCCGAGGACCGGGCCGACCAGCGGTGCCCCACGACCTTGGTGCTGGGCACCGGCTTGTAGGCGCTGGTCCGCCAGGCCTGGAGCAGGTCGTCCAGGACCGGGTAGAGCTTCTCCTCCGGCGGGTCCCACGGCTTGAGCAGGTAGTGGTCCAGGTCGACGACGTTGATCGCGTCGATCGCCGCGTTGGTGTCCGCGTACGCGGTCAGCAGCACCCGCCGGGCCCCCGGATACACGTCCAGTGCCTGTTCCAGGAAATCGATGCCGTTCATCTGCGGCATCCGGTAGTCGGCCAGGATCACCGCCACCAGGTCCCCGCGCAGCTTCAGCTCGCGCAGCGCCTCGAGCGCCGACTCGCCGGACTCCGCGCGCACGATGCGGTACGACTCGCCGTAGCGCCGCCTGAGGTCGCGGGCGACGGCGCGGGAGACCCCCGGATCGTCGTCGACTGTCAGGATGACGGTCCGCGCTGCGTCGGCGGCCTGTGCCATGCCTCTCCCACCCCGTGGTCGGATCACCGGGACCGCGTCGCTTCGCCCGCCGCACCGGTTCCCGCCCATCGTATGTTCGATCGCCCGGGTTCGCCGCGCCGTACGGCGGGGACCGCCCGGACCCGGCGGGAGCGCCCATCGACCGCCCTTGCGCGGGCAGGGGCGGGACATGATCAGCAGGTGGGGGAGACTGGACCCGCGGACGAGGAAGCGGACGACGAGGAGGCCCGAGGCATGACACGCCCGATCACGGCAGGGGTGGACGGTACGCAGGAGAGCCTGGCCGCGCTGGACTGGGCGGCCAGGGAGGCGGTGCGCCGGGAGCTGCCGCTGCGCGTGGTGCACGCCTGGCACTACGCCGAGGCGCTCGCCACGGCCGACCGGGACACCCAGCACGGCTGGGTCTCGGAAGGGCTGCGGGAGTCCGTGCGCGCGGTCTCCGGCAGGCACCCGGAGCTACAGGTGGACGTGGATCTGCTCGAGGGCGGCGTCGCGGAGGCGCTGACCGACGCGGCCGCCAAGTCCGAGCTGCTGGTGCTGGGTTCGCGCGGGCACGGCGCGGTGATGGGCTTCCTGCTGGGCTCGGTCGGGCGGCAGGTGATCGCCGAGACGGCCCGGCCCGTGGTCCTGGTACGGGCCGGTGACCAGCCGGCGGCGGAGGCCGCCGGGCGCGACGTCGTGGTCGGCCAGCACGGCGGCCCGGAGGACAGCGCCGCCGCGCTGCGGTTCGCGTTCGAGACGGCGGCCCTGCGCGGGGCCACCGTCCGGGCGGTCCGCGCCTGGACGCTGCCGCCGGTCTTCGCCTACAGCCCGGGCTCGCTGAAGCTCCTGGACGAGGCGGGCGGCCTGGAGCCGTACGAGAAGCAGGCCCTGGCCGACGCACTGCGTCCGTGGCGCGAGCGCTTCCCGCAGGTGCCCGTCGCGGAGCACGTCGAGATGGGCAGCGCGGGGCAGGTGCTGCTGTCGGTGGCCGGCCGGGCCCAGCTGATGGTGGTCGGCCGGCGGGCCCGCCGCAGCGCCGTGGGCGCCCGGATCGGCTCGGTCGCGCACGGCGTGCTGCACCACGCCGAGTGCCCGGTGGCCGTGGTCCCGCACGAGTGACCTACTCCGGCGTCGTCGGCTCCAGGGTCGTACGGGCCCTGGGCAGGACGTTCGCGATGTAGTCCGCGACGGCGGTGTCCAGCCCGATGTCGTGCTGGGCCCGCTCCGACAGGTACCAGCGGTGCTCCAGGAGCTCGTGGTAGATCTCGGCCGGGTCCATGGAGCCGCGCAGCTCCGGCGGCACGGCGCGCACGGTGGGCCGGAACACGTCCCTGACCCAGCGGTGGGCCAGCACCTCGGGGCGGGCGGCGAGGGGGTCGCCGGGCGCGTAGTCGTCCTGGGTGGCCATCCAGCTCTCCAGGTCGTTGAGCAGCCGCCGCGCCTGGTTCTCCTCGGCGTCGAGGCCGGTCAGCCGCAGCAACTGGCGCTGGTGGTGGCCGGCGTCGACGACCTTGGGCACGAAGGTCACCGTGTCGCCGGCCGCGGAGTGCTCGATCTGCATCTCGGCCACGTCGAAGCCGAGGTCGTTGAGGCGGCGTATCCGGCGTTCTATGTAGTGGTACTTGCCCGCCGGGTACACCGAGGTGCGGGTCAGCTCCTGCCACAGCCCGGCGTAGCGGGTGCAGATCTCGTGCCCGAACTCGACCGGGTCCACGGAGGGGTGCAGCGCCCCGGAGGCCTCCAGGTCCAGCAGCTCTCCGCTGATGTTCACCCGGGCCAGCTCCAGGTCGTAGTCCCGCTGCCCGGGGCTGAGCCGCGGGTGCAGGTCGCCGGTCTCGGCGTCCACCAGGTACGCGGCGTAGGCGCCCGCGTCCCGCCGGAACAGGGTGTTGGAGAGCGAGCAGTCGCCCCAGGCGAACCCGCTCAGGTGGAGCCGGACCAGCAGCACCGCGAGGGCGTCCATCAGCCGGTGCATGGTCGCCGGGCGCATGGTGGTCTCGAACATCGAGCGGTACGGCATCGAGCCGCGCAGGTGCCGGGTGACCAGCACCGGCTCCAGCGGGTCGCCGGCGCCGTCGGTGCGGCCGGTGACCACGGCGAGCGGGTCCACGGCCGGGATGCCCAGCCGGTCGAGGTCGCGCAGCAGCCCGTACTCGCGCAGCGCGGGCCGCTCGGCCAGCTCCTTGACGGCGATCACCTCGTCGCCGGCGCGCGCGTAGCGCACGACGTGCCGGGAGATGCCCCGGGGGAGCGGTACGAGGTACTCCTCGGGCCACTTCTCCAGGGGTACGTCCCAGGGCAGTTCGAGCAGGACCGCCGGGTGCTCCGGGTTCGTGGCGCTGATCTGCAATGCCATGGGAGGAACCCTAAGGCCCGCTTCCGCGCCCATGGCCGGAAGAACGGTGCGGGGACCCGCCGGACGCGTCACCGCACCCCGTGCGGCCGGAACTGGACGCTGATCCGCGGGCCCGCCGCGTGGGCGGTCTTGGGCACGCAGTGCTCCCAGGTGCGCTGGCAGGATCCGCCCATCACGATGAGGTCGCCGTGCCCGAGCGGGCGCCGGACGGCCGGGCCGCCGCCCGCGACGGGCCGCAGCAGCAGGTCCCGGGGCGCGCCGACGGACAGGATCGCGACCATCGTGTCCTGGCGGGCGCCGCGCCCGATCCGGTCGCCGTGCCAGGCGACGCTGTCCCGGCCGTCGCGGTAGAAGCAGAGCCCGGCGGTGGCGAACGGCTCGCCGAGCTCCTCGGCGTAGCGGGCGGACAGGGCGTCCCGAGCCTCGCCGAGCACGGGGTGCGGCAGCGGGTCGTGCGCGGCGTAGAAGGCGAGCAGCCGCGGGACGGCCACCACGTTGTCGTACATCTTGCGGCGCTCCGCCCGCCAGGGGACCTCGGCCGCCAGCTCTTCGAACAGGGCGTCCGCGCCGCTCAGCCAGCCCGGCAGCACGTCGATCCAGGCGCCGTGGCCCAGCTCGGTACGGCGCAGCCCGTCGAGCGGGCCGAGCCGTAGCTCGTCGGTCTGGTCGAACAGGGAGCCCTGGAGGTGCGTGGCCATGGGTACAGCGTACTCCGGAATCGAAAATGTGTTCCAAGGCAGGCCGGGCGCGGCCGGTCCTGGCTCCCGGGCCCCTTTCCATACATCGGTGTATCGGATACGTTCCCGTATCGAAACGGAGGTCCCGTCATGACGGCCAAGGACGATCCGGCCCCGCGCGTCACCAGACGGCGGGCCCGGACCCGGGCGAACCTGCTCGACGCGGCCTTCGCGGTCTTCGCCGCCAAGGGGTTCGGGCGCGTCTCCATCGAGGAGGTCTGCGAGGCCGCCGGCTACAGCCGGGGCGCCTTCTACTCCAACTTCGCCACCCTGGACGAGCTGTTCTTCGCCCTCTACCGGGAGCGGGCCGACCTCATCGCCGGCCAGGTGGCCGAGGCGCTCGCCCAGGACGGGCCCGGCCTGGACGTGCCGGCCTCGGCGGACCGGGTCACCGAGGTGCTGCTGCTCGACGTGGACTGGCTGCTGGTCAAGACCGATTTCCTGGTCCACGCGGCCCGCGAGCCGGCCGTGGCCCAGGCGCTCCTCGACCACCGGACCCGGCTGCGCGAGGCCGTCGCCGACCGGCTCGGCCGGGCCGGGGGCCACACCGAACTGCCCGCCGCGCTCGGTGGAGCCGAGGGCGCAGCCCGCGCGGTGGTCGCGGCCTACGACGGCGTCACCACCCAGCTCCTGCTGGACAAGGACGTCGACGCCGCACGCCGCTGGCTGAAACAACTGCTCACCGCCCTGCTGACCGACGGCGGCGGCACCGGAGGACGAGTACCCGAATGAGTCGCGGACGGAAGGACAAGGACGCAATGGCCGCCATGGACGCGGACGTCATCGTCGTCGGAGCGGGCCTCGCCGGCCTGGTCGCGGCGCACGAACTCACCAGCCGGGGCAGGCGGGTCGCCCTGGTCGACCAGGAGAACGCCCACAACCTGGGCGGACAGGCGTTCTGGTCCTTCGGCGGCCTGTTCCTGGTCGACTCCCCGGAGCAGCGCCGCCTGGGCATCAAGGACTCGTTGGAGCTGGCCTGGAGCGACTGGCAGGGCAGCGCGCGGTTCGACCGCCTGGAGGACGAGGACTCCTGGGGCGCGCGCTGGGCCCGCGCCTACGTGGAGTTCGCGGCCGGCGAGAAGCGCTCCTGGCTCGCCGGGCACGGCATCTCGCTGCTGCCCACCGTCGGCTGGGCCGAGCGCGGCGACCTGCGGGCGGGCGGGCACGGAAACTCCGTGCCCCGCTTCCACATCGCCTGGGGCACCGGCACCGGCGTGGTCGAACCCTTCGTCCGCTACGCCCGGCAGGCCGCCCGGGACGGGCTGCTCACCTTCCACCACCGCCACCGGGTCGACGAGCTGGTGATCGAGGGCGGCGCCGCGCGCGGTGTGCGCGGCACGGTCCTCGCCGACGACGACTCCCCGCGCGGCGTCGCCTCCAGCCGCGAGGCGGCGGGAGAGTTCGAACTCGCCGCCCAGGCCGTGGTCGTCACCTCCGGAGGCATCGGCGCCGACCACGACATCGTGCGCCGCTACTGGCCGGAACGGCTCGGCACCCCGCCCGCCGAGATGGTCACCGGTGTGCCCGCCTACGTCGACGGCCGGATGCTGGACATCAGCGCGGCCGCCGGGGTCCGCCTGGTCAACCGCGACCGGATGTGGCACTACACCGAGGGCATCCGGAACTGGGACCCGGTCTGGCCCGGCCACGGCATCCGCATCCTGCCCGGCCCGTCCTCCCTCTGGTTCGACGCGCTCGGCCGCCGGCTGCCCGACCCGTGCCTGCCCGGCTACGACACCCTCGGCACGCTGAGGCACCTGCGCACCACCGAGGACCTCGCGGGCCACGACCACTCCTGGTTCATCCTCACCCGGAAGATCGTGGAGAAGGAGTTCGCGCTCTCGGGCTCCGAGCAGAACCCCGACATCACCGCCAAGGACCGCAAGGCGGTGCTGCGGGACCGGCTGCTCGGCAAGGGCGCCCCGGCGCCGGTGCGGGCGTTCCTGCGCAACGGCGCCGACTTCGTGACCGCGGACACCCTGGAACAGCTCGTCGAGAAGATGAACGGGCTCACCGGCGAACCGCTGCTCGACGCAGCCCTGGTGCGCCGCCAGATCGAGGACCGCGACCTCCAGCTCGCCAACCCCTACAGCAAGGACTCGCAGGTCCAGGGCATCCGCAACGCCCGCCGCTACATCGGCGACCGCCTTGGCCGGGTCGCCGCCCCGCACCGGATCCTCGATCCCGGGGCGGGTCCGCTGATCGGCGTCAAGCTGCACGTCCTCACCCGCAAGACCCTCGGCGGCATCCAGACCGACCTCGACTCCCGGGCGCTCGGCGCCGACGGCGCACCGGTCGAGGGGCTGTACGCGGCGGGCGAGGTGGCGGGCTTCGGCGGCGGCGGCGTGCACGGCTACAACGCCCTGGAAGGCACCTTCCTCGGCGGCTGCCTCTTCTCGGGCCGCGCGGCGGGGCGGGCGGCGGCGAAGCAGACGGGCTGAGGAGGAGCAGGCGGACGCCGCGGGGCCGGGTCTCAGCCCCGCAGCAACTCCGCCAGCACGCAGGCGTGGCTCCGCTCCGGCGCCTTGGACGCCGTGAGCAGCGTCATCCTCCCCTCGCGCGCCGACCGCCGCAGCCCGTCGAGGAGTCCGGCTGCCTCGGGAGCGGCGAGTTCGGCCTCGTAGCGGCTGCGGAACTCCTCGAAGGAGCCTTGCGAGGAGTGGAACCACTTGCGCAGTTCGTTCGAGGGCGTGAGCCCCTTCGGCCACTCGTCCACCCGGGCCTCGTCCTTGGACACTCCGCGCGGCCACAGCCGGTCCACCAGGACCCGCAGCCCGTCGTCCGCCTCGGGCGGTTCGTAGATCCGGCGCACGCGCACGCTCACGGTGGGGCCCCTCTCGGGTCGCGGACGGTGCTGCGAGAGTACTGCCGCGGGCGCGGCCCACCGGGCGGCGACGCGGCGTGACTTGACCGGAAAGAGGGCGAAACCGGGTCGGCCCCGCGCCTAGTCTTTGGCGAAACGATCATTCGTCACCCCCCTGGAGGAGCGCCCGTGACGCCACCGCGCAGACAGGTCCCCGGCCGACGCACCGCAGTTCTCCGCCGCGAGGCGGTCCTCGCCACCGTCCCCGTCGCCGTGGCGGCGCTGCTCGGGGCGGCCGGCCCCGCGGCGGCCGGCACGACCGGCGCAGCCGGCGCGGGCGACCCCTACTTCCCGCTCAGCGGCAACGGCGGCTACCACGTGGGCCACTACGACCTGACGCTCCGTTACGACCCTGCTTCCCGGCGCCTGGACGGCAAGGCCGCCCTCACCGCACGGGCCACACAGCGGCTCACCCGCTTCGACCTCGACCTCTCGGGCCTGAAGGTCACCGGCGTCACCGTCGGCGGCCACTCCGCCGGCTTCCGCCGCGACGGCCAGGAACTCGTCGTCACCCCGGGGCACGCCCTGCGCGCGGGCCAGGAGTTCCGGGTCGCGGTCTCCTACCACGGCACGCCCGGGCCGGTCACCGACCCGGACGGCTCCGCGGACGGCTGGATCCCCACCGACGACGGGGCGTTCGTCGCCGGCGAGCCGCAGGGCGCGATGACCTGGTTCCCGGCGAATAACCACCCCAAGGACAAGTCGTCGTACGACTTCACGATCACGGTCCCCGAGGGACGCACCGCCGTCGCCAACGGCGTCCTGCGCGGCACGCGCACCGCGCACGGCCGCACCACCTTCCGCTGGCACCAGGCCGAGCCGATGGCCGCCTACCTCGCCACCGCCACTGTCGGGAAGTTCCAGGTCGAGCGGTACACCACGCACGACGGCATCCAGGTGTACAACGCCGTCGACCCGCGTGAGGCGCGCGCGGCGGCGCCCGTGCTGAAGAAGCTGCCCTCCGTGCTGGAGTGGGAGAGCAGGCTGTTCGGGCCCTACCCGTTCAAGGCCGCCGGTTCGCTCGTCGACCACGCGCCCGACGTCGGCTACGCCCTGGAGACCCAGAGCCGGCCCCTCTACGACTCGGCGCCCGACGTGAGCACCCTGGTCCACGAGAACGCCCACCAGTGGTTCGGCGACTCGGTCTCGCTGACCGCGTGGAAGGACATCTGGCTCAACGAGGGCTTCGCCACCTACGCCGAGTGGCTCTACGCGGAACAGCACGGCGGCGACAGCGCGCAGAAGGCGTTCGACGACCTCTACGCCCGCCCGGCGAGCAACCGCCTGTGGGCCTTCCCGCCCGGCGACCCGGGCAGCGGGGAGAACATCTTCGACACACCCGTCTACGCCCGCGGCGCGATGACCCTGCACGAACTGCGCCGGGCCGTCGGCGACCGGGACTTCTTCCGGATCCTGCGCGCCTGGGCGGCCGGCCACCGCGCCGGGCACGGCACCACGGCCCAGTTCACCCGGCTCGCCGAGCGGCTGTCCGGCAAGGACCTGGACCCGCTGTTCCGCACCTGGCTGTACGAGCCGGGCAAGCCGGCCCGACCCTAGCGGCCGGACCACCGGGGCGGGTTCGTCCCCGGACGACCGGGCCCGCCCCGCCGCACGACGAGGCCCCGGCGTCCGCCGCCGGGCCTTGGGGGACCGGGGGCGGACGCCGGGGCCCGGAGCGGCCGGGGCGGGGCGGTCGGCTCAGCCGGAGCGCTGCCGGGAACGCACGCGGCGCTTGAGCGCGCGCCGCTCCACCTCGGTGGTGCCGCCCCAGATGCCGATGCTCTGGCCCGTGTCCAAGGCCCAGTCCAGGCACTGCTCCCGCACCGGGCAGCGACCGCACACCGCCTTCGCCTGCTGTGCCTGCACCTGCGAAGGACCGGTGGTGCCGATGGGGAAGAACAGGTCGGGGTCCTCATGACGGCACGCGGCATGTTCGCGCCAGTTGTACATCGAAGTCTCCTCCGGTCGTAGTCGTCCGTGCCAGTCGAATGCGTGCTTTTTCGGGTGACCGGTCAGGACGGCATGAAACCGGGAGGTTGCGCGGGACTTGGCGCGGGCCGCGTTCCGGTCACTGCTCGCGCATGCCCCACGGGGAGCCGTACGCGGTCAGCAGGTCGAGGAACGGGCCTGCGGGGAAGGCCTCCGGACCGAGGACGCCCGTCCCCGACCAGGCGCCGGTGGCGAGGAGTTCGAGGGCGACGACCGGATTGACCGCCGTCTGCCACACCACCGCCTGGCAGCCGTACTCCGCCATGGACCACTGGTTGTCGACCACGTGGTACAGGTACACCTCGCGCGGCGCCCCGTCCTTCGTGCCGCGCACCCAGGTGCCCGCACAGGTCTTGCCGTGCATCCGCTCGCCCAGCGTCGCCGGGTCGGGCAGGCACGCGGCGACCACGTCGCGCGGCGAGACGGCGACCGGTCCGTCCGGGCCCGGCACCGTCACCGGCTCGGTGCGGTCAAGCCCCAGGCGGTGCAGGGTCTTCAGCGTCTCGACGAACTCCCGGCCCAGCCCGTACTTGAACGTGACGCGGTCGGCGCCGACCCAGCGAGGCATCAGCAGCACCTCCTCGTGCTCCACGTTCACGCACTCCACCGGCCCGATCCCCTCAGGGAAGTCGAACACCTCGGGCTCGCTGAACGGCGCGGTGGTGAACCAGCCCCGCCCGCGCTCGTACACCACCGGCGGGTTCAGACACTCCTCGATGGTGGTCCAGATGCTGAACGAGGGGGCGAAGTCGTAGCCGTCCACGGTGAGATCGGCGCCGTCGCGGACGCCGATCTCCTCAATGGTGTCGAAGAGTTCGTCGGCGGCGTAGCGGGCGAACACGTCCGACAGACCGGGTTCCACGCCCATGCCCACCAGGGCGAGCGCGCCCGCCTCCGCCCACTCCCCGGCCAGGTCGAACTGCTCGTCGCCCAGCTTGACCCCGCACTCCTCGTACGGCCGCTCGGGGTGCGGACGGGACAGCGACATCGCCATGTCGAGGTAGGTCGCCCCGGCCGAGCGCGCCGCCCGGAACAGCGGCATGACGAACCGCGGATCGGTGGCGTTGAGCAGCACGTCGCAGCCGTGCCGGGCGAGCAGCGCGGCGACCCCGGCCTCGTCGCCCGCGTCCACCCGCTCGGCGCGGAAGCGGTCCCCGGCCGCGCCGAGGGCCGCGACCGCCGCCTCGGCCCGGGCGGGGTCGTAGTCGGCCACCACCATCAGGTCGAGGAACGGACGGCGGGCCGCGATCCGGGTGACGGCGGTGCCGACACCCCCGGCTCCCACGAGCAGTACACGCATGACGGGAAACTCCTGCCTGACACGAAGAACGGTCACGAACGGAACGGGACATCGAGGCAGGCGCGCCTTGCCCGGAATCCAACGCCGGAGGGTGGCGTAAGGTCAATGGCGTTGGCATAAGCCGCGCGGAGGCAGGAGGGAAGCACCGTGCCCAAGCCCGTCGTGCCCGAGGAGAGGCGCCGCAGGCGCCGTCCGACCCGCGGCGGCACCGTGCTGTCCGAGGAACTGATCGTCGCTGCCGCGCTCCGGCTGCTGCGCGAGCACGGCAGCACCGGGCTCACCGCCCGCCGCCTCGGGCTCGCCCTGGACTGCGACCCCAGCACGCTGTACCGGTACTTCCGGGGCATGGACGACCTGACCCTGGCCATCGGCGACGCGCTCATCGGCGAGGCGCTGGCCGGCTGGCGGCCGACCGGCGAGTGGCGGGCCGACCTGCGGACGATCGGACTGCGCATCCACGGCGGCTACGTCGCGCACCCGCAGGCCGCGCTGCTCACCGCCAGCCGGGTCACCGGCCGCGCCCACGAACTGGCCGCCGACGAGGCCGTGCTGGGCGTGCTGCGCTCGGCCGGGTTCTCCCTGGCCGAGACGGTCCGCGTCTACCACGCGTTCATCGACCAGACCCTGGCCTTCGCCGCCCTGGACTCCGCGTCACTGGCCCTGCCCAGCGCCTCCCAGCGCGCCGACGAGGACAAGTGGCACTCCACCTACGCCCGCCTGCCCCGCGCCACCCACCCCCGCATCGCCGAGGCGGCCCCGCTGCTTGCGAGGCGCATGGTCACCAGCGCCTACCCGACCGCGCTGGAGATGCTGCTGGACAGCGCGGCCGGACGGCTCGGCGGACCGCGGCCCTGAGGACCCGCGGCGCGTCCGCCGGCACCCGGATCACCGGCGCAGCGCCCGGGCCGCCGTCCCCGCCACCGCATCGGCCAGCGCCGCCAGGGCGGGGGAGTCGAGCCTCCACTGCTGCCAGTACAGGGTGACGTCCACGCTCCGGTCCGGCGCGAGCAGGACGAGGCGGCCCGCGGCCAGCAGCGGACCGGCCTGGACCTCCGGGAGCATGCCCCAGCCCAGCCCCGCGGCGACCGCGTCGGTGAAGCCCTCGGAGGTGGGCACGTGGTGCCGCAGCGGGCTGGCGGCCACGCCGCCCAGCCGTCTGACGAACCCGTCCTGGAAGTCGTCCTTGCGGTCGAAGACCACCACGGGCGCCCCGGGCAGCAGATCAGGCAGGGGACCGTCCAGGTACCGGGCGGCGAACTCCGGCGCGGCGGCCGGCAGGTAGCGCATCCGGCCCAGCGGGCGGACCGAGCAGCCCGGCACCGGGTCCGGCGAGGAGGTCACCGCCGCCATCACCAGCCCCTCGCGCAGCAGCGCCGTTGGCGGGTCCTGGACGGCCTGGTCGCGCTCACCATGCTGGTGCTCGGCGCCGCCCTGCTCCTCGGCGCCTGAGCACGGTGGCGGGGAGGTGTCGGACAGCCCGGGAGTTCCTGCGATAGTTGCCCTCGCATCGAAAGATGTATCGAGCAACCTCTCAACGACCCCCGACGAGCGACCAGGAACCCCGTGGACACGAGCGAAAGCAGCGGCACCGAACCGAGGACCGACGGCGCAGGGCCGGCGAGCGACGGCGCCGGACCGAGGAACACCGGCGCCGGCCCCGGCGCCACCGGCAGTGACACCCCGGCCGCGCCGGCCCCGCCCGGGCGCGGCTGGCGCCGCTGGGCCATGGACACCCGGCCGCTGCGCATACCGGCGTTCCGGCGCCTGTGGTCGTCGACCATCGTCACGGCCGTCGGCAGCCAGCTGACCGCCGTCGCCGTGCCGAAGCAGATCTACGACATCACGCACTCCTCGGCCTGGGTCGGCTACGCCAGCCTCGCCGGTCTCGTGCCCATGGTGCTGTTCGCGCTGTGGGGCGGCGCGGTCGCCGACACCGTGGACCGGCGCAAGCTGCTGCTGGTCACCAACACCGGCATCGCCGTGACCTCGGTGCTGTTCTGGGCGCAGGCCGTCACGGGCCTGGACTCCGTGGTGGTGCTCATGCTGCTGCTCGCCCTGCAGCAGGCCTTCTTCGGCCTCAACTCCCCGGCCCGCAACGCCTCCATCGCCCGTCTGGTGCCGGCCGCCGAACTGCCCGCCGCGAACGCGCTCGGCTCGACCGTGATGCAGACCGGCCTGGTCGCGGGACCGCTGCTGGCCGGCGTGCTCATCCCGGTCATCGGGCTGCCCGAGCTGTACCTGATCGACGCGCTGGCCCTGTGCGTCACCGTCTGGGCGGTGTTCCGGCTGCCCGCACTGCCCCCGCTCGGCGATCGGCCCGCCCGGCGCGCGGGCGTGCGCGAGATCGCGGCCGGCTTCCGCTACATCTCCGGGCACAAGGTGCTGCTGCTGTCCTTCCTGGCCGACATCGTGGCCATGGTCCTCGGCATGCCCCGGGCCCTGTTCCCGCAGCTCGCCGCGGAGACCTACGCCTCCTGGGGCGAGGGCCTGGCGCTCGGCGTGCTCTTCGCGGGCATCCCGGTCGGCGCGGTCCTGGGCGGACTGTTCTCCGGCGTCTTCTCGCGGGCGCGGCGGCACGGCTGGATGGTCATCGGCGCGGTCGTCGCCTGGGGGGCGGCCATCGCCGGGGTCGGGCTGAGCGGCGACCTCTGGGTGGCCGTCGCCTTCCTCGCCCTCGCCGGTCTCGCCGACATGATCTCCATGGTCTTCCGCGGGGCCATCCTGCTGTCCGCCGCCACCGACGACATGCGCGGCCGGATGCAGGGCGTGTTCACGGTGGTGGTCGCGGGCGGCCCGCGCCTGGCCGACGTGCTGCACGGCACCGCCGGCTCGGCGTTCGGCCCCAGAGCCGCGGTGGCGGGCGGCGGCGCGCTGGTGGTCGTGGTCATGCTGGCGCTGGCCGCCGCGATGCCGGCCCTGCGCCGCTACCGGATCTGACGCGGCGGGCCCGGGCGGCCCCCCGGCCGCCCGCCCGGCGTCTCGGCAGCGGTCCGCGCCTGCGGGCGGCTCACAGCGGTCCGCGCCTGCGGGCGGCTCACAGCGGTCCGCGCCTGCGGGCGGCTCACAGCGGTCCGCGCCTGCGGACCGCGTACTGGTCCATCAGCTTGCCGCGGGTGGTCTCCAGCCGGTGCGCGAGGATCTCCGCGACCGTCCGCACCAGTGACAGCCCGAGCAGCGGGTCCTCCACGCTCAGCGCGAGCACGGAGGGACCGTCGAACTCGTAGGCGCGCACGTTGCTGAAGGCCACCGCGCCGAAGTCCCACCGGTACGGCGGGAACAGCCAGGACCAGCCGAGCATGTCGCCCGCGCCCAGCGTGGCGACGGTGACCCGCTGCCGGGACGTGACCTGCTGGTCCAGATGGACCGCGCCCGACCGGATCACCCAGAAGCGGTCCGCGGTGCCGCCCGCTTCGAAGATCCGGGAGTCCTCCGGGAAGGAGACCTCCTTGGCCAGCTCCATCAGCCGCTCACGCTGCGCGTGCGGCAGGGCGGTCAGCAGTTTTATCGCTTTGGTCATGGCGCGGGACTCCTCGCCGGCGACGGTCGGGGTGTGTTCCCCAAGTTCATTTCAGCCGCTGCCGCCGCCCCGGGCACCTCGAAGGAACGGATCCCGGCCGGGTGCCGTGCTTCCGGGCATGAAAAAGCCCTGGCTGGACGGGGGAGGCCAGCCAGGGCCGTACGCGGTGGTGATGGAGGACGGTTCCGGTCGACCCCGTCACCACGTATGTGTGAACGATAAACCATCTCCGCGTCATTCACCCAATCCGGAGCGGGTCAGGTGACCTGTCTCACCCCCGGCCGCTCCGCCGGCGCTCCGCCCGGGTCGACGATCTCCTCCAGCACCCGCAGCACCGCCTCGTACGCACCGGCCCGGACGGACGCCTCCCGCGCCCCCTCCGGATCGGTCGCCGTGAGGCCCTGCGCCTGTTCCCGCCAGGCCCGTTCCTGTTCGGCGGCCCGGTCCCTGCCCCGCCTGATCCGCCGCAGCAGTTCGTCCGCGTCCACGACATCCGTCATACCGTCCACGTACCCGGCACGCGCCGGGTGATGACAACGCCACCGAGGGTGTTTGAGCGCTCTCGCAGGGGTGAGCCGGAACAAGAGACCCGTTCCGGGCAGCACCGAGGGAGGGAAGGGATGCGCGAGACGTACAGGACGGACTCCCCGGCGGGACTTCGTCAGCCGTGCCGGCCGGTTCCGTGCCGGCCGGCGGACGCCCGCAGAACCGTCCAGCGCGTGGTGGCCGAGCGGTGCAGGACCCGCGCCATCCGCTGCGACGACGTCGCGCTCGACGACGTCCTGCTGGTCACCTCCGAACTCGCCACCAACGCCATCCTGCACGGCGGCGGCATCACCGGCTTCGACGTCGACGTCGACAGCGGCGGGGTGAGGGTGTCGGTCAGCGACCGCAGCGACGACGTTCCGGTGGTCGAGGCCCCCGTGGACGAGCGGGGCCGCAACCGGCTCGGCGGCCGCGGCTGGCCCATCGTGTGCCTGCTGGCCCGCGACGTCAGCGTGGCCGGCCTGCCCCGCGGAGGCAAGCGGATAACCGCCGTCGTACCGCTCCACTGAGAACGGTAGGAGAAGTTCCGTTAGCGGCGTTTGCCATACATGGGCAGGGGCAGACGGAACCTCGTGCTTCGGACCGGAGGCGCGCGCCCGGCGGGATGAGATCGCCGCAGGCCCCCTCCGGAGGGCCGGACACCCATCCCGCGGCGAACCCTGACAGCACCGTTCGGGCCAGGACTCGGGAACCGCGGTTCCGTCCCTTGCCCTGAAACCACGTTCAGGAGCGATTCCGCATGCTGACCGACATGTCGACAAGTCCTTCCGGCACGCCCGGCACCGCCGCCGCCACCGCGACCTCCGCGTCCGGGCGGCGGACCCACGACGACGCCCCCGACACCGCGGCCCTCTTCGCCCGGCTGGCGGAGCTGGAGGAGGGGCCCGACCGGGACGCGGTGCGCGACGAGCTGGTGACCGCCTGGCTGCCCATGGCCCACCGGATAGCGGGCCGGTTCCGCGACCGCGGAGAGGCCGTCGAGGACCTGCGGCAGGTGGCCGCACTCGGACTGGTCAAGGCCATCGACCGGTTCGACCCGTCCCGTGGGGCCTTCGAGAGCTACGCCGTGCCGACCATCACCGGCGAGGTGAAGCGGCACTTCCGGGACCGGATGTGGGCGCTCAGGGTGCCCCGCCGGGTGCAGGAGCTGCGCAACCGGGTCCGGGTGGCCCGCCGCGAGCTCACCCAGAACCCCGGCACCCCCGAGCCGACCCCCGCCGACATCGCCGCCCACACCGGCCTCACCGAGGAGGAGGTCGCCGCGGGCATGGAGGCGCTGGAGAGCTTCAGCACCCTCTCCCTGGACGCCGAACTGTCCAGCGGCGACGACGGCTACAGCCTCGCCGACACGCTCGGAGCGTCGGACGGCGCGTTCGACGTCGTCGTGGACCGCGAGGCCGCCAAGGAGGGACTGCGCCGGCTGCCCGAACGGGAGCGGGCCATCCTCTACATGCGTTTCTTCGAGGACATGACGCAGAGCCGGATCGCCGACCGGCTCGGCATCTCCCAGATGCACGTCTCCCGGCTCATCAGCCGCAGCTGCGCCCGGGTACGCGACGAGGTGCTGGGCCAGCGGGGCGTGCGGAAGCAGCGGTGACCCCCCGGTCCGGACCGGGCCCGCGCCGACGGGCCCGGTCCCGGCGCGCCGGTCACCGCCCGCGGGGCTCCGGCGTGACGCCGAGCGGGCGGGCGAGGCCGGACACCGCCTCGTCGAGCCGCTGCAGATGACGCAGCACCCGGTCCGTCACCCGGCCGTAGCGCGGACTGCGCAGGGTGCCCGGTTCCAGCAGCGACGCGATGCTGGGGCCGGTCTCCACCGTCGCCGCGGACCGCGGGTCCACCACGTGGGCGGCGATCGCGTCGATGTTCGCCACGATCCGCCGGCCGGCCGTGCGCAGCCGCGGATCCGCCGCGATGGACGGGTGCGTGGGCAGCAGCTCGGCGGTGGCCGCGAGGGAACGGGCGTGGTAGGCGCAGGTCTCCAGCAGTGCCATGACGTACCGGGCGGTGTCGCGGCGGGAGCGCATCGAGGTCACCGGGTGGGTCAGCGGCTGGCTGGCGGCCCGCAGGTCCGCCAGCGCCTGGTCCAGCTCACGGGCCTTGTCGACCAGGTCCACCGGCGGACCGCCGCTGAGCTGGTCGGCGGCGGCGCGGGTGACCTCCGCCAGCTTCTCCAGGACGTCGACGAGCAGGTCGTTGGTGCGCCGGTCGGTGTGGATCGGCAGGACCACCGCCGCCGCGATCACCCCGCAGGCCGCGCCCAGCGCCGTCTCCTCCACCCGCAGCACCAGGACCGACAGGCTGTAGGAGTTCAGCAGCGTGTACAGCAGTCCCAGCATCGCCGTGACGAAGAACGACATCAGCGTGTAGGACAGGGGCGCGGTGTAGAACATCGCGAACACGAACAGCAGCACCAGCGCGAACGCCGTCCACGTGTGGTTCCCGACCAGGCCGGCGAGCACGATGCCGGCCACCACGCCGAGCACCGTGCCGAGCAGCCGGCGGTAGCCCTTGACCAGGATCTCGCCGGTGGAGGAGGTGTTGATGAACACGATCCAGCACGTCAGCACCGCCCAGTACCAGCGCTGGCTGGACAGCAGCTCGCCGCCGGCGATGGCGATCGCGGAACCGACCGCGACCTGTACGGCGGCCCTGGTCGTGGGCCGCCCCAGCCCGTCCGGCTCCGGCTTCTCCGCCTCGGCCTCCTCGCTGCCCCCGATGGCCGCGTCCTCGGCGTCCAGCTCCTCGCGGGAGCGGGCCGTCGCCGGTGAGTCGTCGGACTCGTCCTGCGGCCCGTCCAGGGCGATCCGCAGTCCGAGCACGGCCCGCCCGGCCTCGCCGACGCCCCGGAAGACGTCCTGCACGGCCGGTGAGGCCTTCGGCAGGTTCTCCTCCTCGCGGTAGCCGAGCAGCCGGTTGCGCACATGCGCCAGCGCCGTGCCCGACGCCTCCCCGGCCGGCCGCAGCACCAGCAGGCGCAGCGCCGCCAGGTCCCGGCGCAACTGCGCCGTGGCCCCGTCCCGCACCGGCAGTTCGCCGCCGGACGGCAGGGGAGCTCCGGGCAGGTGCAGGGTCAGGGTGTCGGTCCGCTCGGCGCTGCGCGCGGTCAGCAGCAGCAGCCCGAGCCGCTCGGCGGCGATCTCGGCGTCGGCGATCCGGCGCTGCAGCAGCCGCGCCGTCGCCTCGTCGGAGGCGCCGTCCGTCAGCCGGCCCTGGATCAGCAGCGCCGTCTCCTGCAGCCGCGCGGTACGCGTGCGCAGTTCCCCGAGCACCTTGTCCACGTCGTCGGGGCCGGCGTCCAGGAGTTCCAGCTGGGTGCCGAAGAGCTGGCCCAGCCGGGCGCGGAAGGCGCGCCGCAGCCGGTCCAGGGTTCCGGCCGGGGTCTGCGGCAGCAGGACGAAGCGGGCCATGGCGGCGCAGCCGAACGCCACGCAGATCACCGCGTACAGCGCGGGCAGCGCGCCCGGGGTCGCGTGCACGAACAGCGACATGAAGTAGACCTGGAAGCCGACCAGGCCCAGCGCCGTGCCCCGGTCGCCGAACCTGCGGCTGTAGACGGCGCAGAAGATCAGTACGACGAAGAACAGGTCGCCCTCGACGACCCGCTGGCTGAGCAGCGCACCCAGCGAGACGGAGGCGAGCGCCACCGGCAGTCCCAGCGCGAGGGTGACGGCCTGCTGGGAGCGCTGCTTCTCCCGGATGGCGAAGGTCGCGACCATCGCCGCGATGGCCCCGGCGACGAGCTGCGGCACCGGGACCCCGAACACGCCGAGCACCGCGAGGGTCAGGGCGATGGCGGTCACCGTGCGCAGGCCCGCGGTGAGCCGGAGCAGTCCCGGGTCGGACGCGGCCAGCCGGTCCCACATGCCTGCCCACCCCGACCGAACCGCTCGCCTCACGCCGCCGCGCTCTCTCCCGTGCCAGAACTTGATCTACGGACCAGCATGGCACGAGGACCTGGACTACTCGCCCCCGGCCAGCGTGTGCGCGACAAGCGCGTTGGCGTGGCCGTGCCCGAGACCGTGCTCGTCCTTCAGCCAGGCGACCAGTTCCATGTGCCTCTTCAGCGGCGAGGAGCGGATCAGCTCCTGCCACTCGCCGACCGGACGGCCGTACTTCCGCTCGATGGCGGGGAAGTAGCTCGCCGGGCCCTTCACGGTCTTCTCGGTCATGCCGCCGGTGTCCCTCCGTCGATGTCTCCTGATCACCGTGTGAGACCGCCGACCCGCTGGGGAATGATCGGCGGCCCACGGTGATCCCGGTCACATCAGGAGCTCGCGGTCTGACCCTCGACCCGGGCGCGGACCTGCTCCGGGGTCAGATAGGAATCCGTGTACTCGAAGTCCTTCAGCCGGGCCGGCTTGCGCGCCTGGAAGCCGGTGCGCACGAAGTCGTCGCCGGCGATCGCGTTGAGCAGCCAGTTGGTCACCACTCGTGTCTTGGCGACATTGGTGCGCAGCGCGGCGAGGTGGTAGCCGCGGGCCACCGCCTGGGCCGGGACACCGCGCAGCTCGACGCCCAGCGGCTTGGACACGGCGTCCTTGCCGCCCAGGTCGACGACGAGACCCAGGTCCTTGTGGACGTAGGGCTCGAGCGGCTGGTTGCGCAGCGCGGCGATGACGTTGTCGGCGACCTTGCGGCCCTGGCGCTGCGCGTGCTGGGCGGTGGGCGGGCAGACCGCGCCGCCGCCCTTGGCCAGGTCGGGGACGGCGGCCGAGTCGCCGAGCGCGAACACCCCGTCCTGACCGGGCAGGTTCATCTCGGCGTTGACCGCCAGCCGGCCCCGGACCGTCTCCGCGCCGAGCGTGGCGATGAGCGGACTGGCGACCACACCGGCCGTCCAGATCAGGGTGTGGGTGGGCACCACCCGGCCGTCGGTGAAGGTGACCTCCTCCGGACCGGCCTTGGCGATCGACACGCCCAGCGAGACGTCGATGCCGCGCCGCTTGAGGATCTCCTGGGCGCTGCGGCCGAGCTTGTCGCCCAGCTCCGGCATCAGCTTCGGCGCGATGTCGATCAGGTGCCACTTGATCAGGCCCGGGTCCAGGCGCGGGTAGCGCTGCACGGCCGCGTGCGTGAGCCGCTGCAGACAGGCCGCGGTCTCGGTGCCCGCGTAGCCGCCGCCGACCACCACGAACTGCAGCCGAGCCGCCCGTTCGGCCGGGTCGTCGCTGGCGTCCGCGAGGTCGAGCTGCGAGATGACGTGGTCGCGGATGTAGGCGGCCTCGGCGAGGGTCTTCATCCCGAAGGCGTAGTCGGTCAGCCCCGGGATGTCGAAGGTACGGGTCACACTGCCCGGCGCCAGCACGATGTAGTCGTACCGCTCGTCGACGATCTTGTCCGTGATGGTGCGGACGACGCAGACCTTCGACTTCAGGTCGACGCCGATCGCGCCGCCCGGGATGATCCGGGTGCGGTACTTCCGGCTGCGGCGCAGCGACAGGGCGATCGACTGCGGCGTGAGCACGCCGGAGGCGACCTGGGGCAGCAATGGGAGGTAGAGCTGGTAGGAGAACGGCGTCACCAGGGTGACGTCGGCCTCGTCGGGGGTGAGCTTCCGCTCCAGGCGGCGGACGCACTCGACTCCTGCGAAGCCTGCGCCAACCACCAGGATCCTGGGTCGTGTCACGGTGTCCATCCCTCTCTGCGGCTCCAGGCGGTTCGACCTGACGTCGTTCGCCTGCCCCGGATCGCTGTCACCATCGCGATCCCATCGCGACTCGGGCCGTTCCGCCAGCCGGGTGCGGCAGGCAGACGAACGAGTGGGGGCACCGGCGCCCCGCGGAGCCGGAGTATCCGGATGGCGCGCGGTTACACGTCGCGCCCGTCAACCGGTGCGGCCGTCACCAGGGCAGGAAGACGTGGATGTCCTTGCCGCGGTCCTGGACCACGACGCTCACCTGGTCGCACAGCGTGTGCACCAGGTGCCAGCCGATGCCGCCGCCGCCCGCGTCCGGATGGAAGGGCCGCGGCTCGGGCCGGGTGGTGCTGGTGTCGTGCATCGTCACGTGCACCCCGTCGAAGGTGCGGCGCATGTGCAGGCCGAACGGCCCGGGAGCGTACTGGATGACGTTGGCCGCCAGCTCCGTGACGACCAGGAGGATGTCGTCCCAGTACTCCGGCGCGGCCGGCGGGGCGTGCCGTGCCAGGTCGCACAGGAACTCCTCGGCCGCGAGCCGGGCGCCCGTGACGTTGCGCAGCTCACCCGGGAAGGAGTAGGTGCGTTCGCAGCTCTCCTCCGAGGGCGGTGTGTCGTCCCAACGCGGCTCCGTCGACATCTCGAAATCCCCGGGCCCCGGCGGACGGGGCCTCGGCTCCGTCCGACCGGCGCGATCGTAGTCCTGGTCGGTCCCTGCTGCGGGTTCCCTCGGCACGGCGGGATATCCGTCCCTCTGTTCGCCCGGCGTCACGCGGGCACCTTCCGCCCTGCCGGACCCGCGGGCGGACCGCGCACTCTAGCGGAAGACGCTGTCCGGCTCGTCCCAGTCGGCCGGCTCCTGCACGGACGGCCGCCGCGCCGCCCGGGACCGTGCCTCGTACATCGCGTCGATCTCGGCGGCGTAGTGCCGCACGATGGCGTCGCGGCGCAGCTTCAGCGACGGCGTCAGCAGACCGTTGTCCGGGGCGAACGACTCCGGAAGCACACGGTAGACCCTGATGGACTCAGCGCGGGACACCGCGCTGTTGGCCGAGGCGACGGCCCGCGCGATCTCCTCCATCAGCGCGTTCTCCTCGCGTGCCTCCCGGCCCGGCGCGTCGCCCTGCGGGGCCATCGCCGCCCGCCAGTGCGCGAGGAACTCCGGATCCAGGGTGATCAGAGCCCCCACGCAGGGCCGGTCCTCACCCACCACCACCGCCTGGTGGATCAGCGGATGCAGCCGCAGCCGCTCCTCCAGCGGCTGCGGCGCCACGCTCTTGCCGCCGCTGGTGACGAGGATGTCCTTCTTGCGGCCGGTGATCGCCAGATACCCCTCGGAGTCCAGCCGGCCGATGTCCCCGGTGGCCAGCCAGCCGCCGCGCAGCGCGCCCCGGGTACGTCCCTCGTCGCCGACGTAGCCCTGGAACACCGACGGGCCGCGCACCAGGATCTCCCCGTCGTCGGCGATCCGGACCTCGGTCCCCGGCAGCGGACGGCCCACGGTCCCGGACTTCTCCCGGCCGAGCGGCTGCATGGTGATCCCGCCGGAACACTCGGTGAGACCGTAGCCGTCGTGGATGCGCAGGCCGATGCCCTCGTAGAACAGGGACAGCTCGCGGCTGAGCGACGAGCCGCCCGAGCTGCCCCGCAGCACCCGGCCGCCGAGCGCGTCGCGGAGCCCGCGGTACACCGTCCGCTCGTACAGGGCGTGCTGCAGCCGCAGGTCGAGACCCGGGCCCGGCCCGCGGCCGAGCCGCTTGCGCTCCTGGGCCGCGGCGAAGTCCCGCGCGGTCTGCGCCGCCCGTTCGAACAGGGCGCCGCGGCCCGACTGATGGGCCGTCCGCAGGAACGTCTTGTACAGCTTCTCGAACACCGACGGGACGCCGTAGAGGTACGTCGGCCGGAAGGTGCGCAGCGCCGAGGCGAGGGCGGCCCCGGTCATGTCGGGCTCGTGCCCCATCAGCACCCCGCCGCGCAGGCACACGAGCTGGATCATGATGCCGTACACGTGGGAGAAGGGCAGGAAGGCGAGGACCGACGGCTGTTCCCCCGGCGGCGCGGCGGTGTGCAGCCAGCCGGCCAGCAGCGTGTCGCACGGGTAGGCCAGATTCCGGTGGCTCAGCGCGCAGCCCAGCGGCCGGCCCGAGGTGCCCGAGGTGTAGGCGACGGCCGCCGTCGCGTCCGGCAGCACGATCCGGCGCAGCGACTCCACCGTGGTCAGCGGTACCGGCGCGCCCTGCTCGGACAACCGGCCAAGGGCGCCCGCGTCGAGCTGCCAGACGTGCCGCAGCCGCGGCAGCCCCGCGCACACGGTCCCGACCGTCATCGCGCCCTGTTCGTCCTCCACCACGACCGCCACGCAGTCGGCGTCCCGCAGGATCCACTCCACCTGCTCCCGGGACGACGTCGGATGCACCGGCACGACTTCCGCGCCGACGGTCCACAGCGCGTGGGAGAAGACCGTCCACTCGTACCGGGTGCGGGCCATCACGGCCACCCGGTGCCCGGGCGAGATCCCGGCCGCCACCAGGCCCTTGGCCAGGTCGGTCACCTCGTCCCGCAGCTCGACCGCCGTCACCTCCTCCCAGCCGCCGGGCGCCGCGTCCGAACGGCGGGCCAGGACCGGCAGGGCCGGGGTGCGCTCCGCGGTCTCGAAGACGCTGTCGGCGAGCCCGCCGGTCAGCGGGCGTGCGGCTGCTTGAGCGAGGGCGTCGTCGCGCATGCGCTGCTCCCGGGGTTCACGGAGGGTGACTGCGCCGGTCGGCTCGGTGCCGGCGGTGCTCGAATGTAGCCCAGGGAAGCCGTTTCGGGGCCCGGAACAGGCAAGTCGTGATCGGGTGATGATCTGGGCGTGTCCGGGGGACTCGGCGGACATGACTCATGTGAACCCCGATCCGGAGCCCGAGCGGACCACCGGGCTGGAGCCCGGAGGCGGAGTCCAGCCGGGCGAGACGCCGCCCGCCGAGAGCAGCATGCCGGAGGCCGGGCCCCGGGAGACGCACAGCACGGCCAGGGGCTGGGGCAAGGCGCCGCTGACGCTGATCCTCGTCCTCGTCGTCCTGATCGCGGCCTTCTTCCTGGCCTACGCGCTCACCCTGATCTTCTGACCGACCGGAGGACGGGCGGCGCCGGGCCCGGGGCGGGCGCCGCCCGCCCCGGGCCCGGCGCCTGCTCAGTCCTGCGTGCGGCGCACGCACTCGGTGACGACGTCCCGCAGGCTGCCGCCGCGCTCCATCAGCAGCCGCTGCTCGCGGGCTCCGTTGCCCCGGCGCAGCAGCCCGGCGACGGCTTCCTCGGCGCGGTCCGCGTCCCCGCTCTCGGTGAGCGCGTCCGAGGTGTGCTCCAGCAGCGCGTGCAGCACCTCGGCGGCGGGGCGGGGCCGCAGGGTGCGGGGGTCGAGCAGGTTCTCGTCCAGGCCGGACCGGGCGGCCTGCCAGGCGGCCAGCCGCAGCAGGCTCACACTGTGGTCGGCCGGGGGCCGGCCCTCCCGCCACTCGCGCGCCGCCGTCTCCACCAGGCCGCGGGTCAGCGTGGCGACCAGGACGGCGGTGTCCGCGCGCAGGCACACGTCCGCCACCCGCACCTCCACGGTCGGGTAGTTCGCGGAGACCCGGGCGTCGAAGTAGACCATGCCCTCGTCGAGGATGACCCCGGTCTCCACCATGTCCCGCACCCGGCGGTGGTACCGCTCGGCCGAGCCGAACAGCTCCGTCGGCCCCGCCGACGGCCAGCGCCCCCAGACCTGGCTGCGGTACCCGGCGTACCCGGTGTCCCGTCCCTGCCAGTAGGGCGAGTTGGCACTCAGCGCGGTCAGCGCCGGCAGCCACGGCCGGATGCGGTCCAGGACCGCGACGCCCTCCTCGTCGGACTCCACCGACACGTGCACGTGGCAGCCGCACACCAGTTGTTCCCGGGTGGCGATGCCGTACTGCCCGGCCATCCACTGGTAGCGGTCGTTCATGCTGATCGACGGGCTGACCGGGAGCGGGGAGGTGGCGAGCGCGGCGACCGCGCAGCCGATCTCCCCGGCGTGCCGCCCCGCCTCCTTGCGGCAGCGCACGATCTCCTCGCCCAGAGCCGCCATGTCCGACTGCGGATGCGTGGCGAACTCCAGCATCTGCCCGTACAGCTCCTTCTCGAAGACGTCCTGTCCGGGATCGTCCTGAGCGGCCCGGGCGAGGACGGCTGCCGACAAGGCCCTTGGCTCGCCGCTGTCCGGGTCCACAAGGAGGAGTTCCTCCTCCACTCCCACCGTGCGCAAGGCCGTGCCGTCCTTCCGTCCGCGCCCCAGGGGCGGTCGCTGAGTCTGTACGACCCCGACTGCCCCTGGGGCGGCGGTCGACACCTGCCGGTCAGCGCTCGGGGCGCAGCCAGACCGTGGCGAGCGGCGGCAGGGTGAGGCGCAGGGACCCCTCCTCGGGCTTGAGCGCCCCGGGGGCGCCGATGCCCACGCCGCCGCCGCCGTAGCGGGCGTCGTCGGTGTTGAGCGCCTCCGACCAGGCCGGGACCTCCTCGGGCACCCACAGGCGGTAGTCGTGCCGGACGACCGGGGAGAGGTTCGACACCGACAGCAGCGGGGACCCGTCCGCGTCGAACCGCAGGAACGCGAAGACGTTGTCGTCGGCCGCGTCGCACAGCACCCAGCGGAAGCCGCCCGGGTCGGTGTCCCGGCGCCACAGCGCGGGGGTGTCCCGGTACAGGGTGTTCAGGTCCCGCACCAGGTCCTGCACACCGCGGTGGTCACCGGCCGCGCAGTACTCCGGGTCCAGCAGCCACCACTCGGGCCCGTGCTCCTCGGAGAACTCGCCGCCCTGCGCGAACTCCTGTCCCATGAAGAGCAGTTGCTTTCCGGGGTGGGCCCACATGAAGCCGAGGTAGGCGCGGTGGTTGGCCCGCCGCTGCCACCAGTCGCCCGGCATCTTCGACACCAGCGCCTGCTTGCCGTGCACGACCTCGTCGTGCGAGATGGGCAGCACGTAGTTCTCGGTGTAGGCGTACACCATCGAGAACGTCATCTCGTTGTGGTGGTACTTGCGGTGCACCGGCTCCTTCTGGATGTACTCCAGCGAGTCGTGCATCCAGCCCATGTTCCACTTCAGCCCGAAGCCGAGCCCGCCGCTGTCCGTCGGCCGGGTCACCCCGTCCCAGGCGGTGGACTCCTCGGCGATGGTCACCACGCCGGGGCAGCGCCGGTAGACGGTCGCGTTCATCTCCTGCAGGAAGGCGACCGCGTCCAGGTCCTCCCGCCCGCCGAAGACGTTCGGCGTCCACTGCCCGGAGTCACGTGAGTAGTCCAGGTAGAGCATGGAGGCGACGGCGTCCACCCGGAGCCCGTCGATGTGGAACTCCTCGCACCAGTACACCGCGTTGGCGACCAGGAAGTTGCGCACCTCGGTGCGCCCGTAGTCGAAGACGAAGGTGCCCCAGTCCGGGTGCGTGGCGCGCTGGTCGTTGCCGGGCTCGTACAGCGGGTCCCCGTCGAAGGCGGCCAGCGCCCAGTCGTCCTTCGGGAAGTGCGCCGGCACCCAGTCCATGATCACGCCGATCCCGGCCCGGTGGCAGGCGTCCACGAAGTACCGGAAGTCGTCCGGGGTGCCGAGCCGGGCGGTCGGGGCGTAGTAGGAGGTGACCTGGTAGCCCCAGGAGGGGCCGTAGGGGTGCTCCATGACCGGCATCAGCTCGACGTGGGTGAAGCCCATGTCGCTGACGTAGGCCGGGAGCTGCTCGGCCAGCTCGCGGTAGGTCAGCCCCTTGCGCCAGGACGGCAGGTGGACCTCGTACACCGAGAACGGCGCCTGGTGCACCGGGGTGCCGGCGCGCCGCGCCATCCAGTCCCCGTCGCCCCACTCGTGGTGCGCGGCCGTCACCACGGAGGCGGTGTCAGGCGGCGCCTCGGTGCGGCGCGCCATCGGGTCGGCCTTGAGGAACCGGGCGCCGTACCGCGAGGTGATCTCGAACTTGTACCGGGCCCCCTCGCCGATGCCGGGCAGGAACAGCTCCCACACGCCGGACGCGCCGAGCGAGCGCATCGGGTACTGCGTGCCGTCCCAGTACGTGAAGTCCCCGGCGACCCGCACGCCCTGGGCGTTCGGCGCCCAGACGGTGAAGCGGGTGCCCGCCACGTCCTGGTGGGTCATGGGCTCGGCGCCGAGCGCCTGCCACAGGTGCTCGTGCCGGCCCTCGCGGATCAGATGGAGGTCCAGCTCCCCGAGCGCGGGCAGGAAGCGGTACGGATCGTGCACCTCCTGCTCGCCGTCGTCGTAGACCACCCGCAGTGTGTAGGACGGGATCTTTTCGAAGGGCAGCACGGCGGCGAACAGCCCGCCGCCCTCCGAGGCGAGGTCCCGCCGCTCGCCGTCCACGACGACGCTCACGGTGCGGGCGTTCGGGCGCAGCGCCCGGAACAGGACGCCGCCCGGCACCGGGTGGGCGCCCAGCAGGGCGTGCGGATCGTGGTGCGCGCCGCCCAGCAGCCGGTCGCGCTCCGCGGGGTCGATCGGCGGGGCCGTGACGGGCCCGGCGGACTCGGGGGGCACGGTGTCGCGCAGTGCCATGACGTCAGCCTCCCCACACGGCGAGCCGCTTGATCGCCGCCATCGGTACCGGCAGCCAGTCCGGCCGGTGTCTCGCCTCGTACAGCACCTCGTAGACCGCCCTGTCCGTCTCGTGCGCGCGCAGCAGCGCGTGCTTCTTGCGTGGGTCCCAGCCGGCGCGGGCCGCGTAGCCCGCGCAGAACGCCTCCCGGCAGCGGCGCGCCCACTCGGGACGCCAGGGGCGGCGCTGCCGGGCCGCGTAGTCGAAGGAGCGCAGCATCCCGGCCACGTCCCGCACCGGGGACTGCGCGGCCCGCCGCTCGGCGAGCGGCCGGGACGGCTCCCCCTCGAAGTCGATGACGAACCAGTCGCGTCCGGCGCGCAGCACCTGCCCGAGGTGCAGGTCGCCGTGGATGCGCTGGGCGGGCGGCCCGGTGTCGCAGGTGGCCAGCGCGCCGAACGCGGCCCGCAGCCCGGGGACGTAGGGCCGCAGGCCCGGCACGGCGTGCGCGGCGGCGTCCAGCCGGGCGCACATCGCCTCGGCCGTGCGCCCGTTCTCGCCCGGACCGGCGGGCGGAAAGGCCTCGGCCAGCGCCAGGTGCACCTCGGCCATGGCCCGGCCCAGTTCGCGGGCCTCGGCGGTGAAGTCGTCGTCGGCCGCGAGTGCGCGCAGGGCCAGCGTCCAGCCGTCGGTCGCGTCGGGCAGGAACGGCTGCAGCACGCCCAGCGTGGCCGGCCGGGGCGCGGTCGTGCTGAACCAGGCGACCGGCGCCGGCACCCGCGCGCAGCCCTGCGCGGCCAGCGCGCCGGGCACCTCCAGATCGGGGTTGACGCCCGGCTGGATGCGGCGGAACAGCTTCAGGATGTACGCGTCGCCGTAGACGATCGACGAGTTGGACTGCTCGGCGTCCAGCAGCCGCGGCGGCAGCGCGCCGGGCAGCTCGAGCGCGGGGGCGGTCTCGAAGCACAGCGGACCCGCCGACCCGGGGTGGCGCAGCCGCTCCAGCAGCAGATGGGCGGAGCGCGGGTCGTGCAGGGCGTCGTAGACGGCGAGACCGGCCAGCGGTCCCTCCCCGGCCCGGCCGATGAACGCCCGCTCCAGCCGCGGTGTGACGTGCTCGCGCATCCCGAGCAGCAGCTGGTAGCAGTCGCCGGGCGGGGGAGTGCCGCCCGGCGTGGGCAACGGGGCGTGCGAGGCGTGCACCAGCAGGTGCAGGCACCCGGGGAACAGCTCGGTCACCGACAGCACCGACAGATCGGTGACGGGCCGGTCCTTGCCGGCGAACCAGCGTTGCTCGGGGAGCCATTCGCGCAGCAGCCCGCCCAGCGAGGCCAGCGGTCGGTCGGCGCCGGACCCGGCCGCGATTCTCGGTCGGAGGGTGATGGTCTTCGGCATGGTGACGCGTCCTTTCCTCGGCGCCGGGCGCTCAGCGGCGGCGGCCGATGCGGGATGCGACTCGGGTGAGCCGGAACCAGTAGAAGCCGTGGCCCGCGAGGGTCAGCAGGTACGGCAGTTCACCGATGGCCGGGAACCGCACCCCGCCGATCAGCTCCACGGGGTGCCGTCCGTCGAAGGCCCGCAGGTCGAGTTCGGTGGGCTGCGCGAACCGCGAGAAGTTGTGCACACACAGCACGAGGTCGTCGCCGTACTCGCGCAGGAACGCCAGGACCGCGGGGTTGGACGACTGCAGTTCGGTGTAGGAGCCGAGTCCGAACGCGGGGTTCTGCTTGCGGATCTCGATCATGCGGCGCGTCCAGTGGAGCAGGCTGGACGGCGACGACATGGACGCCTCGACGTTGGTGACCTGGTAGCCGTAGACCGGGTCCATGATCGTGGGCAGGAAGAGGCGTCCGGGGTCGGAGGAGGAGAAGCCGGCGTTGCGGTCGGGGGTCCACTGCATGGGGGTGCGGACGGCGTCGCGGTCGCCGAGCCAGATGTTGTCGCCCATGCCGATCTCGTCGCCGTAGTACAGGATCGGGCTTCCGGGCAGGGACAGCAGCAGCGCGGTGAACAGTTCGATCTGGTTGCGGTCGTTGTCGAGCAGCGGCGCGAGCCGGCGGCGGATGCCGATGTTGGCGCGCATGCGGGGGTCCTTGGCGTACTCCGCCCACATGTAGTCGCGTTCCTCGTCGGTGACCATCTCCAGGGTCAGTTCGTCGTGGTTGCGCAGGAAGATGCCCCACTGGCAGTTCGACGGGATGGCCGGGGTCTTGGCGAGGATCTCGGAGACCGGGTAGCGGGACTCGCGGCGCACGGCCATGAAGATGCGCGGCATGACGGGGAAGTGGAAGGCCATGTGGCACTCGTCGCCGCCGGAGGCGTAGTCGCCGAAGTAGTCGACGACGTCCTCGGGCCACTGGTTGGCCTCGGCGAGCAGCACGGTGTCGGGGTACTGGGCGTCGATCTCCTTGCGGACCCGCTTCAGGAACTGGTGCGTCGCCGGCAGGTTCTCGCAGTTGGTGCCCTCCTCCGCGTAGAGGTAGGGGACCGCGTCGAGACGGAACCCGTCGATGCCGAGGTCCAGCCAGAACTTCAGGGCGGCCAGGATCTCCTCCTGGACGGCCGGGTTCTCGTAGTTGAGGTCCGGCTGGTGCGAGAAGAAGCGGTGGAAGTAGTACTGACCGCGCACCGGGTCGAAGGTCCAGTTGGAGGCCTCGGTGTCGACGAAGATGATCCGTGCTTCCTCGTAACCCTTGTCGTGGTCGGCCCACATGTAGTAGTCGCCGTAGGGACCGCCGGGATCCTTGCGGGACTCCTGGAACCACGGGTGCTGGTCGCTGGTGTGGTTCATGACGAAGTCGATGATGACGCGCATGCCGCGCTGGTGCGCCGCGTCGACGAACTCCACGAAGTCGGCCAGGTCGCCGAACTCGGGCAGTACGGCGGTGTAGTCGGCGACGTCGTAACCGCCGTCCCGCAGGGGGGACTTGAAGAAGGGCGGCAGCCAGAGACAGTCGACGCCGAGCCACTGGAGGTAGTCGAGCTTGGCGGTCAGGCCCTTGAGGTCGCCGATGCCGTCGCCGTCACTGTCGTGGAACGAGCGGACGAGGACCTCGTAGAAGACGGCGCTCTTGAACCAATCCGGATGCCGGTCCTTGGCGGGAGTGTCCTCGAAGGTGTCCGGCACGGGGTCGTTGACAGTCATGACGCTGAGGGCCCTCCGATCTGGGGCGTCGATCGCCCGACGTGGAGCACGTGCGCCGGCGTCCGGCCGGGCGTCAGGCGCACGTAGTTGGTCCTGCCCCAGTGATAGCTCTCACCTGTCAGTTCGTCGTGCACGGACAGGGCGGCGTTCCAGTCCAGGCCGAGTTGCGGCATGTCCAACGAGACCGTGGCCTCCTGGGTGTGGTGCGGGTCGAGGTTGACGACCACGATGACCGTGTCCGGGCCCGTGCTCTTGCTGTAGGCGAGCACGTTGTCGTTGTCGGTCCGGTGGAAGCGGAGGTTCCGCAGACGCTGTAGCGCGGGGTGCTGCCGCCGGATGGCGTTGAGGCGGGTGATGAGGGGGGCGATGGTGCGGCCCTCGCGTGCGGCGGCTTCCCAGTCGCGGGGTTTGAGCTGGTACTTCTCGGAGTCGAGGTACTCCTCGCTGCCTTCCCTGAGCGGGGTGTTCTCGCACAGTTCGTAGCCGCTGTAGACACCCCAGGAGGGGGAGAGGGTCGCGGCGAGGACGGCGCGGACCTCGAAGGCGGGCCGGCCGCCGTCCTGGAGGTAACCGTGCAGGATGTCGGGGGTGTTGGTGAAGAAGTTCGGCCGCATCCAGGCCGCCGCCTCGCCCGACAGCTCGGTCAGGTACTCCGTCAGCTCCTGCTTGGTGTTGCGCCAGGTGAAGTACGTGTACGACTGCTGGAAACCGATCTGGGCCAGGGTGTGCATCATCGCGGGCCGGGTGAAGGCCTCGGCGAGGAAGATCACGTCCGGGTCGGCGCGGTTGATCTCGCCGATCACCCGCTCCCAGAACACGACCGGCTTGGTGTGCGGGTTGTCCACCCGGAAGATCCGCACGCCCTGGTCCATCCAGTGCCGCAGGACCCGGACCGTCTCGGCGACCAGGCCGTCCATGTCCCGGTCGAAGGCGATGGGGTAGATGTCCTGGTACTTCTTCGGCGGGTTCTCCGCGTAGGCGATCGTCCCGTCGGGCCGGTGGTGGAACCACTCCGGGTGCTTGTGCACCCACGGGTGGTCCGGCGAGCACTGCAGGGCGAAGTCGAGGGCGACCTCCAGGCCCAGTTCCCGGGCGCGGCCGACGAAGTGACCGAAGTCCTCCAGCGTGCCCAGGTCGGGGTGGACGGCGTCGTGGCCGCCCTCCGGGGAGCCGATCGCCCAGGGAACCCCGACGTCTTGCGGGCCCGCGGTCAGGGTGTTGTTCGGGCCCTTGCGGAACGTCGTGCCGATCGGATGGACCGGCGGCAGGTAGACCACGTCGAAGCCCATCTCCGCGATCGCCTCCAGCCGCCGCTCGGCACTGCGGAACGTGCCGTGCGGCCGCTCCGCCGTCCCCTCCGAACGCGGGAAGAACTCGTACCACGACCCGTACAGCGCCCGCTCCCGCTCCACCAGCAGCGGCATCGGCTCCGACGCGGTCACCAGGTCCCGCACCGGATACCGCGTCAGCACCGCCTCCACCCCGGGAGACAGCGCGGGCTTCAGCCGGTGGTGGACGGAGAGGGTGTCGTCGCCGAGCGCGTTCGCGGCGTCCATGACCAGGTCCCGCTCCGGGCCCCTGGGCACCTCGGCGGCGGCACGCTCGTAGAGTTCGGCGCCCTCCTCCAGGACCAGGCCGGTGTCGATGCCCGCCGGGATCTTGACGGAGGCGGTGTGCCGCCAGGTCGCCAGCGGATCGCTCCACGCCTCCACCCGGTACGTCCAGCGCCCGGTGGCGTCCGGGGTGATCTCCGCACCCCACAGGTCGCTGCCGGGGGCCAGCTCCCGCATCGGCGTCCAGGGGCCGCGACGGCCCTTCGGATCCCGCAGGACCACGTTGGCGCCCACCGCGTCGTGCCCCTCCCGGAACACGGTGGCCGTGACCTGGAAGGTCTCCCCGGCCACCGCCTTCGCCGGGCGCCTGCCGCACTCCACGGCCGGCCGCACGTCACGTACCGGTACGCGGCCGATGGCCGGGGTCCTGCGC
This sequence comes from Streptomyces sp. NPDC056580, assembly GCF_042793175.1. Taxonomy (NCBI): domain Bacteria; kingdom Bacillati; phylum Actinomycetota; class Actinomycetes; order Kitasatosporales; family Streptomycetaceae; genus Streptomyces; species Streptomyces sp. NPDC056580. Next base: position 247,748 of record NZ_JBHTVE010000001.1, on the reverse strand, counting down.
ATGGTTCTCACCTCCGCCGTGCGCGAAGCCGGGCCACGGGCCCGGCTTCGCGGTCCGATGCACGTCCGGCTGCTGCCGGTCCGTGGGGAACGCCATGTACGGTGCCAGGTCATGGGCTTGGCGCCGTGGAACGCCGCTCCGAAGGCGGCGCGCGCCGCGCCGCCCGGCCCGGCTGGGGCCGGCCGTCCTGCTCGCGCAGGTAGCCGGCCAGGGTGGAGCGCAGGTAGCGCTCCGCCGCGTCCGCTGCCTCCCGGGCGCAGCGTTTTCCCATCAGCACGCACAAGGTGTAGCCCGAGTCCTCGAAGGTTGCCCGGACCGTGCGGTCGTGGGGCGAGGCGAGCATCACGCGCTCCCAGGCCCGGTAACGCCGCAACTGCCTGGCCACTTCGGCCTTGGCGGGTAGCAGCATGACCCTCTTCACCTTCCACGCTCTCGACTGGGCGCGTTCCCGACGGTCGGGTGGTTTCCGCGCAGGGGTGGGCGCGGAACCGTTACGGCGATCGAGGCTTTCACTCATGGTGCACGTACAGGCACGCACCGTCCTGTTGGAACTTCAACCATCGGCCGTTAGGGCGGCTCGTGTTGCACGAATGGCGTAGCGACCTCACTGTGGAAGGTGACTCAGGAGCGAACATTGCTCACGCTCGGTGTCCGGGACCCTCCCGGACGGGGTGAGGGAGCGAGAGCCTCGCCGGTGAGGAGCAAGCGACGATGAAGACCGCAGTGCCCTGCTACTACCACATCGACGTGGAAGTCAGCCCGGAACGGGTGGGACAGGTCAGCCGCATACTGGGCGCCCACCTACGCTACTGGGACCTCGACAACCTCGTGGCCCCCGTCCGCCGCGGCGCCGAACTGCTGCTGCGGGCGATCGGCGAACACGCCACGGACAAGACCATGTCGATCGAGATGTGGTGGAACGGCCAGCATCTGATCACTGCGGTCGGTGGCGTCGACCGCGACCTGCGCCCCGGGCAGGACCTGCGGGCCTGCCTGGCGGACATCGCCGCCATGAGCGACGGGTGGGGCTGCTGCGCCACCGAGACCGGAAGCATGATCATCTGGTTCTCGCAGCGGGCCCGGGCCGGCGAGCGCGTCCCGCTGGTCCCGACCGCCCCGGAGCCGAGCCTCACCGAGGGCCTGCAGGTGCCGCGCGAGCTGCGGGTGGCCGCGCTCGCCGCGCCGGCGACCGCCGCGGAAGAGGTCCTGGAGGGCGCCCGGTGACGGCACGAAAGTCCCGGAAGGGGGTGTCCGTGTGGAGCGGGCACCCCTATCCGCTGGGCGCCGTCTTCGACGGCGAGGGCACCAACTTCGCCCTGTTCAGCGAGGTCGCCGAGCGGGTCGAGCTGATCCTGGTCGATGACGCGGGCGGCGAGACGCCCGTCCCGCTGCACGAGGTCGACGGCTTCGTCTGGCACGCCTACCTGCCCGGCGTGGGCCCCGGCCGGCGCTACGGCTACCGCGTGCACGGACCCTGGCAGCCGTCCTTCGGCCACCGCTGCAACCCGGCGAAGCTGCTGCTCGACCCCTACGCCCGGGCGGTCGACGGCCAGATCGACAACCATCCCTCCCTGTACGAGCGTTCGCCCGACGGCCCCGCCCCGGACGACAGCGCCGGACACTCGATGCTGGGCGTGGTCACCGACCTGTACTTCGACTGGGGCGACGACCGTCCGCCGCGCCGCCCGTACGCGGACTCCGTCATCTACGAGGCGCATGTGCGCGGCCTGACCCGCACCCACCCGGACGTGCCCGAGCGGCTGCGCGGCACCTACGCCGGCCTCGCGCACCCCGCGGTCATCGAGCACCTGACCTCGCTCGGCGTCACCGCGGTGGAGCTGATGCCCGTCCACCAGTTCATCCACGACGGAGTCCTGCAGGACCGGGGCCTCGCCAACTACTGGGGCTACAACACCATCGGCTTCTTCGCCCCGCACAACGCCTACGCCGCCTTCGGCAGCCTGGGCCAGCAGGTCAACGAGTTCAAGGCGATGGTGAAGGCGCTGCACGCGGCCGGCCTGGAGGTCATCCTCGACGTGGTCTACAACCACACCGCCGAGGGCAACGAGCTCGGCCCCACACTGTCGTTCCGGGGCATCGACAACGCCTCGTACTACCGGCTGGTCGACGGGGACTGGGCGCACTACTACGACACCACCGGCACCGGCAACAGCCTGCTGATGCGCCACCCCTACGTGCTCCAGCTCATCATGGACTCGCTGCGGTACTGGGTGACCGAGATGCACGTCGACGGCTTCCGCTTCGACCTCGCCGCCACACTGGCCCGGCAGTTCCACGAGGTGGACCGCTTGTCCGCGTTCTTCGACCTGATCCAGCAGGACCCGGTGATCAGCCGGGTCAAACTGATCGCCGAACCGTGGGACGTGGGCGAGGGCGGCTACCAGGTGGGCAACTTCCCACCGCTGTGGTCGGAGTGGAACGGCCGTTACCGGGACGCCGTGCGGGACTTCTGGCGCGGGGAGCCGGGGTCGATGGGGGAGTTCGCCTCCCGGCTGACCGGATCGTCCGACCTCTACCAGCACAGCCGCCGCACGCCGCGCGCCAGCGTCAACTTCGTGACCGCGCACGACGGTTTCACCCTGCGCGACCTGGTGTCGTACAACGACAAGCACAACGAGGCCAACGGCGAGGAGAACCGGGACGGCGAGAGCCACAACCGGTCCTGGAACTGCGGGGCGGAGGGTGACACCGACGACCCGGCCGTGCTGGAACTGCGCGCCCGCCAGCAGCGCAACATGCTGGCCACGCTGCTGCTGTCGCAGGGCATCCCGATGCTCTGCCACGGCGACGAACTCGGCCGGACCCAGGGCGGCAACAACAACGCCTACTGCCAGGACAACGAGGTCTCCTGGGTCGACTGGGAGACGACGGACGAGCAGCGCTCGCTCACCGCGTTCACCCGACACGTGATCGGTCTGCGCGCCCGGCACCCCGTGCTGCGCAGACGCCGCTTCTTCCGCGGCGAGACCCCGACCAACGCCAGGCAGCCGCTGCCCGACGTGATGTGGCTGCGGCCCGACGCCCGCGAGATGACCGAGCGCGACTGGCATCGCGAGGACGCGCACTCGATGGGCGTCTTCCTCAACGGCGACGCCATCGCCGAACGCGACCCGCACGGCCGCCGGGTGGTCGACGACTCGTTCCTGCTGCTGCTCAACGGCTACTGGGAACCGGTCGTCTTCCGCCTGCCCGACGTCTCCTTCGGCGAGCGCTGGACGACCCTGATCGACACCGCCGACCCGGACGGCATCCCCGACGAGCGGGAACGCAAGGCCGGCACCCGGCTGCGGGTGGAGCCGCGCAGCCTGGTCCTGCTCTCCCGTCCGGCACGCGGCGCCCGCTGATCCCGCCCGACCGTTTCGAGGCGCCCACCGGACCGGCGGGCGCCTCGAAACGGTCGGGCGGGTCAGCGCGGATAGCGGGAGGTCACCGTGAACTGGGCGCCGTCCGGGTCGCGCAGGACCGCCTCCTGCTCGTCCTCGCTGAGCACGCTGCCGCCGTGCTTCTCCGCGGTGCGGGCGCAGCCCGTCACGTCGTCCACCGCGAAGTGGATCTGCCAGTGCGGCCGCAGGGACGGGTCCGGGGCCGCCTCCACCGCGCCCGAGTCGATGCGCGCCACCACGTCGCCCCGGAAGCGCAGCACCACCTCGCCGCCCTCGTACTCCACCTCGCAGCAGCCCGACGTGCCGGACGCCCAGCCGAGGATCTCGCCGTAGAAGATCGCCGAGTCGAAGGCGTTGCGGGTGTGCAGCCGGATGAAGGTCGGAGCCGCCCGGCGCCACGCCTCCCAGTTGCCGACCAGCTCGCCCTGCCAGATGCCGAAGGTGGCGCCGTCGCGGTCGGCGAGCAGCGCCGCCCGTCCCGGCGGGAACGACAGCGGCCCGACCGCCGTCGTGCCGCCGCGCTCCCGGGCCCGGGCGACGGCCACGTCCGCGTCCGGCACCGCGAAGTACGGCGTCCAGGCAACCGCCATCTGCCACATCGAGGCGACCGCGGCGATCCCCGCCACCGGCACCCCGTTGGCCAGGGCGATGCGGAAGTGCTCGCCGAGCTTGGCGCCGCGCCACCGCCAGCCCAGCAGGGCCGAGTAGAACTCCTGGGTCGCTCCCAGGTCGCGGCTGGTCAGGCTCACCCAGCACGGGGCGCCGAAGACGGAGTGCGTGGAGAGGGCCTCGCGCGTCCTCGTGCCACCGCCGGCAGGCTTGTCATCGTTCATGGCTGTCGCGTCCTGAGTCTCGGGGCCCGGCGGCCACCGCTCACGCACCAGTGTCCAACCGGAAGGGCCTCATGTGCGCGTCGAGTACCCCGGTGCCGATCGTCCAGGCGGGTGACACGATGGAGGCATGACGCACAGCGACGCGGACCGGATCCTCGAGTTGGAGGCCGAGGTCGGCCAGCTCAAGGAAGCCATGGCCTCCCACGCGGTCGTCGACCAGGCCATCGGGATGATGGTCGCGTTCGGCAGGGTGACCCCGGACCGGGGCTGGGAGGTGCTGAAGGACGTCTCCCAGCACACCAACATCAAGCTGCGCAACGTGGCGGAGCTGATCCTGATCTGGGGCCGCCGGGGCGAGATCCCCGCCGACATCGGCGCGGCGCTGGAGGAGTCCCTGGACCGCTACGGGCCCACCCAGGTACCGGGCATGGGACCGGAGCCCGGGCCGGCGCAGGGGCCGCGGACCGGGCAGGGCTGACCCTCAGCCCGCCTCGGCGAGCAGTTCCTCGCGCAGCCGGTCGAAGCAGCCGCTCAGCAGCCGCGAGACGTGCATCTGCGATATGCCGAGCTGCTCGGCGATCCGGCTCTGCGTCATCCCGGCGAAGAACCGCAGGTAGAGGATGGTGCGCTCGCGTTCGGGCAGTGCCTCGATGCACGGCTTCACCGCGGCGCGGTCGATGACGAGGTCGAAGCCGGGGTCCGGGGCGCCCAGGGAGTCCCCGAGCGCGTAACCCTCCGTGCCGGCCACCTCGGCGTCCAGGGAGAGCGCGGAGAAGCACTCCAGCGCCTCCATGCCGGTGCGCACCTCGTCCTCGCTGAGCCGCGTGTGGGCGGCGATCTCGGCGACCGTCGGCGCCCGGCCGGGCGTGGTCTGGGCGAGTTCCTTGACGGCGCCGCGCACCCGGTTGCGCAGGTCCTGCACCCGGCGCGGCACGTGCAGGGTCCACATGTGGTCGCGGAAGTGGCGCTTGATCTCGCCGGTGATGGTGGGGACCGCGTACGCCTCGAAGGCCCGGCCACGGTCCGGGTCGAAGTGGTCGACGGCCTTGACCAGGCCGAGTGCGGCCACCTGGTAGAGGTCCTCGAGGGACTCCCCGCGGCCGCGGAACCGCACGGCGATCCGCTCGGCCATGGGGAGCCAGAGCCGGACCAGTTCGTCGCGCAGCGACTGCCGTTCGGGGCCCTCGGGCAGACCCGCGAGCCGCTGGAACGACCTGCCCGTGTCGGGGGCGTCGTCGTGGGGGTGAGGCCTGGTGCTGCTGCCAGTGACAGGCATCGCGCGCACCTCTCTCATCAGGTGCTGATCGACAGACACCGTGGGAGGGCGCGCTCGGCTGCTGGAAGGGACACCGGGGCGCCCGGCCGCAGCCGGCTCCCACGGACGTGCCTCCTGTCCGAAGCACTCAGTACGCATTCCCTCGGTCGGTCATATCAAAACAAATAGGACATTCAGTGTCTCATGCGGACTCTTTCTTGACCGCTCCATGGGGCTCATTACCTCTGTGACAGAGGTAATCTCCGAGACGTGGAAGCCGAACTCTCCGAGGAGCTGGCCGACACGCTCGTGCGGATCCAGCGGCTGATCCGGCGCCGGCTGCGCGGCGGTCTCACCGGGCCCCGGCTGCGCGGCGCCGAGGTGGAGCTGCTGCGACTGGTCGAGGGCCGGCCCGGCATCGGGGTCTCGGACGCCGCCAGGGCGCTGCATCTCGCCGGAAACTCCGTGTCGACCCTGGTCAACCACCTCGTACGCGACGGCTATCTGATCCGCGAGACCGACCCCGCCGACCGGCGGGCCGCCCGCCTGCTGCTCACCGAGGCCGCCGTGCGGCGGCTGCGGGACTGGCGGCACCGCCGGGCCGAACTGGTGGGCCGGCACGTGGCCCGGCTCGGCGAAGCCGACCGGGACGCCCTGCGCGCGGCGCTCCCGGCGCTGCGCGAACTCGCCGCGACCCTGCACGAGGAGGCCGAGGAGACATGACCGGCGACACCCCAGCCGCCCCCGTCGAGGCCGTCACCTGCACGGGTCTCGGATACGCCTTCGGGGACAACCGCGCGGTCGACGGACTCGACCTGGCCGTCCACCAGGGCGAGGTGTTCGGGCTGCTCGGCCCCAACGGCGCCGGCAAGACGACCGCCATCCGCTGCGTCACCACGCTGCTGCCCGTTCCGGCCGGCACGGTCCGGGTGTTCGGGCGCGACGCCGCCCGGGAGCGCATGGCGGTACGCCGCCTGCTCGGCTACGTCCCCCAGCAGCTCTCCGCCGACAGCGGGCTCACCGGACGGGAGAACGTCGCCCTGTTCGCCCGGGTCTTCGACGTGCCGCGCCGCGAACGCGCCGGACGCGTCGGCCGGGCCCTGTCCGCCGTCGGCCTCGCCGACGCCGCCGACCGCCTCGCCGGCACCTACTCCGGCGGCATGATCCGCCGTCTCGAACTCGCCCAGGCCCTGGTCAGCGCGCCCCGGCTGCTGATCCTGGACGAGCCCACCATCGGCCTGGACCCGATCGCCCGCACCGGCGTCTGGGAGCACATCAACGCCGTCCGCGCCGCCACCGGGATGACCGTCCTGGTCACCACCCACTACATGGACGAGGCCGACCAGTACTGCGACCGGGTCGGACTGATGCACCGCGGCCGCGTCCGCGCCCTGGGCACCCCGGCGGAGCTGCGCCGGGGCCTCGCCGAACGTGAGGGCGCGGACACCCTGCCCACGCTGGAGGACGTCTTCCGGGACGTCGCCGGCAGTGGCCTCGACGACCACTCCGGAGGAGGTTTCCGCGATGTCCGGAGCACCCGCCGCACCGCGCGCCGCGTCGGCTGACGGCACGGACCCGCTGCTCACGCCGCCCCGGCCGCGCCCGGGCTGGCGGCTGCTGCCCGCCCGGGTCGGCGCGATGTGCGCCGTCGAGCTGCAGAAGCTGCGGCACGACCGCACCGAGCTGTACACCCGGGCGGTGCAGCCCGCCCTGTGGCTGCTGATCTTCGGTCAGACCTTCACCCGCATCCGGGCGATCCCGACCGGCGGCATCCCCTACATCGACTACCTCGCGCCCGGCATCATCGCCCAGTCGGCGATGTTCATCGCCATCTTCTACGGCATCCAGATCATCTGGGAGCGGGACGCGGGCATCCTGAACAAGCTGCTCGTCACGCCGACCCCGCGCTCGGCGCTGGTCACCGGCAAGGCGTTCGCGGCCGGGGTGAAGTCGCTCGTCCAGGCCGTCGTGGTCGTCGTCATCGCGGCCGTCCTCGGGGTCGCCCTCACCTGGAACCCGCTGAAGCTGCTCGGAGTGGCCTGCGCCGTGGTCCTGGCCGCCGTCTTCTTCTCCTGCCTGTCGATGACCATCGCGGGCGTCGTGCTCAACCGCGACCGGCTGATGGGCATCGGGCAGGCGATCACCATGCCGTTGTTCTTCGGCTCCAACGCCCTCTACCCGGTCTCCGTGATGCCCGGCTGGCTCCAGGCCGTCAGCAAGGTCAACCCGCTCAGCTACCAGGTCGACGCGCTGCGCGGCCTGCTGCTCGGCACGCCCGCGCACCTCGCCGCCGACTTCGGCGTCCTCGCCGCGGCCGCCGCGCTCGGCATCGCCGCGGCCTCCTCGCTCCTGGGCCGGCTGGCCCGCTGAGCCTTCCGCGGACCGCCCGGCGCCCCCGGCCCTCCGGTCCCGCCCGCGGACGTGATGTGCGGCACGCGTCCGGACCCCGCCCGGGACCCCGCCGGAGGGATTTCTCCTGGGCAGCGCTTGATCACCGATCAAAGCGGGCGAACCCGCTGGCCACAGCGCATTCCGCTCATTTGACAGTGCGCTCGGCACACAGATAGACAGCAGCTCTCGAAAGGTGGAGAGGGGCATTGTGTACGAGCCGAACGTGGTCGGGGACTGGCAGGAGTACGACGAGCATGCCGGTCTGCGGGTCCGCGTCCACCGCCTGGAAGCGGCCGAGCCGCCGCGCGGACGCGACGACGCCGCCGCGGGGCTGACGTACTTCAGTGTCCGGGTGACGGTCGAGAACCGCGGCCCGCGGCACTACGGCATCCACCTCGAGGACGGCCAGATCGACGTCCGGGTCGGCCCGGACGGCGAGGGCGCCTTCATCGACTGGCGCAACTCCCAGTTCATCGAGGGCTTCGACGTCTATCCGCTGCGCCGGGCCACCGCCGTGCTCTACGCGGCCGGTCCCGAGGCCTCCCTGACGCACGTGGACGTCCAGGTGCAGCTCCGGGTGGACGAGGAGTGGACCGAGCGCCGGCTGTGGGCGGGCGGCATCGGCGTGCTGGAGGGCAGCGCGCCCGCCGCCCCGGCGGCCGGCGGGCAGAGCAGCCTGGCCCACCAGGTGAGCGCCTTCCTCAAGGAGCAGACGGAGCCCGGCGGCGCCTGAGCCGGGTCAGTGCGGGATGCCGTCGATGATCTCCCGCGCCCCCTGCCGCAGCAGCGACACCGCGACCGAGGTGCCGAGCGTGGCCGCGTCCAGCCGGCCGGCCCACTCGTGGGCGTTCAGCCGGGTCTTGCCGTCCGGGGTGAACACACAGGCGCGCAACGACAGTTCACCGCCGCGGTCCACGCGCGCGTAGCCGGCGATCGGGCTGTTGCAGTGGCCCTGCAGCACGTGCAGGAACATCCGTTCGGCCGTGGCCTCCCGGTGCGTGTCCGGATCGCCGAGAGCGCTGACCGCGTCGATCAGCTCGGTGTCGCCCTCGCGGCACTGCAGGGCGAGGACGCCCGCGCCGATCGGCGGCATCATCGTCTCCGTCGACAGCACCTCGCTGATCACGTCCTGGCGGCCGATCCGCTCCAGACCGGACACCGCCAGCAGCAGCGCGTCCGCCTCACCGCCGGCCAGCTTGGCCAGCCGGCGGTTGGCGTTGCCGCGGAACGGCACGCACTCCAGGTGCGGGTGCGACGCGGCGAGCTGGGCCACCCGGCGCACCGCCGAGGTGCCGATCCGGGTGCCCTCGGGCAGCTCGTCCAGGGTGAGGCCGCCCGGGTGGACCAGCGCGTCCCGGATGTCGTCGCGCTTCAGGAACGCGGCGAACACCGTGCCCGCGGGCAGCGGCCGGTCGGCGGGCACGTCCTTGACGCAGTGCACCGCGAGGTCCGCCTCCCCGGCCAGCAGGGCCGCGTCCACCTCCTTCGTGAACGCGCCCTTGCCCTCGACCCTGGACAGGTCGCCGAGCCACTTGTCACCGGTGGTCTTCACCGGGACCACCTCGGTGCGCACCCCCGGATGCAGTACGCCCAGCTCGGCGCGTACGCGCTCGACCTGCGCGAGGGCCATCGGCGAGTCGCGGGAGACGATACGGATCAACTCGGGCACGGACATGGTGGACACCATAGACCCTCACGGACGCCTCGTCCGACGCCGCCCCGGGGGGACGGCCGGGAGCCGGCCGTGACGGCCGCGACGCGTCAGGCGTTCGGGTCGAAGGGGATGCCGGAGGGCTTCGCCGAAGCCAGGTGGGAGGTGAAACTCGCGTCCTTCAGGCCGAAGTTGGCGCTGCCGAAGTCATAGGCGCTGAGCTTCTCGCGCAGTCCCGCCGGATAGCCGTCCCAGCCGACCAGCGGTGGGTACTGCCAGGTGTGCTTGTGGTTCTCGGGCGGCTCGTCGTTGGAGTTGGCCAGCCGGAAGCAGTGCGTGCCGATGCCGTCCTTGTGGTAGACGACCTTGGGGTGGCCGCCGTCGAAGCGGACCTCGGAGACCGGGTGCACGGTGAACGAGCCGTGGTTGGACGTCGACACGTACCGCACCTGCCCGTCCTGCACCCACACCACCACGTGCTCCCAGTCGTGCCGGTGCCCGCCGATGCTGGTGCCGGCCAGCGCCTGGTCCTTCTCGAAGTACAGGCCGTAGAGGTAGCCGCACCAGCCGTTGTTGCACTTGAAGCGCGAGTAGCTGTTGGTGTTGTCCAGGTCGGAGGCGTCGTGGCAGTTGCCGTTGAGCGCGCCCGTCGGCTTGAGACCGCCGTTGACCGTGCCGTCCGGCCCGATGGCGGGCGTCGGGTAGCAGCCGTCGGTGTCGTAGTCGAAGGCCGGCTGGTACGCCAGTTCGGCGGCCTCGGCGTTGCGGGGCAGCGCCGCGGGCGGCGCGGCGAAGGCGGCGGAGGGGAAGGCCACGACGAGCGCCGCTGCGCCGGCCAGCGTGCCGAGCCAGCGCCGGGTACGGATGCGCGACAAGGGCATAGGGGACCTCCAACTGCGGTGGGGGGCAGGGGAGTTCAGCATCCCGGCCGCACGCGGCGCTGCCAAGGGGGCACAGGCGTCACAGAGGTGAAGGGCCGTGGAACAGGGGCGTCTAGCCGAAGTCCTCCGGCAGGTCCGCCGACGACTGCTCGGCGGTCAGGTCGGGGCGCAGCCGCTGCCACGAGGGCTGGCGCAGCATCCCGGCCCGGGTGCGGGTGCTGTAGCTGACCTCGCCGACCAGCCGGGGCAGCACCCAGTGGGCGCCCGCGACACGCGGTACGGGGTAGAAGGGGCACCGGGCGCTCGCCACGGCCCGCAGGCGCCCGGCCAGCTCCGCCCGCTCCGCCTCGCTCCAGCCGGTGCCCACCCCGCCGACGTAGCGCAGCCGGCCGCCGGCGCGCTGGCCGACGAGCACGGCGCCGGGCAGCCCGGTCAGCCGTCCCCTGCCGGGCAGCCAGCCGCCGATGATCACGTCCTCGCTGCGCATGTTCCGGATCTTGATCCAGGAGCGGGAGCGCACCCCCGGCTCGTACACCGAGTCGAGCCGCTTGCACACCAGGCCCTCGAGGCCGTGCTCCCGGGTCGCCCGCAGGGCCTGGGCGCCGTGCCCGGTCACCGCGGCCGGCGTCGACCAGTGGGCACCGGTCAGGCCCAGCTCCACCAGCCGCGCCCGCCGCCGGGTGTAGGGCAGCCGGAGCAGGGGCCGTTCGAGGTGCGGGACGTCGAACAGCACCAGGTGGACCGGCACCTGGGCGGCGCGCCGGGCCGCCCGGGCGGGGGAGTGCGCGAGGCCCATCCGGCTCTGCAGCAACTGGAAGTCGGAGCGGCCCAGTTCGTCCAGGGCCAGCACCTCGCCGTCCAGCACCGCGGGCGTGCCGCCCAGGGCGGCGCCGAGCGGCCTGAGTTCGGGGTAGGCGCCGGTGATGTCCTCGCCGGAGCGGGCGCGCAGCACGATGCTGCCGTCGCCGGGCAGGTAGACCATCACCCGCTGGCCGTCCTGCTTGGTCTCGTACGCCCACCGCTCGTCCTGGGCCGCGGGCGGCAGCGGGCCGGGGACGGCGAGCATGGGCGCGACGAGCGGCAGGGTCACGGCGTTCACGGCTGAAGGTGTCGACCGCCGCGGCCGCCCTCACGCGCCTTCCGGCCCCGGTTCCCCTGAACGGGTAGCGGGGCCGGCGGGTGCCGTCCTCAGCAGACCGGCTCGGCCGACGGCGCCCCGGTGGCCGCCGGGGCCGCCACCGGGTCCGCCGGGCGGTGGCGGGGCAGGAAGGCGGCGAGCAGGAAGGCCAGGACGGCGGAGCCCGCGCCGAGCGCCAGGACGACCTTGGAGCCGTTCCCGCACGGCAGCGCGCGGCCGCCGAGGCTGGTCGTCATCTGGGCGAGGGCCACACCGGCACCCGCGCCGGCCACCGAGGCGCCGGTGGACCGCATCAGCGTGTCGGGACTTCGTGCGGCGCGCGGGCGACGCGATCGCCCCGCTCGCCCGAAGCGGCCCCGACGGTGACTACTGTCGAGTAATATCCGGCGGCAGGTCACCAGAGGAGGAACCGTGCCCCGGTCCGAACGCTCGCCCCTGCTGCTCGCCGGCCTGCTGGCCGCCGCGGGGGTCGCCCACTTCGCCGCGCCCCGCCAGTTCGACCACCTCGTCCCCCGGGCGCTGCCCGGCTCGCCCCGGGCCTGGACGTACGGCAGCGGGGCCGTGGAGCTGGCCCTGGCGGTCGGTGTCGCCACGCGCCGGACGCGCCCCCTGGCCGCCAGGGCCGCCGCCGCCTTCTTCGTCGGGGTGTTCCCCGCCAACGTGAAGATGGCCGTCGACTGGCGGCACCGGCCCGCGCCGCAGCGCAACGCGGCCCTGGCCCGGCTGCCGCTGCAGGTGCCCCTGGTGCTGTGGGCCCGTGGCGTGGCCCGGAACGGGGAGGGACGGGCGTGACCGGACGTGTCGAGGTGGGCGACAAGGTCGAGGACTTCGCGCTGCCGGACGAGACCGGCGCTCTGCGCAGCCTCGGCGAACTGCTGGCGGAGGGCCCGGTCGTGCTGTTCTTCTACCCCGCGGCCCTGACGCCCGGCTGCACCGTCGAGGCCTGCCACTTCCGCGATCTCGCCGCCGAGTTCGCGGCCGTCGGCGCCCGCCCGGTCGGAATCAGCGGCGACAGCGTCGAACGCCAGCAGGAGTTCGCCGGCCGGCACACCCTCGGCATGCCGCTGCTGTCGGACGCCGACGGCGCGGTGCGCGAGAGGTTCGGGGTGCGCCGGGGCTTCGCCCTCGCGCCGACCAAGCGGGTCACCTTCGTGATCGGCACGGACCGCACGGTCCTGGAGGTGGTGCGCAGCGAACTGCGCATGAACACCCACGCCGACCGGGCCCTGGCGGTGCTGCGGACCACCGGGGGCTGAGCCGGGCCGCTGCCGCGCTTGATGGACCGGAGCATTCGGATCATCCTGGGGCATATGGAGCGAGTCGCGGCCGCTGTGGTCATCGACGCCCAGGGCAGGGTGACCGGGTGGAGCCAGGGCGCGCGGCTGCTCACGGGCCGTGCGGCGGACGAGGTCGTCGGCCGGCCGGTGGCCGAGCTGCTCGCCGGGGAACCGCCCGGCGGCGTCCTCGCCGCCGGGGCCGGCACCGTCACCCTGCGCCACCGCGAGGGTCACCCGGTCGAGGTGGCCGTGACCGTCTGCCGGATCCTGGGTCCCGACGGCGCGCCGGCCGGGCACGTGATCACCGCGGGTCGGTCCCCGGAGGGCCCGGTGCTGGTCGGCGAAGCCTTCCGGCAGGCCTCCGTGGCGATGTCCGTCCTCGACCTCGAACAGCGCTACCTGTACGTCAACGCCAACGCCTGCCGGCTGATGGGGACCCCCGAGGAGTCTCTGGTCGGCCGCTTCTACGGGGACACGGCGGAGGACGGCGAGCACGCCCGGGGCTTCCTGCGCCACCTGCGCGAGGTGGCCGAGACCGGCCGGCCGGTCCGGTACGAAAGCTTCACCGCCGCCTCCGCCGTGCCCGGCGCGCACGCCCTGAGCATCGAGATGTGGCCCTTGCGCGACGTGTCGGGCACGCCGACCGCGGTGGCCCTGGCCGCCTTCGACAGCAGCGAGCAGTACTGGGCCCGGCGCCGCCTCGCCCTGCTCAACGAGGCCGCCACCCGCATCGGCACCACGCTGGACGTGGTCCGCACCGCCGAGGAACTGATCGAGCTCCTGGTCCCGCAGTACGCCGACTTCGCCACCGTCGACCTGCTGGACTGGGTCCTCGGCGCGGACGAGCCGCCGGCGGCCCCCGCGAGCGCCACCGAACTGCGGCGCGTCGCCCACCGCTCGGTCGTCGAGGGCAACCGGGACGCGGCGCTGAAGCCGGGAGAGTCGGAGGAGTACCGGCCGTCGACCCCGCCGGCCGTCGCCCTCCGCGAGGGCCGGGCGGTACTGGCCCAGGCCGGCGAGGCGGCGTTCGACCAGTGGCTCGCGGACCGCGACGCGCGCTCCCCGGAGGGCCGTCGCCACCGCGAGGGCGTGCACTCGATGATCGCGGTGCCGCTGCGCGCCCGGGGCATCACCCTCGGCGCCGCGGTCTGCGTGCGCAAGTACCACCCGGACGCCTACGGCCCCGACGACGCCGTCTTCGCCGAGGAGCTCGCCAGCCGGGCAGCCGTCTGCGTCGACAACGCCCGCCGCTTCGCCCGCGAGCGCGACACCGCCCACGCCCTCCAGCACAGCCTGCTGCCGAGCGGGCTGCCGGGGCAGGCCGCGGTCGAGGTGGCCCACCGGTATCTGCCGTGCGGATCGCTGGCCGGCATCGGCGGCGACTGGTTCGACGTGATCCCGCTCTCCGGCAGCCGGGTGGGGCTGGTCGTCGGCGACGTCGTCGGCCACGGCATCCAGTCCTCCGCGACCATGGGCCGGCTGCGCACGGCGGTGCGGACCCTGGCCGACGTCGACCTGCCCCCGGACGAGCTGCTCACCCATCTGGACGACCTGGTCAGCCATCTGGCCACCGGCGGCACCGGCGAGGAGGCCGCCGAGCTCGGCGCCACCTGCCTCTACGCCGTCTACGACCCCGTCTCCCGCCGGCTCAGCCTGGCCGCGGCCGGCCACCCGGCCCCGGCCGTCATCCTGCCGGGCGGCGCCGCCGAGTTCGTGCCCATGAGCGCCGGACCGCCCCTCGGGGTCGGCGGGCTGCCCTTCGAGGCGACGGAACTGGAACTCCCCGAGGGATCGGTCGTCGCCCTCTACACCGACGGGCTGGTCGAGGACCGCGACCGGGACGTGGACCGCGCCACCGAGGAACTGCGCCGCGCCCTCGGCGCACCGGCAGGCTCCCTAGAGGCCCTCGGCGACGACGTCCTCAAGGCGGTGATGCCCGAGCAGCCCACCGACGACGTCGCCCTGCTCCTGGTCCGCACCCGCGCCCTGGGCGCCGACCGGGTGGCCACCTGGGACGTCCCGTCCGACCCGGCAGCGGTGGCCGCCTTCCGGCAGGCGGCCACCGAACGGCTGACGGCCTGGGGCCTGGAGGAGATCGCGTTCGTCACCGAGCTCGTCGTCAGCGAGCTGGTCACCAACGCCATCCGCTACGGCGATCCGCCGGTCCTGCTCCGGCTGATCCGGGACGGCGCGCTCATCTGCGAGGTGTCCGACGCCAGTTCCACCTCGCCGCACCTGCGCCGGGCGCACGCCTACGACGAGGGCGGCCGCGGACTGCTGCTGGTCGCCCAGCTCACCCAGCGCTGGGGCAGCAGGCAGACGGGCAGCGGCAAGACCATCTGGGCGCAGCAGCCGCTGCCCGCCGGCTGATCACCCGAAGGAGCAGCCCGGGTTCGGCGCGTCCTCGGAGAACGGGGCGTCGTGCGGCAGCACGTAGAGCACCTCGAGGACGACCGGGGTGGTGCCGAGGTTGCGGCCTATGTGGACGTGGCCCGGACCGGCCGGCTCCTGGATCGCCGAGCCCTTGCGGTACACGCCGTCAGAGGCGCAGCCGGAGTCGAAGTGGCTGAGGGTGCCCTGCTTCACCACGCCGTACAGCGGACCGTCGTGGTAGTGCCAGCCGGTGCCCTGGCCGGGCGGGACGGTGATCTCGCGCAGGGTGTAGTCGGTGCCGCCGACCGTCGTCCGGGCGAGCGTCCGGGCCGTCACCCCGGGGCCCGGCGGGGTGGCCCCCGCGGTGCCGCAGGTGAGGAACGCGGCGGCGGTCACCACGCCGACGAGGGCGGTGCGAAGTACATTGCGCATGCGGGAGCCTCCAGGGTCGCGAGCGGTTGCCGACCGCGAACCTAGAGGCACCAGCCGGGTGTTGGGGGCGGAACCAGGTGATCCGGTCAATCGGTCACGTCCCGCCGGCGTCGGCTGCGACCTGGGCCAGGGTGCGTCCGGTGCGCACCGAGCGGGCCCGCCGCGGGTCGGGGGTGCCGTGCCCGTCCGGCCGCGCGGGGCCCTTGCGCACCAGCAGCCAGGACTCCTCCTCGTCCGGGCCGCCGCGGAACCGGGTGAGGGCCCACTCGCCGCGCAGCTTGGCCCCGTTCAGCCGGAACGTGGCATGCCCGCGCTCCAGCGACTCGGCGAAGTCCAGCGGACGCTCCCGGCGGTCGTGGCTGAGCGGCTCGTACGTGCCGTGCTGCCACACGATCACCGTGCCCCCGCCGTACTCGCCCTTCGGGATCACGCCCTCGAAGTCCTCGTACTCCAGCGGATGGTCCTCGGTGGGCACGGCCAGCCGTCTGTCCCCGGGGTCAGTCGACGGCCCCTTGGGAACCGACCACGACTTCAGCACGTCCCCCACCTGGAGCCGGAAGTCGAAGTGCATGCGGCGCGCGTCGTGGATCTGCACCACGAAACGCGGCCGCTCGCCCGCGTCGCCCATCCGGGTCAGGGTCGGACCGTCCGCGGGGGTTACCGTGCCGCCGAGCCGTGCGGTCATGTCGTGCCTCTCGTACCGTTCGACGAGCCGCCCGTCCGGCGGCTCCCCTCCACCCTGCGTCCGGCGCGCCCGGCACCCGCAGGTCGGCGACCTGGACCTGCACTCGGAGAAGCTGACGGCGGACGGCACCGGCGGACTCACCCTGGTGGTCTTCCACGCCGAGCCCGGCAGCCGCAGCGCCGAGCTGCTGGACATCCTCGGCAGCCTGGCCGCGCCCCGCTCGGACGCGGCGCGGGCACCCGCCGAGGAGCCGTAGCCCGGGGAGGGACGAACGGCCGTTCGCGGGGGAGCCCGGTGGACCGGCCCGGCCGAACCGGCGGCGCGGGCCGCTCGCGGCGGACGGGGCCCGGGTGTCACGATCGGTCGTGGAGCCGGTTCGGACGACCAACGGAGCGCGCATGACGACACACAGGCCCACGGCGGAGCACACCGGGCAGGAGGAGCGCACCGGGGACGTGCGGGTGCGCCCGGTCGCCGGGCACATCGGCGCGGAGATCACCGGCGTCGATCTCGCCGGTCCGCTGGACGACGCGGCGGTCGCCTCGATCCGGGCGGCGGTGCTGCGCTGGAAGGTGGTGTTCTTCCGGGGGCAGGAACTGGACCACGCCGCACACGTGGCCTTCGCCCGCCGGTTCGGCGAGCCGGTCGTCCTCGGCCGGCGGGGCAGCGCCTCCCCGGCGGGCTTCCCCGAGGTGGAGACCACCGCCGACCGGCTGGAGCTGGGCGGGCGCTTCGGCATGGAGCACGAGGAGTGGCTGCGGCGGCGCCGGCACAGCCTGCTGCGCGGCTGGCACTGCGACCACGGCGCCCGTGTCGACCCGCCGGCCGCGACCGTCCTGCGCGCCGAGACCGTGCCGCCGTACGGCGGCGACACCACCTGGGCCAATCTGGCCGCCGCCTACGCCGGGCTCTCGGCACCGGTACGCGCCTTCGTGGACGGGCTGCGCGCCGAGCACCGGCTCGGCGTCGGCTACCAGCCGCGGCCCGGCGACGACGCCTACCTGCGCCACCTGCTGGACCATCAGGTCGCCTCCGTCCACCCGCTGGTGCGGGTGCACCCGGAGACGGGGGAGCGGGTGCTGTACGTCAACGGCTACTACCTGGAGCAGATCGCCGGGGTGTCCCGGCCGGAGAGCGCGGCCCTGCTGGAGATGCTGCTCGAGCAGGCGGCGCGCCCCGAGTACACGGTCCGCTTCCGCTGGGAGCCCGGGAGCGTCGCCTTCTGGGACAACCGGGCCACCATGCACCTGGCGCCGAGCGACAGCGCCCATCTCGGCTTCCCCCGGATCATGCACCGGGTGATGCTCGCGGGCGACGTCCCGGTGGGCGTGGACGGCAGGCCCTCGGAGCCGGTCACCGGTACGGAGGCGGGCCGCTGGTGAGCCGGGGGCCGGCCGTCCGGCGGGCGCCGGCCGCCGTCGCTCACGTCAGCGGGATCGTGACCTCGTCCTCGACCGGCGGATCCAGTTCCTGGGCGCGGTTGCCGGTGGCGGCGAAGCAGCGCAGCCGCACCGCCTCCGGGGTGACGTCCAGGCGCAGGAAGGACTTGAAGAACGGCGGGTCGTAGGTGACCGAACCCGGCGAGAAGAGCTGGGTGTAGAGCTTGCGCACGGGCAGCCGGAACCGGGCGGTGCGGTCGGGGCGGCGCCCCGCGCCCAGCAGACTCGCGACCAGCCGCATCCGCCGGGTGAGCCGGGTGTCCGGGCCGGGCGCCCGGGTGGGCTCGATGCCGAGCCGCTCGGCCACGACCGCGGTCGCCTGGTCCTCGGTGAGGGTGAAGAAGCGGCGCAGCCGCAGCCGCCGGGCGTACACCCCGCTGTAGAAGGCGAGCGAGTCACCGCGCAGGGGATAGCAGCGGAACTCCCGCTCGGTGACGTTCGCCACGGACACCCGGGGGATGGTGTGCGTGGCGTGCATGAACGCGCCACCGCCGCCCGAGACCACGTACTGGACGGTGCGGCCGTCCACGTCGACCGGATAGCGCTGGTAGTTGTGGATGTCACCGCCGATCGCGGCCACGTAGTGGTGCTCCGGGTCGCGCACGACGTCGTCGACCGTGCCGCCGCCCTCGATGGCGCACGGGTGGTGCTCGCCGTCCACGTACAGCGGGGAGCCGGTGATCAGGATCTTGCGCTGCGGCCCCCGGGACACCTCCCGCAGCCACGCGCCCTGCTCGGCGTCGATCGTGCCCAGCAGCCCGGTGTCGATGCCGACGATCCGCACCGGCCCGGCGTCGATCGCCCAGTACGGCCCCGGCTGCACGGCCCGCTGTCCCGGCGCCGACCGCAGCGCCCTCGCCTCGGCCAGACGCCGGCCGTCCCCCGGGCGGGCCCGGTGCCAGAGCAGGGTGCGCCACCAGGCACGGGTGAGCGGGCGGGGCCGGGGTGCGGGCGGCAGCGGGGGAGCGTCGGCGCAGAAGACCCGCATGAACGCGCCGAGGTCCTCGTACCAGTCGTGGTTGCCCGGTACCGCGTAGACGGGTGCGGGATAGTCCTTGTACGGCCGGAAGAACTTGGCGCCGTAGTCGTCGGCGCTGCCGACGGGGTAGATGACGTCGCTCGCGATCACCGCGAACTCCGTGTCCCGGCCGGCTTCGAGCAGACCGGGGACGGTGGCGTACTGGGAGGCGCCGCCCTCGCCGGTGTCCCCGACGACCATGAAGGAGAAGTGGTCCGGCACGTCCCGCCGCACCACCTTGTCCGCGGGCGCCCCGGCCGCCTCCTGCTCGGCCACCAGGCGGCTGCGGGTGCGGCCGGTCGGGTCGCCGAACCACGACGCGAGCACCCCGTTGCGGGCGGCCCACAGGACCCTCGGGTCGAGCCAGGACAGCTTCTGCACACGGCCGGGCATCAGCCGCCGGTAGACGCCGGGTTCGGACGGGCCCCAGCCGGCGCCCCGGGCGGTATCGCGTGAGGATTCAGACACGCGGTGCACCGTAACAACGGCCCCGTGCATGGCCGGAGGGTGGGCCCCGGCGTCAAGTGCTGGTAAAATCACAGCACTTCGTCGTCCGGTGCCGCCGCGGCCGCGTCGACCGTGCCCTGCGCCGAACCATGCGCCGGCCCGGCGCGGCAGGAGCATCCGTCCCGCCCTGCCGTCGCAGGGGTCAGGGTAGGGAAAACCCTCGAATTGCCTCTGCCGCTGCTGACATGCGCGAGTCAAGGCTGTCATTCTCCCCCAGCACGCAGTCGGATCCGCGTGAACGCTCCATGCTCCCCACACAGTTGAGCTCGTCCCGGACAGCACACCCGTCTGCCCGGGTCTTCACCGGCCGCTACCCGGCGGCCGCAGCAGGAGGAAATCGAGTGAGTCGTCTTCCCCACAGACGGGCCTTGGCCGGAGCCGCACTGGTCTCCACCGCGGCCTTCCTCGCCGTCGGCATCCAGTCGGTGCCGGCCGCCGCCAAGCCCTCCGCGCCCCACGCCGGCCACCTGCGCACCGGCGGTCTGGAGGCGAAGCTCTCCCCGGCCCAGCACGCGGCGCTGATCAGGAGCGCCCAGCAGAAGACCGCCTCGACCGCCCGCTCCCTCGGCCTCGGCGCCAAGGAGAAGCTGGTCGTCAAGGACGTCGTCAAGGACAACGACGGCACCGTCCACACCCGTTACGAGCGGACCTACGCCGGGCTGCCCGTCCTCGGCGGCGACCTCGTGGTGCACACCCCGCCGGCCTCCGTGGCCAAGGGCACGGTGAGCACCACCTTCAACAACAAGCGCACGGTCAAGGTCGCCTCCACCACCGCGACCTTCGCCAAGTCCGCCGCCGAGACCAAGGCCCTCAAGGCCGCGAAGGCCCTCGACGCCAAGCAGCCCGCCACCGACAGCGCCCGCAAGGTGATCTGGGCCGGCGACGGCACCCCGAAGCTCGCCTGGGAGACGGTGGTCAGCGGCCTCCAGGACGACGGCACGCCCAGCCGGCTGCACGTCATCACGGACGCCGCCACCGGCAAGGAGCTGAACCGCTACCAGGCCATCGAGACCGGTACCGGCAACACCCAGTACAGCGGCTCGGTCAGCCTCAGCACCACGCTGTCCGGCTCGACGTACCAGCTCTACGACACCACGCGCGGTGGCCACAAGACCTACTCCCTCAACGGCGGGACGTCCGGCACCGGCACCCTGATGACGGACTCGGACGACGTCTGGGGCACCGGCTCGGGCTCCAACACCCAGACCGCCGGCGCCGACGCCGCCTACGGCGCCCAGGAGACCTGGGACTTCTACAAGAACACCTTCGGCCGCAGCGGCATCCGCAACGACGGTGTCGCCGCCTACAGCCGGGTCCACTACAGCAGCGGCTACGTCAACGCCTTCTGGGACGACAGCTGCTTCTGCATGACCTACGGCGACGGCACGTCCAACACCCACGCGC
This sequence comes from Streptomyces sp. NPDC056580, assembly GCF_042793175.1. Classification (NCBI taxonomy): domain Bacteria; kingdom Bacillati; phylum Actinomycetota; class Actinomycetes; order Kitasatosporales; family Streptomycetaceae; genus Streptomyces; species Streptomyces sp. NPDC056580. The sequence goes on along the minus strand of NZ_JBHTVE010000001.1, from coordinate 227,060 downwards.
TGACGTCGCTGGACGTGGCCGGCCACGAGATGAGCCACGGTGTCACCTCCAACACCGCGGGCCTCAACTACAGCGGCGAGTCCGGCGGCCTGAACGAGGCGACCTCCGACATCTTCGGCACGGGCGTGGAGTTCTACGCGAACAACTCCACCGACGTCGGCGACTACCTCATCGGCGAGAAGATCAACATCAACGGCGACGGCACCCCGCTGCGCTACATGGACAAGCCCAGCAAGGACGGCGGCTCCGCCGACAGCTGGTACTCCGGCGTCGGCAACCTGGACGTGCACTACTCCTCGGGCCCCGCGAACCACATGTTCTACCTGCTGTCCGAGGGCAGCGGCAGCAAGGTCATCAACGGCGTCACCTACAACAGCCCGACCTCGGACGGCGTCGCCGTCGCCGGCATCGGCCGCGCCAAGGCGCTGCAGATCTGGTACAAGGCGCTGACCACGTACATGACGTCGAGCACCAACTACGCCGGCGCCCGCACCGCCGCCCTGAACGCGGCCGCCTCGCTGTACGGCACCAACTCCGCCGAGTACGCCGGGGTGGGCAACGCCTTCGCCGGCATCAACGTCGGCAGCCACATCAACCCGCCGAGCAGCGGTGTGACGGTCACCAACCCGGGCAGCCAGAGCGCCACCGTCGGCACCGCGGTCAGCCTGCAGATCCAGGCGAGCAGCACCAACAGCGGCGCCCTCACCTACAGCGCCACCGGTCTGCCGGCCGGCCTGTCGATCAACAGCTCGACCGGTCTGATCTCCGGCACGCCCACCACCGCCGGCACCTCCAGCACCACGGTGACGGTGAAGGACTCCACCGGCGCGACCGGCACGGCGACCTTCGGCTGGACGGTCAGCACCACCGGCGGCGGCTGCTCCTCGTCCCAGCTGCTGGCCAACCCGGGCTTCGAGTCGGGCAGCACCGGCTGGACGGCGACGAGCGGCGCCATCACCAACGACACCGGTGAGGCGGCGCACGGCGGCTCGTACAAGGCCTGGCTCGACGGCTACGGCACCTCGCACACCGACACCGTGTCCCAGTCGGTGACGATCCCCGCGGGCTGCAAGGCGACTCTGACCTTCTACCTGCACATCGACACCGCGGAGAGCGGCACCACCGCGTACGACAAGCTGACGGTGACCGCCGGTTCGAAGACCCTGGCCACCTACTCGAACGCCAACGCTGCCTCCGGGTACAGCCAGAAGTCCTTCGACCTGTCCTCGCTGGCCGGCCAGACGGTCACGCTGAAGTTCAACGGCGTCGAGGACTCCTCCCTGCAGACCAGCTTCGTCGTGGACGACACCGCCCTGACGACCGGCTGATCACAAGCACGCAGCGGTCCCGCACCCCGGAGCAGCTCCGGGGTGCGGGACCGTCCCGCGTCAGCTCAGCGGATCCAGCGTCAGGTACGCCTGCTGCGGACTCCCGTCGTGCACCAGGGACTCCTGGTTGCCGACGTCGTCGAAGGCGAACGCGTACGCCTTGCCGTCGGCCATCTGGGCGTGGACGGCGCGCGCGTACTGGTTGGTCACGCCGTCCTGGTAGAAGTTCGCCGCCGAGGTGTCCGGCTGGCTGGGGTTGCTCAGCAGCGTGGAGCGGTTGAAACCGGCGCACAGCGTGCGGGAGATGGGGCCGCGCACCTGGTCGTTGGGCGCGTCCAGCAGCTTGTGGCAGCCGAAGATGCTGGAGGCGTCCGGCTTCTGGAAGCTGGTGACCACAGCGCCGGAGGAGTTGGTGAAGTTCATGACGTTGCCCGACACCCGGCCGAAGTACTTGGTGTTCGGCTGGTCGGTGAAGGGCGTGACGGTCAGCGTCGACGCCGAGTACTTCTGCCACACCCGGTTGACGTAGTCGTCCATCACGTTCGCCGGCAGGGCCCCGGTCTCCACCCCGTACAGCGGGGAGAGCGCGCGCAGCACGGTGCCGTCGGAGCGGGTCTGCACCAGGCCGGACCAGCCGCCCGACTGGCCGCGCAGCGCGTTGAACACCGCGTTGTAGCCGCCGGCCTTCAGGTGGCCGGTGGTGCTCACGCTGCCGTCCGCGCGCTGCACGCCGACCGCGTACGGCGCCGAGAACATGTCCACCTGGGTGCTGTTGAGCCACAGGCCGGAGTCGTTCAGCGTGTACTCCGACCAGTTGAACAGGATGTCGCGGTTCGGGTCGGAGGGGTTCTGCACGGCCGGCTGCACCAGGCCGCCGGTGGTCAGCCGGAAGTCGAGCTTCTGGCCGTAGGAGAAGTAGATCCGCCCGGAGAACTTGGGTATCCGGATGGTCTTCGACTGTCCCGCCGCCGGGCCGGTGATCGCCGCGTCCGGCGCCGGGGTCGGCGGGTTGCCGCCGGCGGGCCAGGCGTGGAACGCGCCGCTCTCGTCGGCCCAGCCCTGCCGTCCCGAGGAGAGCTGGGTGCCGAGGTCGTACACGTACACGGGTCCGGAACGGCCCGAGTTGTTCGTGATCTTCAGGGGGATGGTGTCCGCGACGGCGGCGCCGGCGGGGTCCGGCGTGCCCAGCACGAGCACACCGCCCATCAGGGCCGCCGCGGCCGCCAGGGGCAGCACGGGACGCGTGTAACCGGGGAGCAACTCTCCACCTCCGTGTGGGGTCGGGGTGGCACGGGCTTGGTCCGTACCTGTTCTGAGAGCGCTCTCAGAGTTGCGGTCGATCGCGTGCATGTCAATGAGTTGAACAGGATCCGCCGGGGCGTCCGCGCCGGGGCGGACGCCGCCGGGAGCCTCAGAAGGCGCGCTTCAGCAGGGCGAGCAGGGCGGCCCAGTGCCGCTCGTCGGCCTCCCGGTCGTAGGCGGTGGTGTCCGCCTGCGTGTAGCCGTGGCCGGCGCCCGGGTAGACCTCGGAGGTGTGCCGTACGCCGGCGGCGGTGAGCGCGTCCGTCAGGCGCCGGATCTGCTCCTCGGGCATGGACCGGTCCTGGTCGGCGTGGCCGAAGTACAGCTCGGCCGTGATGTGTCCGGCGCCGAGGTGCGGACTGTCGGGGGCGTCGGTGGCGAGCCGCCCGCCGTGGAAGCCGGCCGCCGCCGCGACCCGGTCGGGGTGGGTGGCCGCGGTCCGCAGGGCCAGCCGCGCGCCCATGCAGTAGCCCGTCAGTGCCACCGGGCCGTCGGCGACCAGCGGACTGGCGGCGAGCCAGTCCAGGTAGGCGTCCGCGTCCCGCCGGGTACGGTCCGGGGTGAGGGAGGCCATCACCGGGCCGATGCGCTCCCAGATGGTCGGATCGGCCGCGGTGTCGATGAACTCCGGGACCTCTCCGATCGGGGTGCGGCCGTGCCGGTAGAAGACGTTGGGCACCAGCACCGTGTAGCCCGCGGCCGCGAGCCGGTCGGCCATCGAGCGCAGCCAGGGGCGCAGCCCGTACGCGTCCTGGTAGAGGAGGACCCCGGGCCGCGGCCGGCCGTCGGCGGGATGGGCGAGATAGGCGTCCGCGACGCCGTCGGCGGTGGGGATGTCGACGTCGGTTCCCTGTACGTCGGTCATGGTGTGGAGCCTCCCGGTGGATCGGCCGGGGGACACCGGTGCCCGCCGGCCACGCGTGCGCGCCTCATGCTGCCACGCATGATCCACCCGGCCGCGCCGGCCCTGCCGTCACTCGAAGCGTGAGGTGTCCCCCGCGCCCCGCCGGACGATCTCGGCCTCACCGCCGGAGAAGTCCACCACCGTGGTCGGCTCGGTGCCGCACTCCCCGGAGTCGACCACCGCGTCCACCACGTGGTCGAGCCGGTCCTTGATCTCCCAGCCCTGGGTCAGCGGCTCCTCCTCGTCCGGCAGCAGCAGGGTGCTGGACAGCAGCGGCTCGCCCAGCTCGGCCAGCAGGGCCTGGGTGACCACGTGGTCGGGGATGCGCACGCCCACCGTCTTCTTCTTCGGGTGCAGCAGCTTGCGCGGCACCTCGCGGGTGGCCGGGAGGATGAAGGTGTAACTGCCTGGGGTCGACGCCTTGATCGCCCGGAACACGTCGTTGTCGACGCGCACGAACTGGCCGAGCTGCGCGAAGTCCCTGCACATCAGCGTGAAGTGGTGCCGGTCGTCCAGGTGGCGGATCGAACGGATCCGCTCCATGCCGTCCCGGCTGCCGATCTGGCAGCCCAGCGCGTAGCAGGAGTCGGTCGGGTATGCGATGAGCGCCCCCGAGCGCACCGCGCCGACGATCTGGCCGATGCTGCGCGGCTGCGGGTTCTCGGGGTGCACGTCGAAGTACTTCGCCATCCGCCGAGCTTAATGCCCCTGCCCGGATGCCGCGGACGCGGCCGGGCCGCACCCGCCGCGGCACCTCCGTGCTGGTCTCCGCCACCAGCGCCCGGGTGGGCGCCACGCTCCGCGCCGAGCCGGCCGGCGCCGGTGTTCCGCAGGCCCTCGCCGGGAAGCAGGCCGGGGCCGAGGACGCCGTGGCGATGGGCGTCGCCCCGTCTCCGGCGGCATGCCGGAGACGCTGCGGGCGGCCGTGGTGACGGGCAGCGAGCGGGCGTTCACGAACGGGCTGCACACGTCCGCCGCGGTCACCGGTGTGCTCTGCCTGCTGGGCGCCCTCCTCGCGGCGGCCGGGATGCGTCCGTCACGGGCCGCCGGCGGCGCCGGCCGGACCCCGGCCGGCGACTGACCGGCCCGCGCCTGAAGTCCGCAGAAATCGCCGGGTGTAGGACCCGAATCAGGGGGCATGCGAGGGAAGAGCCGCCCGGGGCCTCCCCCCGCCACCGGGCTGCGGCGCCTCCGCCGGCGGTCCATCCCCCCCGGACCGCCGGCGGAGCCATGTCCACGGCACCGCCGGCGGCGCGAAACGGCCAATCGGGTAACGTCCACGTCCCCCGAGGTCAACGCGAGAACGAGGAGGGGCGCGACGTGGCCGGCCGAGCCGACGAGGGCCCCCGCGCCGAGGAGCCGTACACCGCCGACTGGGCGGAGCAGCTCCTCGACCACCTGCGCCCCGCCGCCCGTGACCCGCACCGGGTCGCCGGCTGGCTCGGGCGGGTCCTGCGGGCGGAGGTGTGCCTCCAGGACGCCGACGGCGGGCTCCTCGCGGGCGAGCCGCTGCCCCTGGACGGCGCCGTGCTCGCCGACATGGGCGGCGGCCGGATCTCCGCGGCCGCCCTGGACGACGGTGAGCACCACGTGCGCATGGTCGCGGTACGCCACCGCGAACAGGGGCCGGCCGCCGTACTGGCCGTGTCCCGCCCGGACCCCTTCGACCGGCGCGCGGCCGAGCTCGTGACCCGCGCCGCCGGCGTGCTCGAACTCCTGCTGCGGCACCGGGAGCTGACCCGTGCCGGACGCCGGCTGCGCCGGGCCACGGCGGATCTGCGGCTCGCCATCCTGCAGTTGCTGATGGTCGAGGACATCGTCTCCGCCCGCAGGGTCGCCGCGGGTCTGTGGCCGGGCCTGCTGGAGGCGGACACCGCCCGGGTGTACGTGGTCGAGGTCGCCCCCGCCGAACGGGACGCGCTCGCGGACGCCTGCGCCGAGGCCACCCGCGGCCGGGCGCTCGTCGTGCGCTGCCCCGCGGTGGACGGTCATGTCATCGTCGTCAGTCCCGAACCCGCGGCGGGGCAGCGGCTGCGGTCCCTGCTCGACGGCCGGCCCGGCACCTTCCTCGGCGGCAGCCTGCGCCAGGGCCTCGCCCGTACCGCCACCGCCTACGGCCAGGCCGTCAGCGCCCTCGCGGTCGCCCGCTTCCGCCCCGACCAGACGGCCGTCTACGCCGAACGCACCCACCCCGAGCGGCTCATGGACCCGGACGCGCTGCGCGCGTGGTCCGCCGCGGTGCTGCGCCCCCTCGACACGCTGCCCCACCACACCCGCGCCGAACTCCTCGCCACCACGCGGCTCGGTCTGGAGTTCACCGCGGTGAGCGCGGCCAAGGTGCTCGGCGTCAGCCGCAACACCGTCCGCGCCCGCATGGACCGGGTGGAGACGCTGACCGGCACGGACTTCGCCGGCCTCACCACCCGGGCCGCCGTCCGGCTCGCGCTCGACTCGGAGGCGGCACGCGGGCCGTACGACCCCGGCGGCACCGAGCCGGACCCGCCGGGCGGCGTCCGGTTCGGCGACCTGCTCACTCCGCCGGCGCTGCGCGGCTGGGCAGCGGACCTCCTGGGCCGCCTGGACGGCGACGGCCGGGATCTGCGCCGCACCCTGCGCGCCTGGCTCGCCGCCGACGCCAACGCCGAACGCGCGGCACGGGAACTCGGGGTCCACGCGCAGACCGTGCGCGAACACGTCCGGGCCGCCGAACCCGTGCTGGAACGCCAGTTGCTGGCCGGCGGCGGCGACCTGTACGAGGTCGTCCTCGCCCACCTGGCCACCGGCGCCCTCACCGTTCCCGGTCTCGGCGGGGCGAACCGGGGTCAACCGGACTCGGCTGTGCACGAGTGAGTCCCCGGCGCCGCGGGACGCGCACGGACGCGGTACCCGTCGCCGGTTCCCGCGCGTAACGTCGGAGGTCCGCGGGGCACGACCGGCACGGGGGACCGGTCGGTGCCCCGCTCCCGTTCCCGCGGGCGGTCCGCTACCGCCCGCACATCGGGGCCGTGACCGCCAGCGTGCCGTTGGCCTGCCGCAGCGCCGCCTCCAGGGTGCCGGGCGGGTGCAGCGCGCCGGTGCCGTCGGGCGGAACCAGCCACTCCAGGGAACGGGCGGGCCGGTACGGCGGTGGTACGGCGACCCAGGACCCCTTGCTCGCGTACCGCAGCCCGGCGCCGACCCAGCCGCCGGCCGGATCGGGCGGCAGGAAGAACCCGATCCGTCCGGCGGCGGTGTCCACCAGGGTCGGGCCGGGCACGGGCAGCGAGGGCCGCCACAGCAGGTCGAGGGCGAGCAGGCCGAGCCGGTCGGGCACGCTCAGCACGTCCCAGAAGCGGCCCGCCTCCAGGACCGAGATGCCGTCGCCGTGGTCCCACTGCCACTTGCAGGCGCGCGGATCGGCCGCCGCCGCGGCGAGCCATTCCACGCCCCGCATCCACATCGCGTTCCTCATGCACTGCTCCGGGTGCTCCGCGCTCGACCGCCCCCGGCGCGGGAAACGGTCATGACCGGGCACTCGGTGCGTCCGCACGTCAACCCGGCATATGCATGTTGGTAGATATTTCTATCTGGCGGAAGGGGTGGCGCGGCCTGGCGTTTGACGCTGTGTGCTCGCCATCCCCCTGCCGCATCATCGGCCGACAGCTGAATCGATTGCCGGGACGATCGATTCGAGCGTCCCACCTTGCTGAAGTTCTTCTTCCGGTCGTACGCTCACGCTGTTCCGTCGCCCAGCTCGTACGAGGTACTTCATGGACCGCACGCGTCTGCACGCCCTCCTGGCCCGCGAGAGCGCCGAGGCCGAACGCCGCAACCCGCGCTCACGGGCCGCCTACGCCGGAGCGGACCACCTCTTCGGCCGGGTTCCGATGACCTGGATGAACAAGACCGCCGGCGCCTTCCCCCGCTACCTCGCCGGGGCGCGCGGGGCCAGGGTCACCGACGTGGACGGGCACGAGTACATCGACTTCTGCCTCGGTGACACGGGCGCCATGGCCGGTCACTCGCCGGCCCCGGTCACCGAGGCGGTCCAGCACCGGTACGCGACGCTGGGCGGCGCCACCGCCATGCTGCCCACGGAGGACGCCGAGTGGGTCGGCGCCGAGCTGACCCGCCGCTTCGGCCTGGCCCGCTGGAGCTTCTCGCTGACCGCGACCGACGCCAACCGGTGGGCGATCCGGCTCGCCCGGGCCGTCACCGGGCGCCCGAAGATCCTGGTCAACAGCTACTGCTACCACGGCAGCGTCGACGAGTCGCTGATCGTCGTCGGCCCCGACGGCCGGGGCGCGGACCGCCCCGGCAACGTCGGCGCGCCGTGCGACGTCACCCTGACCAGCCGGGTCGCCGAGTTCAACGACCTGGAGGGACTGGAACGCGAGCTGGCCCACGGCGACGTCGCCGCCGTCCTCATGGAACCCGCGCTCACCAACATCGGCATCGTGCTGCCCGAGCCCGGCTACCTCGCCGGCGTCCGCGAGCTGACCCGGCGCCACGGCGTGCTGCTGATCAACGACGAGACCCACACCTTCTCCGCCGGCCCCGGCGGCTGCACGGCCGCCTGGGGCCTCGAACCCGACCTGCTGACCATCGGCAAGGCGATCGGCGGCGGCATCCCGGCCGGCGCGTACGGCCTCTCCGCCGAGCTGGCCGACCGGCTGCTGGGCCGCGACGACCTCGACCTGGTGGACATGGGCGGCGTCGGCGGCACCCTCGCCGGGAACGCCCTGTCGGTCGCCGCGACCCGCGCCACCCTGGAACACGTGCTCACCGACGAGGCCTTCGCCCGTATGACGGCGCTCTGCGAACGCTTCGAGGCGGGCGTCCGGACCGGCATCGAGGCCCACCGGCTGCCCTGGTCGGTCAGCCGGCTCGGCGCCCGCACCGAGTACCGTTTCGCCGCACCGGCGCCCCGCACCGGCACCGAGTCCGCGGGCGCCGCCGACCCGGAGCTGGAGGACTTCCTGCACCTGTACCTCGCCAACCGGGGCATCCTGCTGACCCCGTTCCACAACATGGCGCTCATGTGCCCCGACACCACGGAGCAGGACGTCGACACCCACACCGAGGTCTTCGCCGCGGCCCTGGCCGAACTGGCGGAGTGAGAGAGGACGGCCGGCACCCGATGGACGAGATCGACCGCGCCATCCTGCGCGAGCTGCAGACCGACGGCCGCATCGCCTACGCCGACCTCGGCCCGAGGGTCGGCCTGTCCGCCTCCGCGGCCCGGCAGCGACTGCAGCGCCTGCTGGACTCCAAGGCCGTCCAGGTCGTCGGCGTCACCGACCCGATGGCCATGGGCGGGCAGGCGATGGCCCTGCTCGGCATCGGCGTCGACGGCGACCCGCGCACCGTCGCCGACGCGCTCGCCGCCCGCCCGGAGGTGGTCTACTCGGTGCTCACCTCGGGCGGCTTCGACCTGTTCGCCGAGGTGGTGGCGCCCGGCCCCAAGGACCTGCTGGACTTCGTCAACGACGTGGTCCGGCCCGTCGAGGGCGTCCGCGAGATCCAGTCCTTCCCGTACTTCGGGATCCACACCCACCGGTTCCTGTGGGACGTGGGCTGACCGGCGCGACGCGGCACGGCGCCGCCCGGCCGGTCAGGCGGGCGGACGCCGGGGCGTCAGCACCAGCATGGTGACGTCGTCGCGTACCTCGTAGCCCAGCCGGACCAGGTCCGCCCACACCGCCCCGGGCAGTTCGGCCGGGCCGGCGCCGGCGAGGCGGGCGAGCCGCTCGGGCAGCGGGTAGAAGGCGCCCGAGGCGTTCCGCGCCTCCCACACCCCGTCGGAGGCCAGCAGCAGCCGGTCGCCCGGCGCGAGGACGAGCGTGACCTCCTTCGGCGGATCGAGACCGACCAGCCCGATGCCGAGCGGCGGCCCCGGGGTCACCGTCACCTCGCGGGCCTGTCCCGCGTGCAGCAGCACGGGCGGCGGATGACCGCAGGCCACCGCCCGCACGGCGCCGCCGTCACCGGTGAACTCCAGCAGCACGGCGGTGGCGAACACCTCCGTCTGCCCGTCGCCCGCCGAGTCGACCGCGAGCCGGCGGTCCATCCGGGCCGCGACCCCCTCGAGGTCAGGCTGGTCGAGGGCCGCCTCCCGGAACGCGCCCATCAGCGACACCACCGTCGCCATCGCCGCCAGGCCGTGCCCCCGGACGTCGCCCATCACCGCGCGGACACCGCCGGGGCCGTCCCGCACGTCGAAGAAGTCACCGCCCACCAGCGTCCCGTCCTGCGCGGCCCGGTAGAAGCCGGTGCACCCGATCCGCCCGACCCGCTCCGGCAGCGGCGGCATCACCGCCCGCTGCACGGCCTCCCCGATCGCCCGCTCCACGGCGAGCTGGGCGTCCCGGTGACTGCGCACGTAGGACACGAACACGCTCAGCAGGGCGACGAAGGCGATGGTGAGCAGGTCGGTGTTGCCGGGGCGGTTCAGATGCGTGGCCGGCACGTTCAGCACCACCACCACCGCGCCGCCGAGCGCGGCCGTGGCCCACGGCCCGTACGACAGGACCGCGAGCGGCGGGATGGCGCCCAGCAGGAACCCGACATCCCGCGCCTCCGGCGTGGCGAGCGTGGCCGCGGTCACCGCCACCAGCAGCGCCACCGGCAGCATCCGCACCCACCGCGGCGGCGGCGCACCCCGCAGCCAGCCACGATCCTCCGCGTCCCGACGCGACGCCCCGCCGTGCACCGAAGTCACGTTCCCACGCTACGCCGCCCCCAGGGCCCCCACCTCCCTCCGCGACCGCGCACCGGGCGCGCCGCCCCAGCGGGTCGACCCGTCACCACCGGCCCGCCGCACCCCGTCACCACCGGCCGGCCGCACCCCCGTCACCACCGGCTCACCGCACCTGGCTGCCGTCGGCTCACCGGACCTGGCTGCCGTCGGCTCACCCCCCGTCACCACCGGCTCACCGGACCTGGCTGCCGTCGGCTCACCGCACCCAGCCCACCGCACCCGGCCGCGACCGGCCCGCCGCACCCCGCCGCCACCAGCTCACCGCACCCGCCGGCCCCGGTGGCTACTAGTCGGGGAGCGGGTCGGTCAGGCGGGACTCGGCCGAGGCGAGGATCTCGGTGACGCGGAGGCCGAAGGCGGCGTCGCAGGGGTGGGGGCGGCCGGTGCGGGCCGCGGTGAGCAGGGCGTCGGCGGCGCGGGCGAGGGCGGGGACCGCGCCCTCGGAGCTCCTCGGGAGCACCGCCGTCCCGGCCTCGCCGCGCAGTTCGAGGTCGGCCCCGGCCGCCGCGGGCGGGGCCGACAGGCTCAGGGTGAGCGTGCTCGTCGCGCCCGTCGCGTGTTCGAGGACCAGGTGCACGGTGCCGGCGGGGCCGTGGGCCGCGGCCGCCACCTGCCGGACATCGCCGAGCACCGGCAGCAGCAGGGAGAGCGCGTGCGGTCCCACGTCCCACAGCGCGCCCTTCTCCCGCCGCCAGGGAGAGTTCGCGAACGGGCTGTCACCGGTGAACACCGCCCCCAGCCACTGCCCCCGCGCCGTGAACCAGCCCGTCGTGGCGGCCTGCTCCTCGATCCACGCCTCCGGCTCCTTCTGGAAGCGGGTGGTGAAGAACACCACGGAGGCCACCCGGGCCCGCTGCGCCGCCTCCACGACGGCCCGCCCCGCGGCCACCCCCGCCGCCAGCGGCTTGTCCAGCAGCAGATGGCGGCCCGCCCGCGCGGCCCGCACCGCCAGCTCCGCCTGCACGGACGGGGGCAGCGCCAGCGCGACCGCGTCCACGTCGGCGAGCAGCGAGTCCACGTCGTCGTACGCCCGCACGCCGTACCGGGCCGCCAGTCCCGCTGCCGCCTCCGGGCGGCGGCCCCACACCCCGGCGAAGTCCAGGCCGGGGTGCCCGGCGAGGGCCGGGGCGTGGGCCGCCTCGGCCCAGGGGCCCGTTCCCAGCAGTCCGATGCGCATGCTGTCCTCCATCCTCCGGACGGTACTCCGCGCCGTCACGACGCGGCGTCCCGGTCACCGCCCGGGTCCGGCGCCGCCGCCCCGCCCGCCAGCCAGCGCGCGATGGTCTCGGCGATCGGCTGGCCGGTGTCCATCTCGACGAAGCCGAACTGGCCCGACTGGTTGCACTCCAGGAACCACCAGATCCCGTCCGCGTCCTCGGCGAAGTCGAAAGCGCCGTAAGCGAGTTCGGCGTCCTTCATATAGCGGTGGACGGCCTCGGCGACCCGCGGCGGCACCTCCGCCGGCAGCCAAGGCGAGACCGAGGGCGCGAAGCGCACGTCCACGTCGTCGGGGTGGCCGTCGGGATCGGCGGGCTTGCGTGCGGCGAGCAGCCGGTCGCCGACGACGGTGAGCCGGATGTCGGCCCGCTTGGGTATCCGCCGCTGCAGCAGCGTCGGGCCGAAGGCGACGGCCGTGAAGTCGGCGTCCGGCGCGACCCGGCTGGTGGGCACCGCCCGGGGCGGTTCCTGCGGGTGCGCGCCGGAGACCGGCTTGACCACCAGGTCCGGGAAGCGCTCGGCGAACTCCCGGGCCGCCTGCGGAAAGGTCGTGATCAGCGTCGCCGGCACGGCCAGGCCGCAGACCTGCGCGAGCCGCAGCTGCCACGGCTTGTGCCGGGCGCGGCGGGCCGCGTCCGGATGGTTCATCCAGCGTGCGCCGGTGGAGCGCAGCATGCCGTACAGCGCCTGGGCGGATTCCTCCGTCAGCCATGCGGACGGCTGGGCGGCGCGGGCGGCCGCTTCCCCGGGCCTGCGCACCCAGACGGAGCGCAGGCCGCTCAGGCTCACCAGGCGCCCGCCGACGGACAGGTGCCCGCGACTGGCGCCGTGCACGAACTCCCCCGACAGGGAGACCCCGTTGGTGAGGTCGGCGGGGTCCAGCCGGACCACCGGCACGCCGGCCTCGCCCAGCCGGAGCACCACCATGTCCGCCGTCACGTCCTCTTCACTGGTCAGGATGAGCACGGTCATCTTCGGTGGGCCCGCGGTCAGTCGTCGAAGTGCGTCTTGGACCCCGCCGTGGAGGTCGTCGTCCCCAGCGCTCTCAGGGTGGCGTGGTCGGCGGCGGCGATCCGCCCGTCCGGGAGGACGTTCAACTGCAGTCCGGAGTCGTACGCGTACGGAGTGGTGACGTCCAACTGCACAGCGGGGCGCGCGTAGTTGAGCGTGAACGGTTGCATTGGTCTCTCCCTGATTCGGCTTTCACGTCCTTATACGAATCGAACGGGTGATTGGTTTCCTTACGCTCCGTAACCACGGTCAGGAGCAGGGCCGTTCGCAGGCGTCAGCTACTAGGACGCCAGCCGGGGCCGCGGGGCTGCGCCCAGGCGCCGCCGATTCATCCGGCCAGGGCCCCGCGCGCCGCGGCGACGGCCTGTCCGGCGTATCCGCGTCCGAACAGCACCACGTGCACCAGCAACGGGAAGAGCTGGTGCAGGGCGATCCGCTCCCGCCAGCCGTCCGCCAGGGGCGCGGCCTCCGTGTAGCCGGCCAGCACCCGGTCCAGCCGGGGGCAGCCGAACAGCCGGAGCATCGCCAGGTCGGTCTCGCGGTGCCCGCCGTGCGCGGCCGGGTCGATGAGCCGTACCTCCCCGTCCGCGCCCCACAGCACATTGCCGTTCCACAGGTCGCCGTGCAGCCGGGCGGGCGGCTCGGCCGGCCCCGCCAGGTCCGGCAGCCGCGCGCAGACCCGCTCGATCACCGCGGCCTCCTCGTGCCGCAGGCCGCCGGCGTCGACCGCGGCACGCAGGTACGGCAGCACCCGCTGCCCGGCATACCACTCCGGCCAGCGGACCGCCGGCGTGTTGCGCATGGGTGCGGCGCCGATGCGGGCCTCCTCGGGCCCGCCGGGCGGCGGCGCGCCGAACGCGGGCGCTCCGGCGGCGTGCAGGGCGGCCAGGGCGCGGCCGAAACGCAGCGCCGCCTTGTCGTCCGGCCGCCCGGCCGGCACCCGCTCGGTCACCATCCACCGCTCGTCGTGGCCGAGCACCGCCGGCACCCGCACCGCGCCCGCCTCGTCCAGCCAGCGCAGCCCGGCCACCTCGGCGCGCACGGCGCCGGGGGCGTCACCGCGCTTGACCATCACCACCGTCCCGTCCTCGAGCGTGACCTCGGCCGGCGACCCGGACCCCGCCCGCGCAGCCGTGACCCGGCGCCCGGTGAGCCGGGACACCACCCGCCCTGGATCCTCGTCTCGGTCGACCACGGACTCAGCGTACGACCGTTCCGTGAGGCTCTTCTGAGGACGCTTCGGCCGATGTACCGGCGGTTTCAGCCGGTTCCGGGGGGCGTCGGCCCTCGGACTCCCGCGCCGTCGCGCCGTCATCCGGTGGCGGTCACCGGCCCGCGTACTTGCGTGCGGTCGTCCGGTGGCGGTCACCGGCCCGCGTACTGGCGTGCGGACGTCCGGTGGCCGGCGGCGCCCGGTGGACCTTCGTGCGGTCGCCCGGCGGCGGTCAGCGGCCTGTGGGCTTCTACACGGTCACGGGACGGCCGTCACCGGCCCGTGTACCCCCGCGGAGTCGTCCGGCGGCCGTCACCGGCCCACGGCCTCCCGCACCGTCAGTCCCACCGGGTTCCCGGGCGGCAGCAGCCCCGACTCCCCGACGGCGCGGGCCAGCGGCTCCAGCAGTCCGGCGAGCCGCGCGGTGCGCTCGGCGCCGAGCGCGCGCCACGGCCGCTCGGCCGCCTCGTCCGTCCGCCGCTCGACGAGCGCGCGGACCGCGGCGCCCTCGCCGGTGAGCGCACCGTCCGCGGTGAGGAACCCCCGCTCGCTCAGCGCCTGTTCGGCGGCCGCCCAGTCCGCCGGCTCCCACTTGCGGGTCTCGCGCAGGAACGCCCCGTCCGATTCCCCGGCGGCCGCCTTGAGCACCATGGCCTCCACCGGGCCGATGCCCAGGCTCACCAGCACCGCGACATGCCCGTCGCCCCGGTGTTCCCGCAGCGTCGTCAGCGCCTGCCACAGCCGGGCGGTCGCCCGTCCGGGCCGGCGGAGCGCCTGGTTCGCCGCCGCCAGCACCCGGCCCGTGGTGTCCGCCGCTGCCGCCGCCTCCCACGCGAGGTCGGCCGCCTCGGCGAACGTCCCGGACCGGGTCGCCTCCACCCCGAACAGGCGGGTCATCGCCTCGTCCATGGCCTCCTGGCGCGCCGTCAGCACCTCCGCGGGGCCCGCGTACCCCCAGGCGTCGGGCAGCGCCCGGGTGACCCGGGCGGGGTGGAAGACGTAGAAGGAACTCGTCACCACGCAGGGGGCCACCGGACCCAGCGGGGCAGCGCGCAGCGCGAAGTACCCCATCCAGTAACCGCGCATCCCGAGCCCGTCCGCCGCCCGCCGCGCCTCGGGGGCGAAGTACACCAGGTCGTGCACCGGCTCGAACCGCTGCCACATCCCCCGCGCCGTCCCGTCCGTCACCGCTGCCTCCCGCCGCGTCGCCGCCGGGCCGCCGTCCGCCCGGCCGTGGCCCAGCCTGCTCCATGACGCCGGTCATAACAAGGGGCCTCCGGGCGTCCGCGCCGGCACGGGCCCACGCCCGCGACGGGGTCGGCGTGGCAGGACCCCGACCCGTCCCACGGCGTTGCCGAGAAGTTCGGTGAACCACACGCCGCCGTCGGGACCCGCGGTGACGCGGAACGGCACCCCGTCGGCGCCGCCGGGCACCGGGAAGGTGGTGATCGTGCCGGCCGGGTCGATCCGTGCGATCCGGCCGGCCTGGTCGGCGTACCACACCCGGCCGTCGGGCCCGCGCGTGACGCCGGCCGGGCCGCTGTCCGGCTCGGGCGGCCGGAACCAGGTGAGCCGGCCGGAGGGGTCGATCCGGCCGACCGGGTCCCGGCCGGACGCGGTGAACCACATGCCGCCGGGCCCGGCGACGATCGCGTCGGGGAAACCGGCGTCGCGGGGGAGCGGGAACTCGGTGATCCGCCCGGTGACGCCGATCCGCCCGATCCTGCCGCCGGCCGCCTCGGTGAACCACAGCGCGCCGTCGGCGCCGGCCGCGATGGAGCGCACGGAGGCGTCCCGGGTCGGCACCGGGTACTCGGTGATCCGGCCGGAGGTGGTGATCCGGCCGATCCGATTGCCGTTCTGCTCGGTGAACCACAGGGCGCCGTCCGGCCCGGGCGCGATGCCCGCCGGGAAGGCGTCCGGCGTCGGCACCGGGAACCGCGTGAGCCGGCCGGCGGTGGTGATCCGGCCGATCCGGTTCGCCCTTGCCTCGGTGAACCACAGCGCCCGGTCGGGGCCGGCCGTGATGTCGAGGGGAAGGCTGTCCGGGCCCGAGGCGGGGAAGTCGGTGACCTCGCCCGCGGTGCTGACCCGCCCGATGCGGCCGGTCCCCGACCCGGCGAACCACAGCGCCCCGTCCGGCCCCGCGGTGATGCCGGCCGGGTACGTGCCGGCGGTGGTCGTGATCGGATGCACCGTCACATCGCCCACGTCGGCCCGGGCCGGCGCCGCGACCGCGGCGGCCCCGGTCAGCGCGCCCAGCGCGGCCGCGAGAAGGCGGTGGGCCGGGCGCCGGCCGGACGGGGTGACGCGGGGCATGGCGTGGCCCCCTTCTCGGCGGACCGGGCAGCGGCGCTCCCGCCGTCATGTGATGGGTCGTCGGGTCACCGACATGCATGCCACCGCCGCCGGGGCCCGGATCGGCCCGGAAGGGGGACGGCGGCGCCGGCCCGGCGGGCCGGCCTGCCCGCGGCCGGATGACGCGCACTGGCCCGGACGGGGGGTGCTCCGGCGTGTCGCTGGGGCAGACGGGTGGCTCGATGACCCGGCTGGGCCGCCCGGATGGTGCGCGGCAAGAGCCTGACTGACGGTGGTTCATGTCGAGGCCGGGTCCATTCAGCTGATGACGTATCCGCTGCCCGGTCACGGCGGAAGGACACCGATATGCGCTCTGCCCGCATTCTTCTCGCCACGGCGGCCGCCTCCGCCGCCCTGGCCTTCGCCACGCCCGGCGCCGCTCTGGCGGCCCCGGCCGCGGACGGCGGCGGCCGGGACGACTCCTCGTACAGCAGGGAGCACGACAGCGACTCCGACAGCGGCCACGACAAGGGTTCCGGCCGGGA
Source organism: Streptomyces sp. NPDC056580 (assembly GCF_042793175.1). Taxonomy (NCBI): domain Bacteria; kingdom Bacillati; phylum Actinomycetota; class Actinomycetes; order Kitasatosporales; family Streptomycetaceae; genus Streptomyces; species Streptomyces sp. NPDC056580. Next base: position 210,502 of record NZ_JBHTVE010000001.1, on the reverse strand, counting down.
CCGCGACAGGGGATCCGGCAAGGGTTCCGGCAAGGACTACGACAACGACTACAGCAGCGAGGACGACGGTGGCCGCCGCCACGGCGGCCCGCGTGGCGGAATGCACACGGGCGGCGGTGCGCTCGCCACGGTCCGGGGCGGTGACGACTGGGGCTCGGGCGGCGACAGCAGGTTCGACCCCGAGACCTACCGGGACAAGGACAAGGGCGGCGACAAGGAGGACGGCGGCAGGGAGGACGGCGGGCGGGACGGCGGCGGCAGGGAGGACGGCGGCAGGGAGGACGGCGGCAGGGAGGACGGTGGCCGGGACGGCGGCCGGGAGGACGGCGGCAGGGAGGACGGCGGCCGGGAGGACGGCGGCCGGGAGGACGGCGGCCGGGACGGTGGCGGCAGGGAAGGCGGCGACCACGGCAAGCCGCACGGCGGCATGCACACCGGAGGCGGCGCCCTCGCCTCTTCCGGGGTCACCGCGGGCGGTCTGGCCGTGCTCGCCGTAGGCGCCACCGGGCTGTACGCGATGCGCCGCAGGAAGGCCACCGGGCCGGCGTCCTGACCGGCCACCTCTCCTCCCAGGGCCGCGACGCCGCCGGCGTGCCCAGCGCCGGCGGCCCGCGCCCACCGAGGAGCCAGACCCGACGCCCGTGCTGCCGTGCCCGAGTGAGGTGATGTCCGATGGCAGCAGACCCCTCTTCCCCGGACTCCTCCTCCCCGGCGCCACCGGCCCCCGCCGGACAGGCCCCGGCCGCGCAGGGCGCCGGCCGCGGCGGGCGGCTGACCCTGTGGGGCGTGCTGATCGTCTTCATCGCCGTGAGCGTGTTCGGCGGCCACCGCGGCGACGGCGACGTCCCGCAGGCGCCCGGCGGCACCAAGGTGAGTGCCGGCGCGCCGGCCGGCACCGAGCAGCCGGACCCGGAGCCCACCGGCACGGACGAGGCCGACCGCGCGCTGCCCCGCGCCACGCCGACCCGTCTGGTCATCCCGAAGATCTCCGTGGACGCCCCCTTCGTCCCCCTCGCGCTCGCCTCCAACGGTCAGCTCCGGCCGCCGCCGGCGGCCGACACCAACCTGGTCGGCTGGTACGCCGACGGCGTCACGCCCGGCGAGAAGGGCACCGCGATCCTCGCCGGTCACGTGGACACGGTGACGTCGGCGGCCGTCTTCGCCAACCTCTACGAGCTGGGGCGCGGCGACCGCTTCAGCGTCGACCGGGCGGACGGGCGGAAGGCGGAGTTCGTCGTGTACGACACGGAGACCTACGCCAAGGACGCCTTCCCCAGCGACCGCGTGTACGCCGACGCCGACCGCCCCGAGGTCCGGCTCATCACCTGCGCCGGGGACTACGACCACACGGTCCGGGACTACAAGGACAACCTGGTCGTCTTCGCCCATCTGGTGTGAGGCGCCGGTCAGCCGGTCCCGCGTCCGAGCGGGCCGCCGGGGGCGAGGGCGAGCGCGGCGAAGCGTTCGCCGATCCGGCGGTGGGCGGCGGCGTCCGGGTGGAGGCCGTCGGGCAGCGGCAGTTCGGCGAAGTCGGCCTCTCCGTACAGCTCACGGCCGTCGAGGTAGTGCAGCTGCGGGTCGTCGGCGGCCCGCTCCCGCACGATCCGGGCCAGTTCCTCCCGGACGACGCGCAGGGTGAGCTTGCCCTGCCCGACCTCCGCCGGGTCCCCGGCGGCACGGAACCGCAGCCGTCCCGAACTCAGGGCGGACAGGTCGGGCAGGCTCGGGCCCGGCGTGTCCTCGTGGATGGGGCACAGGACCGGCGAGACCACGAGCAGCGGGGTGCCCGGGTGCCCCTCCCGGACGGTGTCGAGGAAGCCGTGGACGGCCGGCCCGAAGGCCCGCAGCCGCATCAGATCCGTGTTGACCAGGTTGACGCCGAGCTTGACGCTGATCAGATCGGCGGACGTGTCGCGCAGTGCGCGTGCGGTGAACGGATCGAGCAGAGCGCTGCCGCCGAGGCCCAGGTTGATCAGCTCCACCCCGCCGAGCGAGGCGGCCAGCGCCGGCCAGGTGGTGGTGGGGGTCGCGGCGTCCGAGCCGTGGCTGATCGAGCTGCCGTGATGCAGCCACACCGCGCGGCCCCGGTCGGGCGCCGGTTCGACGGGCGCGTCGGTGCGCAGCGCGACCAGTTCGGTGGTCTCGTTGTGCGGCAGCCAGATCTCGACGTCCTTGACCTCGTCCGGGAGGCCGGTGAAGCGCACGGTGGCGACCGGACCGGGCCGCCGCTCGGTCGCGCCGGTGGCCATGTCGACCGTCAGGGTGTCGCCGCCGGCGGCGATGGCGCGGCCGGCCGGGCGCCCGTCCACGAGCAGGTCGTACACGCCGTCCGGGCGCGGCGGGGCACCGGTGTAGACGCGTTTGGTGGGCAGGGTGTCGAGTTCGACGGCCGTGGCGCGGGTGCGCAGCGCCAGCCGTACGCCGGAGGGCTGAGACTCCGCCATGTGAAGCTGCGGATCGGCGCACTGGGCCCGGGCCCGGGCGGGCAGCCGGTGCGGCAGCAGTCCGCGCTCGGTGCGTTCCAGGTCGAGGGCGCCGCGCACGAGGCCGGCGGTGAGCGGGGTGGTGATCCAGTCGGACGTGGTGGAGGTCATCGCGGGAGCCTTGTCGTACTCGTCGTACCGGGAGTGGGGTTCAGGGGGTCGGCCAGTCGCGCAGCAGCGCGTCGAGGGCGTCCAGGATCCGGGTCCATGACTGCTGGGAGTCGGGGGCGCTGTGGCTGAAGCCGCCGGCCGCCTCCAGATCGACGTAGCCGTGGAAAACGCTGCCGAGCAGCCGGACCGCGTGGGTCTGGTCCGGCTCCGTCAGGTCGTAGCCGCGCAGGATCGCCCGCGTCATCTGCGCGTGCCGGCCGCCGGCGCTCGCGGCGGCCGTCTCCGGGTCTAGCCGGAAGCGCGCCGCCTGGTAGCGGCCGGGGTGCTCGCGGGCGTAGTCGCGGTAGGCGTCCGCGAAGGCGCGCAGGGCGTCCTTGCCGGCCCGGCCGGCCAGCGCCTCGGCTGCCCGGTCGGCGAGTTCCTCGAGCGCGAGCAGGGCGATACGGGTCTTCAGGTCCTGGGAGCTCTTCAGGTGCGAGTACAGGCTGGCCACCTTGACGTCGAAGCGCCGGGCCAGCGCCGACACCGTCACCCGGTCGAAGCCGACCTCGTCGGCCAGCTCCGCCCCCGCCCGGACCAGACGCTCCGTGGTCAGACCTGCGCGCACCATCAGCTTCCTCCTCTTCGCCTGAATGGATTATGGCTGGGCCTAATATGTTTAGGCAAACGGGTAACGCCTGTGGCCGAGGGTCGGCGCGGGCGGCCGCGGGTCGCGGGATGCGGTGGGCCCGGGTCGGGGGAGGTGGTGGGCGCCCCGGTCCGGCGGGGTGGACAATCGAGCGGGCCGGGTCGAGGGTGGGACGGGAGTGGGCCGATGGAGCTGGAGCTTCGGCACCTGCGGGTGCTGTGCGCGGTCGCGGACGCGGGCAGCGTGGGCCGCGCCGCCACGCAGCTCGGCTACTCGCAGCCCGCCGTCAGCACCCAGCTCCGGCGCATCGAGCGCCACCTGGGCGAGCCGCTCTTCGAGCGCGGGGCCGGCGGGGTGCGGCCCACCCCGTACGGCGCCGAGGTGGTCGCCCAGGCCCGGGACGTCCTGGCGCGCGCCGACGCCATCGGCCACCGGCCGCCCGCCGCCCGGCCGGCCCGGACCCTGCGCGTCGCCGCGACCAACTCGCCCATGCTCTCGGGCACCGTGTCCCGGGTCCGCACCCGGCTGCCGGACCTGTCCGTCGCCCTCACCAGCGTCTACGCCTCGTCGCGGATCGTGGAGCTGCTGGAGGAGGGAACGGTCGACGCGGCCATAGCCGCCGACTACCCGGGCCGGGAACTGGCGCACTCGCCCGCCGTGCGCCACCGGGGCATCGTCACCGAGCCGACGTTCGTCGCGCTGCCCGCGCGGCACCGCCTGCGTCAGAGCGCCCAGGTGCAGCTCGCCGACCTGGCCGAGGACCCGTGGTTCGTCACCCCGGACGACGGGGCCGGCTGGCCCGGGGTGTTCTACGACGCCTGCGCCGCGGCCGGGTTCGCACCCGTCACCGTGCACGAGTTCCTCGGGGACCAGACGCAGCTGCAGAGCATGATCGCCGACGGGCTCGGCGTGTCCCTGGTGCAGCCCACCCTGCGCCCGATCCCGCACGTCGCGGTGAAGCCGCTGGCGGGGTCGCCGCTGTGGTGCCGCTATGTGCTGGCCTGGCGCGCCGAGGCGGTCGGGGACGACACCGTGGAGGTGCTGATGCAGTCGGCCACCGGCGCCTATCGCGAACTCGTCGCGGGAGCACCGCACTTGAGGGCGTGGGCCGCACGCACCTGGAGCATCGCCGGGGGCTAGGGCCTGTCTGACGATTCGCGTCGGATCAGCCCGCGGCGTCTGGTGCCGTGCATCGCAAGGCGGAGGGTCGCCCTCGTACTGGTGGATGTACCTGGGCGTACCCGACGACGCGGCGAGGTGCGGTGTCAGGCGTCGCGGGCCCGGCGGGAATCGTCGGACAGGCCCCAGCGGCGGGGCGGGGCGGGTGCCGCTCCGAGGCGCCGGGAGGTCATGGGCACGCGGCGCCGTGCGCCGCGCCACAAGCCGTCGCCGCCAGGGGCGGTGCGCCGGGACTGCTTCCCGCGCCTGGACACCCCCCTGCAGCGCACCGGCTCACCGCGTGCGCCGCGGGCCGAGCGCACGTGCCCGGCCCCCGACGGCCTGACCGCGAGCGCACGGCGGGCGCCGACCGGGGTGCCGGCCGGCGCCCGCCGGGCGCTCGCTCGGGCGTCAGACCGCCGTCGCCGGGTACGTCGGGTACTCCACGCCCGAGACGTGCTGGACGACCCGCACGACTTGGCAGGAGTAGCCGAACTCGTTGTCGTACCAGAGGTACAGGATCGCGTTGTCGCCGTCGACCTTGAGCGCGCCGGCGTCCACGATCGAGGCGTGGCGCGAGCCGATGAAGTCGCTGGAGACCGCGTCGGGCGCCGTGGTGAAGTCGATCTGGCGCTTGAGCGGCGAGGTCAGCGACACCTCCCGCAGGTAGTCGTGGACGTCCTCGCGGGTGGTCTCGCGGGCGAGCCGCAGGTTGAGGATCGCGATCGACACGTCCGGCACCGGGACGCGGATCGAGCTGCCGGTGATCGGCGCCTTGAGGTCGGGCAGCGCCTTCGCCACGGCCGAGGCTGCACCGGTCTCGGTGATCACCATGTTGAGCGGTGCGGAGCGGCCGCGGCGCTCGGCCTTGTGGTAGTTGTCCAGCAGGTTCTGGTCGTTGGTGAACGAGTGGACGGTCTCCACGTGGCCGCGCAGCACGCCGTACTCGTCGTCCATGGCCTTCAGCGGCGGGACGATCGCGTTGGTGGTGCAGGACGCGCAGGACAGGATCTGCTCGTCGGGCTTGATGGTGTCGTGGTTGACGCCGTGCACGATGTTCGGGACGTCGCCCTTGCCGGGCGCGGTCAGCACGACCTTGTCGATGCCGGGGCGCAAGTGCTTGGACAGGCCCTCGCGGTCGCGCCACTTGCCGGTGTTGTCGATGAGGATGGCGTCCCGGATGCCGTACTCGGTGTAGTCGACGTGCGACGGGTCGTCGGCGTAGATGACCTTGATCGCGTTGCCGTTGGCCACGATCGTGCTGCCGGCCTCGTCCACCGTGATGGTGCCCTGGAACTGGCCGTGGATGGAGTCGCGGCGCAGCAGCGAGGCGCGCTTGACGAGATCCCCGGCGGCACAGCCGCCGCCGCGCACGACGATGGCACGCAGCCGCAGACCGTTGCCGGAGCCGGCCTTCTCGATCAGCAGCCGGGCGACGAGGCGGCCGATGCGGCCGAAGCCGTACAGGACGACGTCGCGCGGCTCGCGGCGCTCGATCTTGTCGGCGCCGGTGGCGCCGGCGACCGCCTCCGCGGTGAACTCCGCCACGCTCAGGCCGCGGTCGTCGGCCTTGTAGGTGGCGGCCAGCATGCCGAGATCGATCTGGGAGGGCCCGAGGTCGAGGGTGGTCAGGGCCTGGAGGAACGGCATGGTCTCGGTGACCGACAGCTCCTCGCCGGCTATCTGCCGGGCGAAGCGGTGCGTCTTCAGGATGCTGACCACCGACTTGTTCACCAGGGAGCGGCTGTGCAGCAGGACGGTCACGTCCCGCTCGCGGTGCAGCTTTCCGATGATCGGGATCATGGACTCCGCGATTTCCTCGCGGTGCATCCAGTTGGTGAACGAGTCGTCGTTGACAGTCACAGATCTATCTTTCGAGCTAGGCAGCGCTCATATGGTAACCACACCCTACTTCGATCTCTCCGGGGCCCCGGACGGGGCCCTCCACGGTTCCTGAATCAGGGTGGAACAGGCCGGGACACGCGGGTCGCGCTTTGCACCCCCGTACCGGGGTGACCAAGGTCGGGGCGTGAGCACGTCTTCCGTCCCCCGGCCCGAGCCGGCCGCGCCGTCCGGTCCCGTCCGCGGAACGCGGCTGCCCCTGGCGGTCCGGCACCGGATGCCCGAGGGCGCCCCCGCCGCCCTCGCGCTGTTCGCGGCGGTCAGGTTCGCCGGGATCCTCGTCGTGATAACCGCCGACCACCTCGCCGGACACCCCCTGACCAGGAGCCTGGCCCACTCCTGGGACTCCCGCTGGTACCTGCACATCGCCGCCCACGGCTACGGGCGCCTGATCTGGATCAGTCCGGCCGGCGCCGTGCAGACCGACTGGGCCTTCTTCCCCCTGTACCCGTGGCTGGTGCGGGCCGCGCTCACGGTGCTGCCGTGCACCCCCGGGCAGGCCGCGCTGACGGTCGCCTGGGCCGCCGCGGGCGTGGCCGCGTACGGCCTCTACCTGATCGGCCACCACCTCTACGGCCGTACCGCCGCCACCGCCCTGGTCGCCCTGTGGGCCGTCCTGCCGCACTCCGTCGAGCTGACCATCGCCTACACCGAGTCCCTGTTCGCCGCGCTCGCTGTCTGGTCCCTGTACTGCGTGCTCAAGGGCCGCTGGCTGTGGGCCGGTTCGCTCGCCGCGCTGGCCGGACTGTCCCGGCCGACCGGGTTCGCCGTGGCCGCGGCCGTGGGCGTCGCCGCCGCGCTCGAACTGCTGCGGCGGCGCGGACGGGTGCCGCTCACCCTCTGGGCCGGCGCCCTTCTCGCCCCACTGGGCTGGCTCGGCTACGTGCTGTGGGTGGGCGCCCGGACCGGCGACCTGTTCCGGGGCTACTTCACGGTCCAGAGCGCCTGGGACTCGCGCTTCGACTTCGGCGCCGGCGCCGTGCGCTTCCTCCGGATGCTGTTCCGGTACGGCGGAGGCGTCGTCTACCCCGTCGCGCTGATGCTCGTGCTGACCGGCGTCGTGCTGTTCGGGCTGCTCTGCCTGGACCGGGCCCCGCTGGTCCTGGTGGTGTTCGCCGGGGTCCTGGTGCTGCTGGTGCTGGGCGGCTCGGGCTCCTTCTCCTCCAAGCCCCGCTTCCTGCTGCCGGCCTTCCCGCTGCTGATCCCGCCCGCCCGCGCCCTCGCCCGCACCTGGCGGGTGCGACCCGCCCGCGCCCTGCTGGTGGGCGGCGCCCTGACCGTCGTGTCGCTGCTCTACGGCGCCTACGTGACCGTGATGGCGCACTCCCCGCTGTGAGCCGCGCCGGCCGGCGCGGTGGATCGGGCGCCGGTTCGGTGGCAGGATCCTGCGGCGCCCGGACGAGAGAGGCCAGCCGATGAGACTGCACACCCGCGAGTGGGGGACCGGAGAGCGGATCGCGGTCCTGATCCACGGGATCATGTCCGACCACCGGACCTGGCGCCGGGTCGCGCCGGTGCTCGCTGACCGGGGCTACCGGGTCATCGGCGTCGACCTGCGCGGGCACGGCGCGAGCGGCCGGGGTGAGTACGGAGCCGGTCCGTGGGCGGACGACCTGGTGGAGACATTGCCGGACCGCCCCGAGCTGGCGATCGGCCACTCGCTCGGCGGTATGGCCCTCGCCCTCGCCGTGGAGCGGCTGGCGCCGAAGCGGGCCGTCTACTGCGATCCGGCGTGGGAGCTCGGCGGGCACGCGGTGTCGGCCGCCGCCCACTTCGCCGACTTCAAGCACGTCACCCGCACCGTCATCAGGGGTTTCAACCCGCGCTGGGAGGAGGCCGACGTGGACGTGGAGCTGGCGACCATCGCCGACTGGGACGCGGCCACCGCCCAGGCCCTGCCCGACACCTACGCGGTCAGCCGCACCCCGGCGCGCCCGGTGGTGCCGTCGCTGGTGGTGCTGGCCGGCGCCGACAGCCTCGTACCGCCCGCGATGGAAGGCGAGCTGACGCGGCGGGGCTTCGAGGTGCGCAGGGTGCCGGGCGCCGGGCACACCCTCTACCGGGACGACTTCGAGGGTTTCATGACCGCCCTGGACGGATGGGTCTGACTTCGGTCCGCCGCCGGCGGAGGGGGCGGCGCGCCGTGCGAAGCCCCGGAATCGGGGTAGGCGGGGTAGGTCCGAGGAAAGGATCGTCATGACGACCTACGTCATCACCGTGCCCGGTACCTTCACGACGGGAGTCGGGGACGAGGCCCGTGCGCGGCTGAGCAGGCAGCTCCGGCCCGCCGATCCGCACACCACGCGGATGGGCAGTACCGAGGATCTGGACATGCTCAACGTCAACGAGGACAACACCTTCACCCTCCGTCTGACCGTCGAGGCCGATTCCGGGCCGCACGCCGAGGAGGAGGCCCGCCGGATGGCGGACTCCGCGCTGCGCGGCGCGGGCCTGGACGAGCGGACGGCGCCGCTGGGACCCGCGGTCGTCACGGGTATCGACTCCGAGGTCCGCTGACGGTGCGGACCGGGCGGCCCCTGCCCTGCGGCGAACCGCCACGAAAGGGTAAAATCTAGGTATTCTGCCTAAGGGTGCCGCCCAGCCGGATGTGATCGATGTTCCGTAAGCCCTCCACGGACGACGGCGACGAACTGCTGGTCCGGCTCGGGATGCTCACCGCCCAGGCGCGCGAGCGCGCGGAGCTGCGGCGCGCCCAGGTCGAACTGGCCATCGCCCTGCAGCGCGGCATGCTCTCGCCGGACCTGCCCACCGCACCCGGCCCGCACCTGGCCGTGCGCTACACACCCGCCTGCCACGGTCTCAACGTGGGCGGCGACTGGTACGACGCCTTCGTCCTGCCCGACGGCGGCATCGGGCTGTCCATCGGCGACGTGCAGGGCCACAACATCGAGGCCGCCGCCTTCATGGGCCAGGCGCGGACCGCGCTGCGGGCCCTCGCCTCCGTCAGCACCGAGCCGGCCGAGGTCCTCGCCCGGACCATCGGGCTGCTGCTCTCGCTGGGCGTCGAGCTCTTCGCCACCTGCAGCTTCATGCGGCTCGACCCGGTCACCGGTGTCATGGAGAGCGCGCGGGCCGGCTCGTCCTCACCGGCGAACTGGCCCCGCACGGGTTCTGGGCGGTATGGCTGGCCTGGTGGGTGGGCGACGCCATGGGCGTCGTGATCGTCACCCCGTTCCTGCTGCTTCTGCGCACCCGCTGGTCGCCGTCGCTGGGACGCTGGAAGGAGGCCACCGCGCTCGCCCTGGTGGCCTGCACCATCGTGCCGCTGGCCACGTACAGCTCGATCAGCCTGCTCTTCCTCGTCTGTCCGCTGATCATCTGGGCCGCGCTGCGCTTCCAGCTCGTGGGCGGCATGCTGTGCGTCCTGCTCACGTCCGTGCTCGCCACCGTCGCGGCGACGGACGCCGTCGGCGCCTTCGCGGGGCTGAACCGCATCGAGGTCATGGCGAAACTCCAGGCCTTCAACGGGGCGACGGCGCTCACCGCGCTGCTGCTGTCCGCCGTGATCACCGAACAGCGCAACACCCGGCGCTCCGTCGAACAGGCCTGCCGGGAACTGGTCGAGGTGCTGGCGCACCTCACCGCGGGCGACGCGCCGCCGCCCCGGCCGCCCCCGCACGCCGGCGACCGGCCGCGGGAACCCGGCGGCGACCGGTGACACGGCCGGCTCCGCCCGGCGTGTCGAGCGGCCGGGCGAGGGCACTGGGAGACGATGGAGAGGCCGGCACGGGCACGGCAGGGCCTGAGGAACAGGGGCGGCATGGAACGACGGGTGGCACCCGGCACGGACGACCGGAACCCGGACCCGAGCGGGCACGGCTCCGGTGTCCCGGCCGGTCCCCCCGGACGCCCGGACGCGCCCGCACCGGCGGCCTCGGCCGGACCCCGGGGTGGCGGCGATGCGCGGCGCCGGATCCCGCGTACCGATGTGCTGCTGCGCGACCCGCTGCTCGCCGGGGCCGCGCGGCGGCTCGGGGACGATGTGGTCAAAGGGGCGATCCGGCGGGCGCAGGACCGGGCGCGGGAAGGCGGCATCGCCCCGGAGCGGGTGCTGGACACCGCCGTCGCCCTGCTCCCCGGCACGGCCGGCGGGCTCCGCCCGGTGATCAACGCGACCGGTGTCCTGCTGCACACCAACCTCGGCCGGGCGCCGCTGTCGCAGGCGGCCCGCCAGGCCGTGGCGGCGGCCGCCGGACCCACGGACGTCGAACTCGACCTGGCGACCGGCGTGCGGGCCCGGCGCGGCCGTTCCGCCCTGGCCGCCCTGGCCGCCCGCGTGCCCGACGCCGGCGGCGTGCACGTCGTCAACAACGGCGCCGCCGCGCTCGCGCTCGCCGCCACCGCCCTGGCGGCCGGCCGGGAGATCGTCGTCAGCCGGGGCGAGATGGTGGAGATCGGCGACGGCTTCCGCCTGCCCGACCTGCTCGTCTCCACCGGCGCCCGGCTCCGTGAGGTCGGCACCACCAACCGCACCACCGCCGCCGACTACGCCGCCGCTACGGGACCGGAGACCGGCTTCATCCTGAAGGTGCACCCGTCCAACTTCCGCGTCACCGGGTTCACCCGTGCAGCGGAGGTCGGCGAACTCGCCGGGCTGGGCGTGCCCGTGGTCGTCGACATCGGCTCAGGACTGCTCGCCCCGCACCCCGGCCTGCCCGAGGAACCGGACGCCGCGACGGCCCTGCGCGCCGGGGCCGCCCTGGTCACCGCGAGCGGCGACAAACTGCTCGGCGGCCCCCAGTGCGGCCTGCTGCTGGGCCGGACGGACCTGGTGCGCGCCCTGGCCCGGCACCCGCTGGCCCGCGCCCTGCGCGTCGACAAACTCACCCTGGCCGCCCTGGAGGCCACGCTCACCGGCCCGCCCACCCCCACGGCCGCCGCCCTCACCGCCGACCCGGACCGGCTCGGGGACCGCGCCGCCCGGCTCGCCGCCGCCCTTGCCGCCGACGGGATCGACGCGCGGGCCGTCGCCGGCACCGCCACGGTCGGCGGGGGAGGGGCGCCCGGAGTCACCCTGCCCAGCGCCGCGCTGTCGCTGCCCGAGCCGTACGCCGTGGCGCTGCGCACCGGCCGGGTGCCGGTGGTCGGCCGGCTGGAGGGCGGGCGCTGCCTGCTCGACCTGCGGGCCGTGCCACCGGAGGACGACGAGCCGCTGGCCGGTGCCGTGCGGGCGGCCCGCCCGGCCGCGGAGAGGTAGACGGCATGCACGTCCTCGCCACCGCCGGCCACGTCGACCACGGCAAGTCGACCCTGGTACGGGCGCTCACCGGCATGGAACCCGACCGCTACGCGGAGGAGCGCCGCCGGGGCCTGACCCTCGACCTCGGCTTCGTGTGGACGCGGTTCGAACCGGCCGGGGAGCACCTCGCCTTCGTCGACGTGCCCGGGCACGAGCGCTTCGTCGCGACCATGCTCGCCGGCGCCGGCCCGGTGCCCGCCGTGCTGTTCGTCGTCGCCGCCGACCAGGGCTGGCAGCCCCAGTCGCAGGAGCACCTGGCGATCCTCGACGCGCTCGGCGTCCGGCACGCCGTCCTCGCGGTCACCCGCGGCGACCTCGCCGACCCCGAACCGGTCCGCGCGGACGCCGTCGGACGGCTCGCCGCCACCTCCCTCGGCAAGGTGCCGTCCGTGGCGGTCAGCGCCGTCACCGGCGCCGGACTGGACGACCTGCGCGCCGAACTGGTCCGGCTGGCCGCCGCGCTGCCCGTCCCCGACGCCGAGGCCGACGTACGCCTGTGGCTGGACCGTGCGTTCACAGTGCGCGGGCACGGCACCGTGGTCACCGGCACGCTCGGCGCGGGCACCCTGCGCCTCGGCGACCGGCTGGTCACCGGGGACGGGGACGTACTGCGGGTGCGCGGCCTGCAGACCCTGCACGAGGAGCGGGCGGAGGCCGGCGCGGTGGCCCGGGTTGCCGTCAACGTGCACGGCCCGGCGGCCGGCCGGCTGGGGCGCGGGCAGGCGCTGCTGACCCCGGACCGCTGGCTCACGACCGGCGTCGCGGACGTCCGGGTCGCGGGCGAGCCCGTCGGCGACCTGCCCCGTTCGGTCACCCTGCACATCGGCACGGCCGCCGTCCCGGTGACGGTCCGTCCGCTGGGCGAGGACACCGCCCGGCTCACCCTGCACCGTGAACTGCCCCTGCGGATCGGCGACCGCGCGGTGCTCCGCGAACCCGGCGGCAGCCGCGTCCCCTGCGGCGTCACGGTCCTCGACGTGCGCCCGCCCCGGCTGAACCGGCGCGGCGCCGGCCGGGCCCGCGCGGCCGAGCTGGCCGGGATGACCGGGCGCCCCGACGGCGCCGCCGAACTGCGCCGCCGGGGGCTCGTCCGGGGTGGTGACCTGCTCGCCATGGGCGCCCCGCTCCCGGCCGGGCCCGTCGCCGGTGACTGGCTCGCCGACGGCACGCACTGGAAGGCCCTCGGGGACCGGCTGGCCGCCGAGGTCGCCCGGCACGCCCGCTCGCACCCGCTGGAACCCGGCCTGCCCGCCGAGGCGGCCCGCCGGCTGCTGGGCCTGCCCGACCGCGCCCTGGTGGACGCCCTCGTGCGGGCCGCGCCCGGGCTCCGCGACCACCAGGGGCGGCTGTACGGCACCGAGGGCACCCGGCCCGTCCTGCCCCCGGCCGTGCGGGCGGCCGTCGACGCCGTGCGCGGGGACCTGGAACGAACGCCCTTCCGCGCGCCCGAGGCCGACCGGCTGACCGGGCTCGGCCTGACCCGCAAGCCGCTGGCCGCCGCCGTTGCCGCGGGCGCCCTGCTGCGGATCGCCGACGGGATCGTGCTGCTGCCCGGGGCGGACACCGAGGCCGCGGCCGTACTGCGCCGGCTGCCGCAGCCGTTCACGCTGAGCCAGGCCCGGCAGGCCCTGGACACCACGCGCAGGGTCGCCGTGCCGCTGCTGGAGTACCTGGACGCCCAGGGGCACACGGAACGCGTCGACGACCAGCGACGCCGCTGCCGGCCCGGGCGGGGGAGCGGAGGCGGACGGGAATCGAACCCGCCTGCCCGAGATCCTCGGGCACCTCGGTTTTGAAGACCGGGAGGGCCACCAGGCACCCACACGCCTCCACCGCCCGACCAGGCTAGTGCCCCAGGAGACACGTATGACGCCGACCCGCCAAGCCTCCGTACGCCTCACGCAGTTCGCCCACGGCGGCGGCTGCGCCTGCAAGATCCCGCCGGGTGAGCTGGAGGAGGTCGTCAGCGGCCTCGGCGCGCCGCTGTCCGGCGGCGACAGCCCGCTGCTGGTGGGCCTCGCCACCGGGGACGACGGGGCCGTCGTCACGCTCCCCGGGCAGGACACGGCCATGGTGTGCACCGCCGACTTCTTCACCCCCGTCGTCGACGACCCCTACGACTGGGGGCGCATCGCCGCCGCCAACGCGCTGTCCGACGTCTACGCCATGGGCGGCCGGCCGGTCCTCGCCGTCAACCTGCTGGCCTGGCCCCGCGACCGGCTCCCCTTCGAGCTGGCCCGCGAGGTGCTGCGCGGCGGTCTGGACATCGCCACCGAGGCCGGCTGCCACGTCGGCGGCGGGCACAGCGTGGACGACCCGGAACCCAAGTACGGCATGGCCGTCACCGGTCTCGCCGACCCCGCCCGGCTGCTGCGCAACGACGCCGGCCGCCCCGGCGTGCCGCTGTCGCTGACCAAACCGCTCGGCCTGGGAGTGCTGAACAACCGGCACAAGGCGACCGGGGAGCGGTTCGAGCAGGCGATCGCCACCATGACGGCGCTGAACCGGGACGCCGCCGCCGCCGCCCTGGCCGCCGGGGCGACCTGCGCCACCGACGTCACCGGCTTCGGGCTCCTCGGCCATCTGCACAAGCTCGCCCGGGCCTCGGACGTGACCGCAGTGCTGGACACGGCCGCGGTGCCGTACCTGGACGGCGCCCGGGAGGCCGTGCGGGACGGCTACGTCAGCGGCGGGACCCGGCGCAACCTGGAGTGGGTCGCGCCGCACACCGACTTCGGCGCGACGGACGCGGACACCCGGCTGCTGCTGGCGGACGCCCAGACCTCGGGCGGACTGCTCGTCGCGGGCGAGGTGCCCGGAGCACCGGTGGTGGGGGAGCTGGTGCCCCGCGGCGACCACTCGATCGTGCTCCGCTGAGCCGCCCGCCGGGGCCCGCCTGCCCGCCGCGGCCCCCGGCCGTCCTACGGCTCGGTCCCGGTGTGCTCGTCGATGCCCGCCCGGGCCCGGTAGGGCCGCACCAGCTCCAGCGACGCCGGACCCCGCGGACGGGGCCCCGGCCGGATGTCCACGGCGAACGCCTTCGTCTCGTGGATGTGCGTGTTCGGGTCCAGGGACAGGTGCAGCAGCTCGTTCGCGGCGTCCCCGGTGCTGTAGCCGTTCGGACCCCAGCGTCGTGGCCGTTGATCCCGGCCAGCACGGCCTCGGCGTCGGGCTCGGCGATCGGGCCCTTCGTCGGGTAGTCCCAGGCCAGGTCGAGCACGGGCCGGTCCATCTCGTCGGTGGAGCCGGCGAGCTTCCGCCGGACGAGCCGCCCCAGGTGGTACGTGCCCGCTGGGGGCCGTACAGCAGATGCCCGTGCGACGCTCCTGCGCCCGTCGTGCCGTCGTGGTCCGGAGTCATGGCGCAGCCTCTCCTCGGTCAGCCCTCGCCCCGCTGACGGCGCGGGCGCGGAGGCGGGCCGGGCTCTGGTGTGCCCTGTCTCGAGCGTGGCACGGTTGCCCTCCTTCGGAGCGCCCGAAACGGCCCCCCGACGGCCGTGGCACCTCGCGCGAGCGCCGCCGGCAGGCGCCGGTAAGAGGTGTGCCGAACTCCTCCGGATACCCCGGTTCGCATGCCCTACACCCGGGCGGGCGCATCCGTTCGCGAAGTCACGGCGGCCGGCCGCCTGCTTTGTCGGAGGGCGCAGAAGTGGGTTAGCCTTCGGCGTATTTTTCTCATCAGGCAAATCCGTGAACTGCGGAAATGCGCACACCAAGGGCCGGGTCAGGCCGCGTGCCCGGCGGTGGTTCCGAGCCCTCTGCCCGAGGGCTCCTGGGGAGCGGAACGAGGGTGAACATGGCCGGCAAGGCGACTGGGGCGATTGACGCGGTCCCGGGCGAACAGGAACTGAGACGTCTCCTCGCGGGGCTGACGGCCGTCCGCGACGGCGACTTCGGTACGCGTCTGCCGGACGACTCCAGTGGACTGATGGGCGACATCGCCACCGTCTTCAACGGCATGGTCGACCAGTTGTCCGTGTTCACCTCGGAAGTGACCCGGGTGGCCCGCGAGGTGGGCACCGAGGGCACCCTCGGGGGCCAGGCGGAGGTGCCGGGGGTATCGGGCACCTGGGCCGACCTCACCGACTCCGTCAACGCGATGGCGGGCAACCTCACCACCCAGGTGCGCGACATCGCCCAGGTCGCCACCGCCGTGGCCAAGGGAGACCTCTCCCAGAAGATCGACGTGCCCGCGCGCGGCGAGATCCTCCAGCTGAAGGAGACCGTCAACACGATGGTCGACCAGCTCTCGGCGTTCGCGGACGAGGTGACCCGGGTGGCCCGCGAGGTCGGCACCGAGGGGCGCCTCGGGGGGCAGGCGCAGGTGCCCGGGGTGGCCGGTGTCTGGCGGGACCTCACGGATTCGGTCAATTTCATGGCCGGAAATCTCACCGCCCAGGTGCGCAACGTCGCCCAGGTGACGACGGCGGTCGCGCAGGGCGACCTGTCGCAGAAGATCACCGTGGACGCGCGGGGCGAGATCCTGGAGCTGAAGAGCACCATCAACACGATGGTGGACCAGCTCTCGGCGTTCGCCGACGAGGTCACGCGTGTGGCCCGCGAGGTGGGCACCGAGGGCCGGCTCGGCGGCCAGGCTGACGTCAAGGGCGTCAAGGGCACCTGGCGCGACCTCACGGACTCGGTCAACTTCATGGCCGGGAACCTCACCGCCCAGGTGCGCAACGTCGCCCAGGTGGCCACCGCGGTCGCGCAGGGCGACCTGTCGCAGAAGATCACCGTCGACGCGCGGGGCGAGATCCTGGAGCTGAAGAACACCATCAACACGATGGTGGACCAGCTCTCCGCGTTCGCCGACGAGGTGACCCGGGTGGCCCGCGAGGTCGGCACCGCCGGCAACCTCGGCGGACAGGCCACCGTCCGCGGTGTCTCGGGCACCTGGAAGGACCTCACCGACAACGTCAACGTGATGGCGTCCAACCTGACCGGGCAGGTCCGCTCCATCGCCCAGGTCGCCACGGCGGTCGCCAAGGGCGACCTGTCGCAGAAGATCACCGTCGAGGCCAAGGGCGAGGTCGCCGCGCTCGCCGACGTCATCAACACCATGGTCGACACGCTCTCGGCGTTCGCCGACGAGGTGACCCGGGTGGCCCGCGAGGTGGGCACCGAGGGCCGGCTCGGCGGCCAGGCGCACGTGCCCAACGTGGCCGGCACCTGGAAGGACCTCACCGACAACGTCAACTCCATGGCCAACAACCTCACCGGCCAGGTGCGCAACATCGCGCTGGTGACCACCGCCGTGGCCAAGGGCGACCTGTCCAAGAAGATCGACGTCGACGCGCGCGGCGAGATCCTCGAACTGAAGACGACCATCAACACGATGGTGGACCAGCTCTCGGCGTTCGCCGACGAGGTCACGCGTGTGGCCCGCGAGGTCGGGACCGAGGGCCGGCTCGGTGGCCAGGCCGAGGTCGAGGGCGTCTCCGGCACCTGGAAGCGCCTCACCGAGAACGTCAACGAACTCGCCGGCAACCTCACCCGGCAGGTGCGCGCCATCGCCGACGTGGCCAGCGCCGTCGCCGAGGGCGACCTGACCCGGTCGATCACCGTAGACGCCTCCGGCGAGGTCGCCGACCTCAAGGACAACATCAACTCCATGGTGGAGTCGCTGCGCGAGACCACCCGGGCCAACCAGGAACAGGACTGGCTCAAGACCAACCTCGCCCGTATCTCCGCCCTGATGCAGGGCCACCGCGACCTGCCGGTCGTGGCGGAGCTGATCATGGACGAGCTGGTGCCCCAGGTCTCCGCCCAGTACGGCGCCTTCTACCTCGCCGAGGACGGCGAGAGCGGTCCCGAACTGCGGCTCGTCGGCGCCTACGGCAGGCCCGAGGAGGACGACCGGCCCGCCCGCATCCCGTTCGGCCGGTCCCTGGTCGGCCAGGCCGCGCGCAGCCGCCGCACCATCGCCGTGGACGAGCTGCCGCCCGGCTACGTCACCATCTCCTCCGGACTCGGACAGGTCGAGCCCACCGCGCTGCTGCTGCTGCCCATCGTCTTCGAGGAGCAGGTCCTCGGCGTCATCGAGCTGGCCTCGGTCACTCGGTTCACCCCCGTCCAGCGGGACTTCCTGCAGCAGCTCGTGGACACCATCGGCGTCAACGTGAACACGATCGTCGCCAACGCCCGCACCGACGAACTGCTGGAGGAGTCCCAGCGCCTCACCAGCGAACTGCGCTCGCGCTCCGCCGAGTTGCAGGCCCGTCAGGAGGAACTGCAGCAGTCCAACGCGGAACTGGAGGACAAGGCCTCCCTGCTGGCCGACCAGAACCGGGACATCGAGGCCAAGAACCTGCAGATCGAGCAGGCCCGGCAGGAACTCGAGGCCCGCGCCCAGCAGTTGTCGCTCGCCTCCCGGTACAAGTCCGAGTTCCTCGCCAACATGAGCCACGAGCTGCGCACCCCGCTCAACAGCCTGCTCATCCTGGCCCAGCTGCTGGCCCAGAACCCCTCCCGCAACCTCACCCCGAAGCAGGTCGAGTACGCGGGCATCATCCACTCCGCGGGCTCCGACCTGCTGCAGCTCATCAACGACATCCTCGACCTGTCCAAGGTCGAGGCCGGGAAGATGGACGTCACCCCGGAGCGGGTCCCGCTGCGGCAGCTCATCGAGTACGTCGAGGCCACCTTCCGCCCGATGACCTCGCAGAAGAGCCTCGACTTCACCGTCACCACCGCGCCCGGCGCCCCCGCCGACCTGATCACCGACGACTCCCGGCTGCGGCAGATCCTGCGCAACCTGCTCTCCAACGCGGTGAAGTTCACCGAGCAGGGCAGCGTGGAACTGCGCATCGAACCCGCCGCCGACGACGAGGTGCCCGACGGCGTGGTGCGGGGCGGGGCCATCGTGGCCTTCCGGGTGAAGGACACCGGCATCGGCATCCCCGAGCAGCAGCGGGAGACCATCTTCGGCGCCTTCCAGCAGGCGGACGGCACCACCAGCCGCAAGTACGGCGGCACCGGCCTCGGCCTGTCCATCACCCGGGAGATCGCCCACCTCCTCGGCGGCTCCGTCACCGTGACCAGCACGCCGGGCAAGGGCAGCACCTTCTCCCTCTTCCTGCCCGTCGCCCGGGTGGACTTCGAGGAGCTGCTGCGCAGCGCCCCGAAGCCGCCCGAGCTGACGCCGGCCGGCACGTCGCCCGCGACCGAGGCCCCGGACGGCGCTCCCCAGGCCGTCGCCAGGCGGGAGCGCCCGCGCCGGCTGCTGGTGGTGGAGGAGCGGCCGCGCGGCCTGCTCACGCTCGTCGCCGAGAGCGTCGTCGGCGACCTGGCGCACACCCGCGCCGAGGGCGCCACCGTCGACATCATCGCCGCGGTCGGCGCACACGAGGCGGCCGGCGCCCTCGCCGCCGAACCCTGCCACTGCGTCGTCGTCGAACTCGGCGCTCCGGACGGGGAGTCGGCGCGCTTCCTGCGGGCGCTGCGCGGCGACTCCGCGCTGGCGAGCGTCCCGGTCCTGGTGCACAGCTCGCACCGCACCGAGCACCTCGCCGAGGACACCGCGGGCGGCTCGCTGGAGTACCTGTACAGCCTGGACGAGCTGCGCGAGCGGATCGCCCTGCACCTGTCCGCCGAGGAGCCCGGTGAGGTGCTCACCCTGGTCCGCGGCGAGGAGCCGCAGGTCACGGCGCCCCAGCCGGTGGACGAGCGGACCCGCGGCCGCACGGTCCTCGTCGTCGACGACGACGCCCGGAACCTGTTCGCGCTCAGCGGCATCCTCGAACTGCACGGTTTCCGGGTGCTGCACGCGGAGAACGGCCGCAAGGGCATCGACACGCTGGTGAACAACCCGGACGTCGAACTCGTCCTGATGGACGTGATGATGCCCGAGATGGACGGCTACACCGCCACGGCCGAGATCCGCCGGATGCCCCGGTACGCCGACCTGCCGGTCATCGCCGTGACCGCCAAGGCCATGCAGGGCGACCGGGAGAAGAGCCTCGCGTCCGGAGCCAGTGACTACGTCACCAAGCCGGTGGACACCCAGGACCTCATCGCCTGCGTCCGGCGCTGGCTGCCCGCATGAGGAGGCGACGCGTGACCGCGGCCGAGGAGAGTGTCCGTTGAACGACTACGAACCGCTGCCCGAGGCGGCCGGCCTGGTCCCGGGCGCCCACGGCGCCGGCCAGCCCGCCGTACCCGGCCCGTCCACGGCCGTGGAACCGGCGGACGGGCCCGGGGACGTGGAACCGGCGTACCCGCCCGGGGCCGTGGAGCCGTCCGCCCTGACGGGCGTCGCGGAGCCGTCCGCCCTGACGGGCGTCGCGGAGCCGTCCGGCCCGTCGGGGGCCGGCGAGTTCCCCGGCGCGACGCAGGAGACGGGGCCCGGCGCTCCCGTCACCACGCCCGTCGGCAGGCTCGCCGCCACCGTCGAGCGGCTGCGCGGGGAGGTACGGGCGGCGCAGGCCGAGGCCGAGGGCCGGGCGCTGCTGGAACTGGCCAAGGGCATCCTGGTCGAGCGCCTGGGCTGCGGCCCGGCCCAGGCCGCCCGCCAGCTCGCCGAGCTGACCGAGCAGGCCCGGATGACCCCGCTGGAGTTCGCGGTCGAGGTCATCAACCAGGCCGCCCGCGACCGGGTCTCGGAGGTCGCCAAGGCCTTCCTGGCCGCCACCGCGGACCCGGTCGCGGCGGAGGAGGACTCCGCCGCCGTACGGCTGCGCGCAGCCGAGAGCGGCGCCTTGGCCGCGGACGACACCCAGGCGGTGGCCGACTCGCTCCTCCAGCACGCCCTGCGGCCGCTCGGCGCGGTCGCCGTCGCCGTCTGGGCCGCCGGATCCGACGGCTCGCTCACCCTCGCCGGCAGCGCGGGGTTCCCGCAGACCGAGGCGGACCGCTGGCGCTACGTGCCGCCGGACGTGGCCACCGTGGCCCGGCGCGGCCTGACCGAACCGGGCGGCCAGTGGCTCACCTCCCTCGCCGAGTCCGGGCTGCCCACCATCGGCCGCCGGGACTTCGCGGAGGGCGCCCGGGTCGCCTTGCCGGCGGGCGCGGGCGGCCGTATCCACGGCGTCCTGGAGATCGCCTGGCCCGGCCCCGAGGGCCCGCGGCCGCCCCAGGTGGTCCGCCAGCTCGAGGCACTCGCCGAGCTGTGCGCGCACACCCTGGAGTCGCACCCGCTGCTGCCCGGCCCCCAGGACACCCGGGTGCTGCCGGACGTGGTGGAACTGATGGACCTGGCGGACGGGCTGCACGACCCGGCGCTCGTCCTGGTGCCGCACCTCGACGAGACCGGCCGGCTCGTCGACTTCCGCATCCAGCACGTCAACAGCCGCTTCCTGGACCCCGCGGGCCGGCCGCGGGCCGTGGTCGGCGGCGCCCTGCTGCTGGAGGCCTACCCGATGGCCGCCGGGTCCAACGAGCTGTTCCAGCGGGTGGAGCGGGTGTACGCCACCGGCGAGCCGTTCCGCGCCCAGCGCATGCGGCTCACCGCCCTGGTCGACCAGGTGCCGCTGTCGGCCTTCGCGGACATCAGCATCAGCCGGCACGGCACCAGCGTGCTGCTGATCTGGCGGATCGAGGACGAGACGGCGCGCCTGGCCAGCCTGCTCCAGCACGCCCAGCGGCTCGGCCGTATCGGCGGCTTCGAGGAGAACCTGCTGACCGCCGAGATCACCTGGAACGGGCAGCTCTTCGACCTGTACGGCCGCCCGCCCACCAGCCCGCCCGTCCCGCTGGAGGACCTGGCCGCGCATGCGCACCCCGACGACGCCGTCGGCATCGGCCGGTTCCTGCGCACCCTCGTGCACCAGCGGCGCCCGGCCTCCGTCGCCTTCCGGCTGCAGCGGCCGGAGGGGGCCACCCGGCACGTGCGGGTGGTGGCCGAACCGGTCCTGGACACCGACGGCCAGCTACTGATGGTGCGCGGCGCCTACCAGGACATCTCGGCCCAGCACTGGACCGAGGTCGCCCTGGCCGCCACCCGTGACCAGCTCGCCCACACCGAGCAGCAGGCCGACGAGCGCAACCGGCTGGCCCTGCAGCTCCAGCACGCCATCATGCCCCCGGCCCAGGCCCCCCTGGAGGTGCCGGACCTGCAGGTGGCCGTGCGGTACCGGCCCGCGGAGACGGAGCACCTGGTCGGCGGCGACTGGTACGACGCGGTGGTGCTGCCCTCGGGCCTCGTGCTGCTGTGCGTGGGGGACGTGGCCGGGCACGGCATAGAGGCGGCGACCAGCATGGTGGTGCTCCGCAACGCCCTGCGCGGCCTGGCCGTGACCGGCGCCGGACCGGCGCAGCTGCTGTCCTGGCTGAACATCGTCGCCCACCATCTGACCGGGGCCGTCACCGCCACCGCGGTGTGCGGTCTGTACGACGGCGAGCGGCGGACCCTGCGCTGGGCCCGGGCGGGGCATCTGCCGCCGGTTCTGGTGCGGGACGCGGAGGCCAGCGCCATGCCCACGCTGAAGGGGCTGCTGCTGGGCGCCGTACCGGACGCGGTGTACGAGGAGACGGAGGTGCAACTGGCGGCCGGGGACACCCTGCTGATGTACACCGACGGGCTGATCGAGCGACGGGACCGCTCCGTCCAGGAGTCCCTGTCGCATCTGCTGTCCATGGCCCGCTCCGCACCCGGCGGCCTGGACCAGCACCTGGACCGGCTGCTCACGCACAGCAGGTCGGACACGGACGACGACACCTGCATCGTGGGGCTGAGGCTTGCCTGAGCCGAACGCCCGGGCCGGCCGGAGCCGTGCGGCGTCGTCGCCCCGCGTCACCCGCCCGGTCGGGGGTGCAGGGCGACGGTGGCGGTGACGCGCTTGCCGCGCGGCAGCGGGGTGACCCCGAGGCCGCCGCTGAGCATGTTCACCAGGAGCAGCCCGTGGCCGCCCACCCGGCCCGGGTCGGGCGGGGGCTGCCGGGGCAGCTCCGGGGAGGTGTCGACGACCGTGATGCTCAGCGCCGAGGCGTCGGGCGCCAGCTCCAGCAGGAGCGCGCACGGGCCCGGTGCGTGTTTGACGGCGTTGGTGACGAGCTCGCTGGCGACCAGCTGGGCGTCCTGGAGAGCGCGCCGGCCCGGTGCGGGCCGGGTCTGCTCCAGGAGGGCGCCTACCGCGTCCCTCGCCTCGGCGATGCAGGGCGCGCCGTAGTCCCAGGTGCGGCTGTACCGCAGGGTGGGGGGACGGTCCTGCGTGACCGTGTGAGTCGACAGTTGGATGTCCATACCTCGTTGCCCTCTTCCTCCGGGGGTCGGGGTCCCTTCCTGATCGGGGAGGCGCGTGCCGTCCCTGTCGCGGTTACCCACTGGAGGGTCGATCAAGTGCACGCGAACCGGGGCAGGCCGCGGAGATCAGGTCTAACGATCCCCGCGGCCTGCCCCGGCGTGCTGCTCCGGTGCAGAACTCGTCAGTGCTTGAAGACGTCCTTGCCCTTCTCCTTGGCCTCCCGGGCGTCGCCCCGCGCGCCTTCCATGCGGCCCTCGGCCTCCAGGCGCTCGTTGCCGACGGTACGGCCGACGGCCTCCTTGGCCTTGCCCTTGGCCTGCTCCGCCTTGGCCTTCGCCTTCTGGTTGCCTGCCATCGGGTAGTCACATCCCAACGTCGTTCCGGTGTGCGGTCGACATCCGGTTTGCCGTTCTGTCCCGGTCCAAACCCCCGAGCCCCGCGGCCTGCCCCTCGGCGTGCCGTGCCCGGCGCTCCCGCCGGGCACGGGGCCGGTGCCGCTGGGCCGGCCGGGGAGCGTCGCCCGTGTCGTCACGCCCGCGCGGCCCGCGTCTGCTTGCCTTTTCCCGGTGACCGGGAACAGGGTGGTGGAAGGAGCCCGCCGGGCGGCGGACGGTGGTCCGCGCGCGGCGGGGGCGGACATGTGCGCGCACACGAACCCACTCGACGGCGCACCGTGACCACGGGCGCCTCGCTGACCGTGCTGCCGGTGGCCGACCGCGCGGTGGTACTGCGGCTGTCCGGTGCCTGGGACCGCCACGGCGCCGGCCGGGCCCTGAGCCGCGAACTGGAACCGCGGCTGGCGAGTGCCGGCCGGCGCGGGCTCTTCCTCGTCCTGGACGTCTCCGGGGTCAGCGGGACGAGCACCGAGTTCCGGGACGCCCTGTACGCCCTCACCCGTCACCTCGGGGCCGAGCCGGTCCTGGTCAGCGGCGCGTGCCCCCCGGTGCGCGCGGTGCTCACGGCCGCCGAGCTGCCAGGTGTGCGGTTGTGTCCCACCCTTGAGGAGGCCCTGGCCGTCGTGTGCCGGGCGGCCGCCGCGGGGCCGCGGCCAGAAGCGGCGCGGGCGGTGCCGGAGGACGTGCGCAGCGAGGTGTTCGGGCTGCGGGCGAAGGCGCGCACCAGCGGGCTCATCGGGATCGCCCAGGGCATGCTGCTCGCCCGCTACGGCCTGCCGGGCCCCGAGGAGGCGTTCGCCCTGCTGCGGGCCGGCTCCCAGCACCACAACGTGCCGCTGCGCGTGCTGGCCGCGGCGGTGGTGAGCGCGCCGGCGCCGCGGGCGCCGCAGGAGTGGTTCCCCGGACGCCGTCACCTTCCGCCGCCCGTCCTCGACCTCGCGCCGCGCGCCGCGGTGGACGTACGAGACCGCCGGCAGGTCCTCAGGGCCGCCGTGTACACGGCGGTGACCGTGACCGACGCGGACGCGGCGGAGATCCACCTGACCGACCACACCCGTGAGGCCCTCGTCCTGGAGGCCCACCACGCGCTGGACGCCGCCTACCGCGACTGCCTCGCCCTGGTCTGCGGTCCGCCCGCGGTGTGCGCCCGGGCCCAGGCGGCCGGCAAGCCGGTGACCGTCTCCGACGTGGCCGCCGACCCGGACCTCGCCGGGCACCCCGTCGGCCGGGCCACGCTCGCCGCGGGCAGCCGCGCCGTGCACAGCACCCCGATGATGACCACCGAGGGCAAATGCAAAGGCGTGGTGTCCGTGCACCGGGCGGAACCGGGCGCCTGGCCGGCGGCGGGACAGGAGACCGCCCTCGGGGAACTGGCCGGCGACCTCGCCGCCTGGCGCTCGTGGTACCGCCGCACCGTCGTGCTCGACGCCCTGGAGTACCTGCACGCCCGCGGCACCGGGTGGGCGGACTGAGGGGGACCGGCCGGCGGCAGGCGGAGCTGGTCCCAAGCCGGGCGGCCGAGGGGTGCGGGTCCTCGGCCGGCCGGCGCGGGGTCAGGAGCGGCCGACGGGGTCCTGGTCCAGCAGCGCCGACTCGTCGTCCTCGGCCGGTGAGGGGCCGCCGGCGGCCGGTGCCGTGCGGCGGCCGGCGAGGCCGGCCAGCCGGCGGGCGACCGGTTCGGTGTAGCGGGCGGTGAGCGGACCGAGGACCACCAGGATGAGGACGTACGCCGTGGCCAGCGGGCCGAGGTCGGAGTCGATGCCGGCGGTCACCGCCAGACCGGCGATGACGATGGAGAACTCGCCGCGGGCCACCAGCGTGCCGCCGGCCCGCCACCTGCCCTTGGCGGATATGCCCGCCCGGCGCGCCGCCCAGTAACCCGTCGCGATCTTGGTGAGCGTGGTGACGACCGCCAGGGCGAGCGCGGGCAGCAGCACCGGCGGGATGCTGGCCGGATCGGTGTGCAGGCCGAAGAACACGAAGAACACCGCGGCGAAGAGGTCCCGCAGCGGCGCGAGCAGGTTGTGCGCGCCCTCGGCGACCTCACCGGAGAGCGCGATGCCGACCAGGAACGCGCCCACCGCCGCCGAGACCTGCAGCTGCTGGGCCACGCCGGCCACCAGCAGGGTCAGTCCCAGCACGACGAGCAGCAGCTTCTCGGGGTCGTCGCTGGAGACGAAGCGGGAGATGTGCCGCCCGAACCGCACCGCCGGCAGCAGGACGAGACCGGCGACGCCGAGGGCCACGGCCAGTGTCACGCTGCCCGCGGCGAGCCCGGTCCCGGCCAGCAGGGCGGTGACGACGGGAAGGTAGACCGCCATCGACAGGTCCTCGAGCACCAGGATGCTGAGGATCACCGGGGTCTCCCGGTTGCCTATCCGGCCCAGGTCTCCCAGGACCTTGGCGATGACGCCGGAGGAGGAGATCCAGGTGATGCCGGCGAGGACGACGGCGGCGATGGGACCCCAGCCGAGCAGCAGCGCCATCACGGCGCCCGGCAGGGCGTTGAGGGTGGCGTCGACGATCCCGGCGGGGTACTGGGTCCTGAGGTTGGAGACCAGGTCGCTGGCCGTGTACTCCAGGCCCAGCATGAGCAGCAGCAGGACTACGCCGATCTCGGCGCCGATCGCCACGAACTCCTCGCTGGCGCCGAGCGGCAGCAGCCCGCCCTCGCCGAAGGCCAGCCCGGCCAGCAGGTACAGGGGGATGGGGGAGAAGCTCAGGCGCGCGGCGAGCCGGCCCAGCAGCCCGAGGCCGAGGATGATCGCACCGAACTCGATCAGGAAGACCGCGGAGGAGTGCATCCGCATCACTCCCGGCCGAGGATCGCGGCGGCCGCGTCGACGCCCTCGCGGGTGCCGATCACGATGAGCGTGTCCCCGCCGGCCAGCCGGAAGCCGGGCCCGGGGGAGGGGATCGCCTCGGCGCGCCGCAGCACGGCCACGATGGAGACCCCGGTCTCCGTGCGCATCCGGGTGTCGCCGAGCAGCCGGCCGTTCCAGTGCGAGACCGCGGACAGCTCGATCCGCTCGGCGACCAGGCCCAGCTCCGTGGTGGAGAGCAGGTTCGGGCTGTGGTGCGTCGGCTGGAGGGCCTCGGCCAGCGCCTGCGCCTCGCCGCCGGTGAGCCGCGCGGACAGGGCGCAGGCGTCGGGATCGTCACCCTGGTACGCGCTGAGCGTCCTCGCGCCGTCGCGGTGGGCCACCACCGAGAGCCGTTGCCGCTCCCGTGTCGTCAGGTCGTACCGCACACCGATTCCCGGCAACGGCGTGCTGCTGGTGCGCGCTGCGCCCATGACCGCCCCCCTGCTCGACTTGAAGGTTTCTTGAGGAAACCATTACCGGGATCTTAACCCCTTGCGTGGCAAGGCCACGCAGTGGTTCCGGTTCGAGGAGGGCGGGACGGCACTCAGGGGGTGGAGCCGGGGCCGGTCTCTCCGTCGCGCGGGTCGGGCTGGCAGGTCCGGCAGAGTTCGTGCCCGCCGTCGCGGGTGACGACGGTTCCCCAGCCGAGGCAGTGCTCGCAGTCGCGGGCCAGACCGAGGTCGGGGCGGGGCGGCGGGAAGGGGCTGTGGTGCGCTCCGTAGGCCATACGGGGGGCGGCTCCTCGAGTCGCGGTCACGGTCCGGATGGCCCCATTATGTCTGACTTTTTACTTATGTCCAAATCTGACGGCGCTCGGTGCCAGGTGTCAGCCGAGGGTTCCCTGGCGTGCCTCCCGCCACAGGTCCACGCCGCCGTCGGTGGCGTACTTGTCGATCTCGGCCAGTTCTTCGGCGCTGAACTCGAGGTTCTCCAGCGCGGCGACGTTCTGTTCGAGCTGCTCGGTGCGGGAGGCGCCGATGACCAGCGAGGTGACCCGCTCGTCACGCAGTGCCCAGGCCAGTGCCAGCTGCGCGAGGCTCTGCCCGCGCCGCGCGGCGATGTCGTTCAGGGCGCGCAGGCGGCCGCGCATGTCCTCGGTCAGCCAGGCCGGGTCGAACGACTTGCCCGCCGCGGCCCGCGAGTCCCGCGGCACGCCCTCCAGGTAGCGGCCGGTCAGCAGCCCCTGGGCGAGGGCGGTGAAGCCGATGACCCCGAAGCCCTCCTCCTCGGCCGCGTCCAGCAGGCCGTCGGTCTCGATCCAGCGGTTGAGCATGCTGTACGACGGCTGGTGGATCAGCAGCGGCGTGCCCAGCTCGCGCAGGATCGCGGCGGCCTGCCGGCTGCGCTCGGTGTCGTAGGAGGAGATGCCGACGTACAGGGCCTTGCCCTGGCGGACGGCGGTGTCCAGCGCGCCCATCGTCTCCTCCAGCGGCGTGGTCGCGTCCAGCCGGTGGGAGTAGAAGACGTCCACGTAGTCCACGCCCATGCGCCTGAGCGACTGGTCCAGCGAGGCCAGCACGTACTTGCGGGAGCCGCCGCCCTGCCCGTAGGGGCCCGGCCACATGTCCCAGCCCGCCTTGGTGGAGATCACCAGCTCGTCCCGGTACGGCGCGAGGTCCCGCCGCAGCAGCCGGCCGAAGTTGATCTCCGCGGAGCCGTACGGCGGGCCGTAGTTGTTCGCCAGGTCGTGGTGGGTGATCCCGAGGTCGAAGGCGCGCAGCGCGATCTCGCGCTGGGTCTCGAAGGGGCGGTCGTCGCCGAAGTTGTGCCAGTAGCCCAGGGACAGGAGCGGGAGGTCCAGTCCCGAGCGGCCGGTGCGCCGGTAGCGCATGGTGCCGTCGTAGCGAGCGGGGTTCGCGACGTGGTTCATCGGGTCGTCTCCGGGTGGTGCCGTAGGGGTGCCAGTCGTGTGCGAGAGGGCACGTCCACCCTGCGCCTCCATGATTCGTAAGTCCAACCGCCGCCCGTCATGGCATTGAGCGGTCCGGTTTCTGAATCGGCCGCGGCGCGGCGCCCAGGTGCCCTGCGGGACGTGCGGCCGCTTTGCAGTGTGGCGGGTGCGAAGCAGGGCAGATGGGTGGGGCACGTGGTGACAAGGGCCCGGGCGCCCGGGGACGGGCCGGCGGGCAGTGGAAGGGAGACGCCCATGAGCGGGGTCACGCCTGACGGTGGACACCGGGCCGGCGCAGGGCCGAGGACTCCGCGGGCCGTCGCGGAGCTGCCGCGCCAGGTCCGCGAGGAACTGGCCCGCAGGCTCCGCCGCAACCGGCGCGCCTTCCGAAAGGACGACGTCCAGGTCGTCGAACCGCCGCTGCTCAGGCGCGCCGTGGGCGCCTCGGCACTGGGCAACTGCATGGAGTGGTTCGACTTCGGCGTCTACAGCTACCTCGCGGCCACCATAGGCAAGGTCTTCTTCCCCGGCGCCTCCCCGGCGGCCCAGGTGATCTCGTCGTTCGCGACCTTCGCCGCCGCCTTCGTCGTGCGGCCCCTCGGCGGCCTGGTCTTCGGGCCGCTCGGCGACCGGATCGGCCGCCAGAAGGTGCTCGCCACCACCATGATCATGATGGCGGTGGGAACCTTCGCCATCGGAATCATCCCCGGTTACGCCACCATCGGCATCGCCGCTCCGGTGCTGCTCCTGCTGGCCCGTATGGTGCAGGGCTTCTCCACCGGCGGCGAGTACGGCGGCGCCACCACGTTCGTCGCCGAGTACTCACCGGACCGCAGGCGCGGATTCCTCTCGAGCTGGCTCGACTTCGGCACCTTCGTCGGTTACGCGCTCGGCTCGGCCCTGGTGACCGCGCTGAACCTGATGCTGACCGACGCCCAGATGCTCTCCTGGGGCTGGCGGGTCCCCTTCCTGATCGCCGGGCCGCTCGGCGTGATCGGCCTCTACATGCGGCTCAAGCTGGAGGAGTCCCCGGCCTTCCAGCAGCAACTGGACGAGCACGAGAAGAGCCTGGCGCAGGAGTCGGCGGGCGGCGAGTTCAAGGAGATCGTCAGGAAGCACTGGCCCGCCCTGCTCATCTGCATGGGCCTGGTGCTGCTCTACAACGTCACCAACTACATGGTCACCGGCTACCTGCCGACCTACCAGACCGAGGCGCTCCACCGCTCCAGCGGCTCCGCCGACGTCCTGGTGCTGATCGGCATGGTGTGGATCGTCCTGCTGATCACCTTCCTCGGCCGGCTCAGCGACCGCGTCGGCCGGCGCCCCCTCTACGCCATCGCCGCGGCCGCGATGATCGTGCTGGCCGTTCCCGCGTTCCTGCTGATCAAGGCGGCGGGGACCTGGCAGCCGATCCTCGGCGTACTGCTGCTGTCCACCCTGCTGGCCTGCTTCGCCGCGCCCAGCGCGGCCACGCTGCCCGCGCTGTTCCCGACCGCCGTCCGGTACGCGGCCATGGGCATCGGCTTCAACCTCGCCGTCGCCGCGTTCGGCGGCACCACACCGCTGGTCACCGCCGCGCTCGTCGGCGCCACCGGCGACGACCTGATGCCGGCCTACTACCTGATGCTGGCCGGCGCCATCGGCCTGCTGACGGTGAAGTTCCTGCCGGAGAGCGCCCAGGTGCCGCTCAACGGCTCGCAGCCGATGGTCGGTTCGCAGGAGGAGCGGCGGGAGCTGATCACCACCTCGAAGGAGCTGTACGACTTCGCGCGGGAGCGGGTCGGCACGCCGCACGCGTGATCCCGGCGGCGGGCGGGAGCCCGGCGCCGCGCGGCCGCCCTTCGGGTGCCGAGGCCACTCGCCGGACGGGTCCGGGGGAGCGCACTGTTCGATCCTACGAACTTCGCGCGGTACGGGTTACGGGCCGTCGCCGAAAGCGATAGGAAACTTTCCTATCAGTTCGGCACGGAACCCAACTCCCAACCCCCCACATCCCCTTGGAGTCCCTGTGGCCTACACAGACCGCCGGCCCGCGGCCCACACCGCCCTGTCCCGCCGTACCGCCGTCGCCCTGCTGGGCGCCGCCGCCACCGGCACCCTGCTCGCCGGGCTCCCGCGTACCGCGCGGGCCGCGGCCGCCGCCCCCGGCCTCGACGACCCGGCGAAGAAGGAGATCGCCATGCAGCTGGTCTCCAGTGCGGAGAACTCCTCGCTCGACTGGAAGGCCCAGTACAAGTACATCGAGGACATCGGCGACGGGCGCGGCTACACCGCAGGCATCATCGGCTTCTGCTCCGGCACCGGCGACATGCTCGACCTCGTCCAGCTCTACACCGACCGCAGCCCCGGCAACGTCCTGGCCCGGTACCTGCCGGCCCTGCGCCGGGTCGACGGCACCGACTCGCACGACGGCCTGGACCCCGACTACCCCCGGGACTGGCGCCGCGCCGCCCAGGACCCGGCCTTCCAGCAGGCGCAGAACGACGAACGCGACCGGGTCTACTTCGGCCCCGCCGTCGCCCAGGGCAAGGCGGACGGGCTGCGCGCGCTCGGCCAGTTCGCCTACTACGACGCCATCGTCATGCACGGCGACGGCGACGACCCCACCAGCTTCCGCAACATCCGGCGCCGTGCCCTGCGCAGCGCCAAGCCGCCGGCGCAGGGCGGCGGCGAGACGGCGTACCTGAACGCCTTCCTCGACGCGCGGGTGTGGGCCATGAAGCAGGAGGAGGCCCACAGCGACACCAGCAGGGTCGACACCGCGCAGCGGGTCTTCCTGCGCAAGGGCAACCTCGACCTGAACACGCCGCTGGACTGGAAGGTGTACGGCGACAGTTACCACATCGGCTGACGCCCGGGCCCGGAGACGCCACGGCGGGCGCGGCAGCCTCACGGCGCCCGGGACCGGGAGCACCGGACCCGGCGCGCGGCCTGCCGCGCAGTGAGCCGTGACCCGCCGGCCCACGGGGGCCGGGGGCGCCGTCCGGCGCGCCCCCGGCCCCCGGCCGGCAGCGACAGGGCGAGACGTCCGGCCAGGGGCCACGAAGGCGGGTCCGGACACGGACGGTTACCCGCCTGCGGCAAGGGCACACTGGAGCTGGCGACAAGTGATCGCCGGGGAAGCGGATCACCGCGGAGCCCGTGGCCGACGCGCCCCTACAGGTGCGGGCGCACTCGCACGCCCCGGCCCCGACGGGGAAAGATGACCCCGAGCGATCGATCACACCGATGCGGAGGAGCGGACTCATGCCGCACGAGCGAGCGGGACGGCCGGCCGGTCCCGAGGACCTCATCGACGTGGCCCGGCTGGTCACGGCGTACTACGCGCTGCGACCCGACCCGGCCGACCCCGGCCAGCGGGTGGCGTTCGGCACGTCGGGGCACCGCGGTTCGTCCCTGGCGGCCGCCTTCAACGACGACCACATCGCCGCCACCAGCCAGGCCATCTGCGAGTACCGCACGGCCCAGGGCACCGACGGGCCGCTGTTCCTCGGCGCCGACACGCACGCCCTGTCCGAGCCCGCCCGGGTCACCGCGCTGGAGGTGTTCGCGGCCAACGACGTGACCGTGCTCATCGACAGCGCGGACGGCTACACCCCGACCCCGGCTGTCTCGCACGCCATCCTCACCCACAACCGGGGCCGCGACACCGGACTCGCCGACGGCGTCGTCGTCACCCCCTCGCACAACCCGCCCGCCGACGGCGGCTTCAAGTACAACCCGCCCAGCGGCGGCCCCGCGGCCTCCGACGCGACGTCCTGGATCCAGGACCGCGCCAACCAGATCATCACGGGCGGCATGAAGGAGGTACGGCGGCTGCCGTACGCCCGCGCGCTCGCCGCCGGGACCACCCAGCGGTACGACTTCCTCGGCGCCTACGTCGGCGACCTGCCGAGCGTCCTGGACCTCGACGCGATCCGCGCGGCCGGGGTGCGCATCGGCGCCGACCCGCTCGGCGGGGCGTCCGTCGCCTACTGGGGCCGCATCGCGGAGCAGCACCGCCTCGACCTCACCGTGGTCAACCCGCACACCGATCCCACCTGGCGGTTCATGACGCTGGACTGGGACGGCAAGATCCGCATGGACTGCTCGTCGCCCTACGCGATGGCCTCGCTGATCGAGCAGAGCGACCGGTTCCGCATCGCCACCGGCAACGACGCCGACGCCGACCGCCACGGGATCGTCACCCCGGACGGGGGCCTGATGAACCCCAACCACTACCTCGCCGTCGCCATCTCCTACCTGTTCCGGCACCGCGAGCGGTGGCCCGCGGGCACCGGCATCGGCAAGACCCTGGTCTCCTCGACGATGATCGACCGGGTCGCCGCCGACCTGGACCGGCGGCTGGTCGAAGTACCGGTCGGCTTCAAGTGGTTCGTGGACGGGCTGGCCGGCGGCACCATCGGCTTCGGCGGCGAGGAGTCGGCCGGGGCGTCCTTCCTGCGCCGGGACGGCTCGGTGTGGACCACCGACAAGGACGGCATCCTGCTGGCGCTCCTCGCCTCCGAGATCACGGCGGTCACCGACCGGACGCCGTCGGAGCACTACGCCGGCCTGACCGCCCGCTTCGGCGCACCCGCCTACGCCCGTATCGACGCCCCGGCGACCCGCGAGGAGAAGGCCCTGCTCGCCAAGCTGTCCCCGGCCCAGGTCACCGCCGACACCCTGGCGGGCGAGGCGGTCACCGGCGTCCTCACCGAGGCGCCCGGCAACGGCGCCGCAATCGGCGGGATCAAGGTCACCACCGACAACGCCTGGTTCGCGGCCCGCCCTTCGGGCACCGAGGACGTCTACAAGATCTACGCCGAGTCGTTCCTCGGCCACGAGCACCTCGCCCGGGTTCAGGAGGAGGCCAAGGGCGTGGTCCGGGCCGCGCTCGGCGGCTGACCCGGACCGGCGGCACGACGGCTCCGGCGCGCCCGCGCCGGAGCCGTCGTGCGCGCGGTGCTCAGCCGCGCCCGTGCTCCAGCCGGCCGAGCACGGCCCGCGCCATGGCCTCCTCGCCGCGCGCGTTGGGATGCGCGGGAGCCGCGGGCGAGGCCGGCTGCAGCGGCTCGATCCAGCGGTCGGCCGGCGCCTTGCACATGTCGTGGCCCACCGTGGGCCCGTAGGTGTCGACGTACTCGGCCCGGTTCCACGCGGCGACCGTGCGCAGCATCAGGTTCAGCCGCTTCTCCGTGTCCCGGAGGTAGGGGAAGTCCTTAGCCGCGAACGGCACCGAGGGGAAGCAGCCCACGCCGTCGTCGGGGAGCAGGTCCGGGTAGCCGACGAGGAGGACCCGCGCGTGCGGTGCGCGCCGGTGCACGGCCCGCAGCACCTGGTCGACCTTCGGCGCGGTGCGCAGGACGTTCAGCGCGAGCTGGTCGAACCCGGCGGCCTTGTACGAGCGTTCGCAGGGGTTGCCGGCCGGCTCCTGGGCGCCGAGACGGGCGCAGGTGCTGATGATCGAGCCGAACCCGACGTCGTTGCCGCCGATCTGGACCGTCACCAGGTCGGTGTTCCGGTCCAGCGCGCCGAGCTGGGCCGCGTTGCCCCCCTGCGGCTGCCACATCTCGTTCGTCGTCGCACCGGCGCAGCTCACGTCCTTGAAGGTGCTCACCCCCCGCCACGAGGCCAGCAGCGAGGGGTAGTTCCGGTCGGACCGGGCGCAGCCGGCGTCCACCTGCCGCGGGATGAGCGGACCCGAGGTGTAGGAGTCCCCGAGGGAGACGTAGGTGACGTCGTGGCCGGGACCGGAGGGGCGGGCGGCGGCGGGCACCGCGGCGGCGGCGACGAGGGCACAGCCCCCGAGCGCCGTCCCCAGTACGGCGGTCCGCCGCCGGCCTCTCGCTCCGTCGGCCGCGCGGGTGTCGTTCGCCATGGTTCCTCCCCCAGAGGCAGGGCACGCGGCCCGCCCCGAGCGGCGGTCCGCGCTTCAACTGGCTCTGTATACCGCCCGGTAGGCGGCCCGGGCCAGAAGCGGGGAGGAACATTCGCGGGCGCCGGGGCGGCCCGGGCGGCGCCTTCCGTCGCGGCGGTGGGGGCCAGGAGCGAGTCGTCCTCGGGGCGCACCCCGGACAGGCGGTGACGGGCGGCTGTCAGCGCCGTGTCGACGTCCTTGGTGCCCGTGGCCACACACAGTCAGTAGGAGACGTCCGCCAGCCGCTGGCGGGCCTGCGAGGAGCTCTCCCCGGCCCCGAGCAGCGCGAGGGTCTCGTACCGGGCGATCAGGTCCTTCAGTACCGCGGGGTGCGCAATCGGCATGAGATCCGCCTTCCTGGTGCGAAACCGAGGTCGATCAAGTCGGCAGCCCACTGCCCCCGCCCGGGCCCGGCATGCTCCCCCCAACCGCGCACCGGACCCGCGGCACCGTTCCGCTCCCGCGGCCGCCGCTCCCGTGCCCGCCGCGCCCGGCGCGACCGAGCCGATCACGCCGTGGCCGCATGTGAAAGGCTTGGTGCGCCCATGTCCTCGCGGCCCAGGAGGAGTTGCCGCATGGCCGTCATCCACCGCACCACCCTCACGCCGACCAAACTGGAACACCTCGCCGCGTGGCTGCCCACCCGCCCGTGGTACCGCGGCGGACCCGCCCCCGAACTGGAGAGGTCCGGTGGCTTCCGGCTGGACGACCCCGCGGGCGAGGTCGGCGTCGAGTTCCTGGTGACCACCGACACCTCCGGCCCCGAACCGGTCTCCTACCTCATCCCGCTCACCTACCGCGGCGCCCCGCGTCCCGGCGCCGAGCCCGCGCTGATCGGCACCTCGGAGCACGGCGTGCTGGGCGAGCGCTGGATCTACGACGGCTGCCACGACCCGGTGCTCTTCACCGAGCTGCTCGCCCTGATCGAGGGCCGGGCCCCGGCCATGGCGCAGAGCATCACCGACACACCCGACCGGGAGGTGACCCGCGCCTACACCGGCGAGCCGTTCCCCCGCGGAGAACTCACCCCGCGCCCCGTCGACGACGCACACGGCACCCGCCTTCCCGCACCGCACGGGACCACCCTCCACGTCCACCGCGTCCTCCACCCCGTGCCGGGGAACCCGCCGCCGCGCCGGCGCGGCCGGCCATGTCGCGGGCGGCTGGCCGGGACCGGACGGCGTCCGGCTCGGCGCCGTCCTCATGACCCTGGACGCCGGCTGAGCACCGCACCCGCTCGGCCCAACGTCCGGCCGGAGTGACGCCGCACGGCGGTATCCGGCGTGCGGCGCGGCCCGACACCGGGTCAGATGGATCCCGTGCGAAGCCTCATGACCCTTGACCGACGCCGCTCACGCTGGTCCGTCACCGGCGCTCTGACCGGCCTCCTGCTGTCCCTGACGACGCCCGCGGCCGTGCCCTCGCCGGCCGGCGGGTCCACGCCCGAGCGCGGCAGCGCCTACATGGGCATCGGAGTACTGACCCACGACGGCACCGGACCCATGGACGAGTCCACGCCCACGGTTCCCCGGGCGACGCAGACCGAGGGCGTCGACGTCGCCAGCTACCAGGGCAACGTCGCCTGGCCGACCCTGTGGAACAGCGGGGTCCGCTGGGCCTACACCAAGGCCTCGGAGGGCACGTATTACACGAACCCCTACTTCACCCAGCAGTACACCGGGTCCCACGACGCCGGCATGATCCGCGGCGCCTACCACTTCGCGACCCCCGACACCACCAACGGCGCCACCCAGGCCGACTACTTCGTCGACCACGGCGGCGGCTGGTCCAAGGACGGCAAGACCCTGCCCGGCGTGCTCGACATCGAGTGGAACCCGTACGGCGACGACTGCTACGGGAAGTCGAAGAGCGGGATGGTCACCTGGATCCGCGACTTCCTCAACCGCTACAAGACCCGCACCGGCCGCCACGCCGTCATCTACACGGCGACGAGCTGGTGGACCCAGTGCACCGGCAACCACGCCGGCTTCGGCGCGACCAACCCGCTCTGGATCGCCCGGTACGCCTCGTCGGCGGGGACGCTGCCGGCGGGCTGGTCGGCGTACACGATGTGGCAGTACACCTCGACCGGGCCGACCGTCGGCGACCACGACCGGTTCGACGGCGCGTCAGGCCGGGACTGTCAGGTGGTCGGCCAGCCGGTGCGCCTGGGTGAGCAGCGCCCCGTAGGTGGCGATGTCGTCGGGATCGTCCGTCGTCGAACGGGCCAGGTCCCGGCGCAGTTCCTCGAGCGTGGCGCGCATTTCCGCCACGGCCTCCCGCAGTCCGTCCTCGCTCGACTGGCCGAACCGGCTGCGGCTGTAGAGCCGCAGGGCGTGGGCGGTCTGGCAAAGGAACGTCGCGTAGCGGCGGGCGAGTTCCGGGTGCGGCCGGGGCGCCGGACGCTCCTGCGCCGCGGCCTCAAGCACCGTGCGGGTCACGCCCGCGGTGTGCACCGCCGCGTAGTCCAGCACCAGCACCGCGTCGTCGTACCCCTTGCCGGGCGGCGCCCCGGCCCCGTTCCGGCGGCGCGGGTTGGCCCGCAGGCTCTCCCGGCCCAGGTTCAGCGCGGCATGGGCCTGCTGCACCCGGGAGTGCAGGCGCAGCGCCCGTTCGTGCCGGTCGCCGGCCTCCTCGGCGTCCCAGCGGCCCTCGGCCAGCCCGTCGGCCACGTCGCGCAGGATGTCGTGGGCCTCGTCGGTCGCCTCCCGCAGCACCGTACGGGTGTCGCGCAGGTACAGCGGCGGCCGGATCAGCGCGTTGACGGCGATGCCGACCAGCGCGCCGAAGAGGGCCTCGCCGAGCCGCGCCGCCGAGGTGGCGACCGACACGGATCCGCCGGTCAGGACGAACAGGGCGCCGGTGGCGGCGTAGATGCCCTGGCTGCCCAGGCGCCGCCAGTACCCCAGCAGCATCGCCGCGGGCAGCACGACCGCCATCGCGGCCATCGTGTCGTCCAGCAGCAGCCCGACCGCGGTGGCGACGACCGTGCCCGCCGCGATCGCCCCGAGCTGCTGCAGCCCGCGCGCGATGGACCGGTACACGGTCGACTCCACCAGGACCACCGCCACCCAGGGCGCGACGAACGCCACCGGCGCCTTCAGCCACCAGCCCGCCACCGCCCAGGCCACCCAGGCGGCCAGGGCGGCCTTCAGCGCCTGCACGACCAGATCCCGCTCCCGGCCGGGGGCCGCGGCGGCCCGGCGCACCGCCGCCACCGCCTCCGACACGTCCCGCCTCACCGCTTGCCACATCACTCGCATTCCACGCACAGCGCAGCGAGTGCCACCCGCCGCGGGTGGTCATGCCACCTCGTTCCGGCCCGGTGGTCAGGGCGGATCGGTCCGCAGCGCCCGCAGCACCGCCCAGACCACCGAGACGAACGGGACGGCGACGACCGCTCCGATCACCCCGCCGACGATGCTGCCCGCGAGGACGGACACGGCGACGGCCAGCGGATGCAGCTGGACCGCCCAGCTCAGCACCAGCGGGTGCAGCACATGCCCCTCGAACTGGCCGATGACGACGATGAGCGCCAGCACGGCCAGCGCGGTCAGCGGCCCCCGCCCGGCCAGGGCCACCACGGTGGCCACCGCGAGCGCCACCGGCGAGCCGACCAGGGGCACGAACGCGGCGAAGAACTCCAGCAGTGCCAGGGGCAGCGCCAGCGGCACCCGGAGCACGAGCAGGGCGATGCCGACGAGCACCGCGTTGGTGGCCGCGACGATGATGATCCCCCGGGTGTACCCGGCGAACGTCCGCCAGGCCGTGCTCCCGGCCTTGTCCCAGGCCTGCCGGGCTCCGCTCGGCACGAGCTGGTCGCGCGCCCAGGCCCACAGGCGCTCCCCGGAGTGGATGAAGAACACCGAGGCGAAGAGCGCGAGCGCGCCGCCCGTGACCAGCTCCACCACCCTGCCGAGCTGCGTCACCGCGCTGCTGAGCAGCCTGGAACGGTGGGAGTCGAGGTAGTTCGTCACCTGGTTCTCCAGTGCGGAGAGCCGGCCCGGGCTGAGGCGGAACGGCGGGTGCTGCAGCCACAGCTCGATACGGTGCACCCCGCCGCGGAACTCGCCCGCCAGCGTGGCCGACTCGCTGGCCACCGCGTTGCCCACGAGCGCGAACAGCGACAGCAGCGCCAGCAGGCTGCCGACCAGCGCGGCGGCGACGCTCAGCGGCCTGGGCAGGACGCGGCCGAGC
The DNA here is from genome assembly GCF_042793175.1 of Streptomyces sp. NPDC056580. Taxonomy (NCBI): domain Bacteria; kingdom Bacillati; phylum Actinomycetota; class Actinomycetes; order Kitasatosporales; family Streptomycetaceae; genus Streptomyces; species Streptomyces sp. NPDC056580. The sequence continues at coordinate 172,532 of NZ_JBHTVE010000001.1, read as the reverse complement.
AGATCGGCGAGCGGACGCAGGACGGAGGTGACGACGAGGGCGAGGAACAGGGCCACGGCGATGAGCTGGAAGAGGCCGAGCACGGTGAAGACGCCGTACACCACGGCGCCGACCAGGATGAGCCGCCAGGCGTAGGCCGCCGTGATCCGCAGCCACGGCACGATCCGCACGGCCACCGCGGCGTCCGGCCCGGGCCGGGCACCAGCCGGGAGCCCCCGGGGGTGCGGTGGACGGCTGCCCAGCGCGGTCCGGCGCCGCCGGCCCGCTCGTCGTCCCGGCCCGCCCACCCGGCCTCCCGCACTCTCCGTCTCGGTCGTGTGACTTTCGGTCACCCCTGAGAACGTTACGGGCAGCAGGGCGCCGGGATGGCACAACGCGCCCGTGCCCGCCCGGCGCCGTCCGCGCCGCCTCCGCGCCGGGGTGTCACAGAGCCTTCACGTCCCTGGGTGTTGGGGCGGCGGGGGCCGGGGGGGCTCGCCTCCCGCACCCGCAGGGAGGAGCCCCTCCGGTGGTCATCGCCGCACTTCTGCTGCTGCCCGCGCTCGGCGTGCCGCTCCTCGGCCTCGACCAGGTCGAGGACCGCCGGGTGACCCGGCCGGCCGGCGCGCGGCACGCCCGGCGGCGGCCCTTCTTCCGGCGCACCTGGGTGCGGATGCCGCACCGGCGGTGACGGACGGCCGGGGCACGCTGCGGAAGCGGCCGTCCTTCGTGCGACTGGGCCACTTGCGCAACGGGGCCCAGGCCGCGTGCCCGCCTCACTCCTCGCGGTCGCCCGTGGCGCGCTCCACGGGCAGCAGTTCCCGGATGTCCGAGGGGAGCGCCCCCGCCATCCGCTCGGTCAGCTCCGGGGCGAGCGCGGCGTCGAGCACCTCCAGGACGGCGGCGGCCTCCCTCAGGGCCGTGTCCTCGTCGGTGCCGGCCCGGTCTGCGATCCGTCCGGCGAACACCGCCAGACCGAACCGCTCACCCGCGTGGCCCGAGTCGGCGCCTGCCTCGTCGGCCGCCCGGCGCATGGCGGCCGCCAGGTCCGGCGGGAGCTGGGCGGCCACATGACGGGCCAGTCCGGACGGCAGCCGCTCCGACAGCGTGCTCACCACCGCCCGCGTCGCCCGCTCCGCCGTGCCGCTGTCCGGCAGCCGGGCCAGCGTCCGCACCTTGCCGATCATCTCGTCGTGATGCATGAGGCCGCTCCCTTCCTCGCGGGCGACGGCGCGGCCGCCCGGCCCGGCGTCCGGCTTCAGCCCTCGGCCGTCCGCTGGGTCCACGTCCACGCGTACTGCAGCCCGTCCGCCACCGTCAGCGCGCCGAAACCCCCGCCGATCAGCCGGGTCAGCCGGGGTGAGGCGGTGTAGGAACACATCAGCGCCGCCGCCACCCAGGCCGAGGTGCAGAACGGGCACGCCAGCAGATCGCCCACCGCCCTGCGCACGCCGGTGCCCCGCGGTTCGTCCATGACCTCGCCGGCCTCGCCCTCGTCGGCGCGGCGGGTGAACGGGGCGCGCAGGAAACTTGTGATCTTGTCCTTGGTCAGCAGCCGGGACACCTTGAAGGTCGCCGTGCCCAGCAGGGCGACGTCCCACGGCGGCAGCTCCGGCGGCAGCGTCACGCCCCGGCGCCGGGCCACCGCCGCGTAGACGCCCAGTCCCACGGCGAACGTGCCGGCGAGAGCGGCGTAACCCGCGAGGGGCACCTCGCCCTGGTCGTCGTACCGTGCGTCGTCCGTCGTCATGCGGGCCTCCCGGTGTGCGCGCCGCCCGGTGGCGGGCCCGCCCCGAGTTCCCTGGGCGTCCGGGACCACACGCCGCCGCTGCGCCATGACGTGGCCGAAGCCACATATGACGAAGTTCCCAGCCGCTCCACCGGCGCCGGACCCGGGGCTACCGTGGCGTGGAGCCCCTGTTCCCATACGCATCTCGGACGGCCCGGCTGTGCTCACAGACCTCTCCCACCTCATCGCCGCGACGGCCCGCTGGCTGACCGGCGCCTACCCGGCGTCCGGCGGCGCGCTGGCCACGGCCCGCTGCGAGGCGCAGGCCCGGCAGGCCGTGACCGTCGCCGCGTGGCTGCGGTATCCGACCGAGACCGACGCGGCCCTGGTCACCATGGCCGGGCCCGGCGGCGCGGTGCGCCTTGACTGGGCCACCGGCGCGGACGGGGCCGGAGAGCCGACGGCCGCGGAATGGGCCTGGCGCACCTGGGTCGACGAGGTCGTGGCGAGCTGGGCCGCGGGCCTGCTCGCCGATGCCGCGCTGGCCGGCCGGGCGGTCGGCGCGCTCGCCGGCTCGGAGCACTCCTCCGGCCGGCCGGAGGAGTTCCGGCGGCTCCTCGCCCCCGACGAGGGCGACCGGTGTGCCGCAGCGCTGCTGCGCCACCCCGATCTGCTCGCCCCGGTGACCGCGCTCCACCACGCCGAACTGCTCGACCGCCTCACAGCCGGCCCGGCCCTGGCCGCCTGACGCCGGTTGCCCTGCGAGGCCTGACGCCGGTTGCCATGCGAGGACCTGCCGGCCCCGGCTGCCCGTCGAGGGCCGGCCGCCGCACGACGGGCTCTGGCACTCGGCGGCCTCCGGCGCTCGGCGGGGCCTGTGCCGCCCGGCGGTCTGCCGTCGCTGGTACGGTCGCCTGTCGCCTGTCGCCTGTCGCCTGTCGCCTGTCGCCTGCCGGCCGCGGCCTCCTGTGTCCGGCGGGGCCTCGTGTCGTCCGAGGATCGCTCGCCGCCTCCAGATCTGCCGCCGCCATCCGATCGCTTGCCGCCCGGTGCCCCGGCTGTCCTCTGGCGAGCGGCTTTCGTGCTTGGCGGGCCTCGGGTCGCCGGTCGGTCTGCCTTCGTCGGCCGATCGGCCGCCGGCTGCCGTCCGCGGCCTCCTGTGTCCGGCGGGGCCTCGTGTCGCCCCCGCGATCTCCCGTCGCCTCCCGGTCGCCTCCCCCCCCCGGCGGCGCGGCATCCGCCTGTCGGTCTTCCGTGCTCGGCGGGGCCGTCCGACGCCCTCCCCTCGCCGCACGGCAGGCCGTCCGGTGCCCCGCCGTCTCGTGGCCGGCGCCGCGCGCCGTGGCCGGTCCATGAACGCCGAGCGGAGCGAAATGTTCGAAACCTTGCGATGCGAGCCGGTTGGCGCAAGGTATCCGACCGAGACTGACGAAACGCCGCACCGGTTCTTCACGGCACTCCGGTAAAGGACGAACATGCCGCGTCATGGACATTCTGCTCGTCGCAAGCGCGTTCAACAGCCTCTCCCAACGGGTGTACGCCGAGCTGTCGGACCTGGGCCACCGGGTGGACGTCGTGCTCGCCACGCACGGCGCCGAGCCGGTCCGGGCCGCCGTCCGCGAACTGCGCCCCGACCTGATCCTCGCGCCGATGCTGAAGTCGGCCCTGCCCGAGGACGTCTGGCGGGAGCACACCTGCCTGATCGTGCACCCGGGACCGCCCGGCGACCGCGGCCCGTCCGCCCTGGACTGGGCGATCGCCGAACAGGCACCGCGCTGGGGCGTCACCGTCCTCCAGGCCGAGGCGGCCATGGACGCGGGCGACGTCTGGGCGGCGGAACCTTTCCCCGTGCCCCCCGTCGGCAAGAGCGACCTGTACCGCAACGAGGCCTCCGACGCCGCCATGGCCGCCGTGCTGCTCGCCGTGCGCCGCTACGCCGACGCCTCCTACAAGCCCCGCCCGCAGACCGGCGACCCGGGCATCGCCCCGCACATCGTGTGGCGCGACGCCTTACGGCAGGACCGGCGCCGGATCGACTGGGAGAACGACGGCACCGAGGCCGTGCTGCGCAAGCTGCGCGGCGCCGACTCCCAGCCTGGCGTCCTCGACGAACTCCTCGGCCGGGAGGTGTTCCTGCACGGCGGGCACCCCGAGGACCTGCTCCGCGGCCGCCCCGGCGAACTGCTCGCCACCCGCTCCGGCGCGGTCTGCCGCGCCACGCGCGACGGCGCCGTGTGGATCCCGGAACTGCGCCCGCGCAGGAACTCCGGCGACCCCGCGCCCTTCCGGCGCCCGGCCGCCTCCGTGCTCGCCTCCTTCCCGGACGCGCCCCGCCTGCCCGAGGACCCCGTCCCCCTCGAGCTGCCCCGGGAGCGGCGCACCTGGCGCGACATCCGCTACCGCCGGCACGGCGACACGGGCTACCTGACCTTCGCCTTCCCCGGCGGCGCCATGAGCACCGAGCAGTGCCGCAGACTGCTCACCGCCTACCGGTACGCGCTGGACCGCCCCACCCCCGTGCTGGTGCTCGGCTCGGACCGGGACTTCTTCTCCAACGGCATCCACCTGAACGTCATCGAGGCGGCCGCCGACCCGGCCGAGGAGTCCTGGACCAACCTCAACGCCATGGACGACCTGGTGGAGGCGGTGCTGCGCACCACCGACCGGCTGGTGGTGGCCGCGCTCCCCGGCAACGCGGCCGCCGGCGGCGCCATGCTCGCCCTCGCCGCCGACGAGGTGTGGTGCCGCACCGGCACCGTCCTCAACCCGCACTACCGGCGCATGGGCCTGTACGGCTCCGAGTTCTGGACCTACAGCCTGCCGCGCCGGGTGGGGGACGGCCTCGCCCACCGGCTGACCACCGAGGCGCTGCCGCTCAGCGCCGCCGCGGCGGGCCGCGTCGGACTGGTGGACCGGCTGGTGCCGGCCACGCCGGGGGAGTTCGGCGGCGAGGTCGAACGGCTGGCCGCGGACCTGGCCGCCGCCCCGGACCTCGCCAGCCGGATCGCCGCCAAGGACGCGGCCCGCCGCCTGGACGAGGCGCGGCGGCCGCTGGCGGAACACCGGCGCGACGAACTCGCCCGTATGCGCGCGATCTTCTTCGACCCCGAAGCCCCGTACCACGCGCTGCGCTCCGCGTTCGTCCGCAAGAAGCCCGCCGGTTCCGTCCGGCCGCTGGCGCCGGTCCCCGGGGACCTCGGGTGAGCGCCCCGGCCGGCCGGCTGCTCGTGGCGGGCGTCGGCAACATCTTCCTCGGCGACGACGCCTTCGGCCCCGAGGTGATCGGCGCCCTCGCCCGGCGCCCGCTGCCGCCCGGCGCGACGGTGCGGGACTTCGGCATCCGCGGCATGGACCTCGCCTACGCGCTGCTCGGCGGCTGCGCCACCGCAGTCCTCGTCGACGCGTCCCCGCGCGGCCACCGGCCCGGCACCCTCACCCTGGTCGAGGCCGACCCGCCCGACGGGACGGTCGCCCCCGAGGCGCACGGCCTCGACCCGGAGAAGGTGCTCGCCCTCGCCACCCACCTGGGCGAGGAGCCGCTGCCCCGCGTCCTCGTGCTCGCCTGCGAGCCCGCCGTCCTGCCGGATGGCGACGAGGACATCCTGCCGGGGCTCAGCGCACCGGTGCGGGAGGCTGTCGGCCGGGCCGTCGACGCCCTGCACACGCTCGTGCCCGTCCTGCTGGCCGACCCCGCCGCACCCGCGCCGCCGTTGGGCCGCCCGATGGAATCCGGGCCCCCGCGCACGGCTGCGCTGCCCCGTCTCGCGGCCCGGGCGGCCGAAGATCGGTGAGACCCCGGGCCGCGCGGGACGCGGCCCGGGGTCTCCCCGACCCACGACCGCGAGGAGCTGGGCCCATGTGCCGGTCCGACGTCAAGCAGGCCGTCCTGGCGAAGAACGACGACCTGGCCGCGGGTCTGCGCGAGGACCTGGCCTCGAAGGGAGTGACGGTGGTCAATCTGCTGTCCAGCCCGGGCAGCGGCAAGACGGAACTCCTCGGACGGGTCCTGGCGCGGGCGGTGGAGCGGGGCGTGCCCGTCGCCGCGCTCACCGCCGACCTCGCCACCGAGAACGACGCCGTCCGGCTGGCCCGCTCGGGCGCGCCCGTCCGGCAACTCCTCACCGACGGACTGTGCCACCTGGAGGCCCGGCAGGTGCGCGGGCACCTCGAGGGGTGGCTGCCCGAGGACACCGCCGTGCTCTTCGTGGAGAACGTCGGCAACCTCGTCTGCCCGGCCTCCTACGACCTCGGCGAGACCCTGCGGATCGTGCTGATGGCGGTCACCGAGGGCGAGGACAAACCGCTGAAGTACCCGACCGCCTTCGGCTCCGCCCATCTGGTCGTCGTCACCAAGACCGACCTGGCCGAGGCGGCCGGCTTCGACGAGGCCGCCTTCCGGGCCAACGTCCAGCGCGTCAACCCGGGCGTGGAGGTCGTACGGTCCTGTGCCCGCACCGGCGACGGGTCCGACACCCTCCTGGAACACGCCCTCGCCGCCCGGGCCACCCCGCCGCGGCACCGGCCGCCGCTCGCACCGCACCCGCACGGCCACCACCACGGCGCCGCCACCCCCGTCTCGTGACCGCGCCCGCCACCGGCCGGGTCCGCCGCCGGATCACGGTGTACGGCACCGTGCAGGGCGTCGGCTTCCGGCCGTACGTGCACCGGCTGGCCGCCGAGCTGGGCCTGGCCGGGTTCGTCGGCAACACCGCGAGCGGCGTGCTCATCGAGGTCGAGGGCCGGGCGGAGGACGTGGCTCTCTTCCACGACCGGCTGGTGAAGGAGCCGCCGCCGCTGGCCGTCGTGACCGGCGTCCGCCGCGAGGACGTGCCCGCCACCGGAGCAGCCGAGCCCTTCGCCATCCGCCGCACCGGAGAGTCCACGGGCCGCACCCAGCTCCCGCCCGACACCGCGACCTGCCCGGACTGCCTGCGCGAGCTGGCCGATCCGGCCGATCGCAGGCACCGGCACCCGTTCATCACCTGCACTCACTGCGGCCCCCGTTTCACCATCGCCACCGCGATGCCCTACGACCGCGCGGCCACGACCATGGCCGGCTTCCCGCTGTGTCCGCCCTGCGCCCGCGAGTACGGCGACCCCGCCGACCGGCGCTTCCACGCCCAGCCCGTCGCCTGCCCCGACTGCGGGCCCCGGCTCACCCTGGTCCCGGCCGCCGGCACCGGCGTGCGCCCGGCCCGGGACGCCGACGCCCTGGCCACGGCACGGGCGCTCCTGGCCGCCGGCCGGATCGTCGCCGTCAAGGGCGTCGGCGGCTACCACCTGGCCTGCGACGCCACCGACGAGCGGGCGGTCGCCACCCTGCGCGAGCGCAAGGAGCGCGGCGGCAAGGCCTTCGCGGTGATGTGCGCCGACCTCGCCACCGCACAGGACATCGCGCACCTCACCACCGCAGAACGCGCCGCCCTCACCAGCGCGCGCCGCCCCATCGTGCTGCTGCGCCGCCGCCCGGCCGGCCCCGGACCCGGGCTCGCCGGCCAGGTCTGCCCGGGCAGCCCGCACGTGGGCGTCATGCTGCCCTACGCCCCGCTGCACACCCTGCTCCTCGGACTGCGCGGCGATCCGCCCGGACCCCGCGTCCTGGTCATGACCAGCGGTAACCGCTCCGGCGAACCCATCGTCACCGACGACGGCGAGGCGTTGGAGCGCCTCGCCGGCCTCGCCGACGCCTGGCTCTCCCACGACCGGCCCATCGCCTCACCCTGCGACGACTCCCTGCTGCGAGTGCGCCCCGACGGCACCGAACAGGTACTGCGCCGCTCACGCGGCTACGTCCCCCGTCCGCTGCGCCTGCCGGTCCCGGTCCGCCCCGTGCTCGCCGTCGGCGGCGACCTGAAGAACGCCCTGTGCCTCGGCGACGGCGACCAGGCCTGGTTCGGGCCGCACATCGGCGACATGGGCGACCTCGCCACCCTCGACGCCGCGGCCCGGGCCGAACGCCATGTCGCCGCCCTCACCGGCGTCACCCCCGAACTGCTCGCCGCCGACCGGCACCCCCGCTACCACTCGGCCGGCTGGGCCCGGCGCCTGTCGGGGGAACGCGGCCTGCCGGCGCCCGCGCTGGTCCAGCACCACCATGCCCACATCGCCGCCGCGATGGCCGAACACGGCCTCGACGGCGGCACACCGGTGATCGGCGTCGCCTTCGACGGCACCGGGTACGGCGACGACGGCACCGTGTGGGGCGGCGAGGTGCTGCTCGCCGGCTACTCCGGCTTCCGCCGCTTCGCCCACCTGGCCACGGCCCCGCTGCCCGGCGGGGACGCGGGCGTGGCCAACCCGTGCCGGCTGGCGCTGGCCCGGCTGTGGGCCGCCGGGCTGCCCTGGGAGCCGGACCTGCCGAGCCTCCTCGCCTGCACCGAGGGCGAACTCTTCGTGCTGCGGCAGCAGTTGGAACGCGACGTCGCCTGTGTGCCCACCTCCAGCATGGGCCGCCTCTTCGACGCCGTGTCGTCGCTGGCCGGGGTCTGCCACCGCGCGGCGTACGAGGCGCAGGCCGCGCTGGAGCTCGAGGCCGCGGCGGCCGGGGCCTGGGGGGCGGACACCGCGGCCTACCCCTTCCGCTTCGGGGCCGGCCACCGGATGGATCCCGCGCCGCTGCTGGAGGCGCTTCTCGCGGACCGGCGGCGCGGCACCCCGGCGCCGTTGCTGGCGGCCCGTTTCCACCGCGGGGTCGCACGGGCCGTAGCGGAGGTCTGCCGCCGGGCCCGCCGGTCCGCCGGCCTGAGCACGGTGGCCCTCACCGGTGGCGTCTTCGCCAACGGACTGCTGGAGGAGGAGTGCGCCGCCCTGCTGGCCACGGACGGCTTCACCGTGCTGCGCCACCGCGAAGTGCCGCCGAACGACGGCGGGCTGGCGCTCGGCCAGCTCATGGTCGCGGGAACAGCGAACCACCACGAGACGGAGTGACCCATGTGTCTGGCAGTGCCCGGCAAGGTCGTGTCCATCGACCACCGCGCCGATCCGCTCACCGGGCTGATCGACTTCGGCGGAGTGCAGAAACAGGCGTGCCTCGAGTACCTGCCCGACGTGCGGGTGGGTGAGTACGTCATCGTCCACGTCGGCTTCGCCCTGCAGCGCCTGGACGAGGAGTCGGCCCGGGCCTCCCTGGAGCTGTTCGAGCAACTGGGGCTGCTCGAGGAGGAGTTCGGAGACGCCTGGGAGCAGGCGGCCCGGCAGGAGAGCGGGAGCGAGGTCAAGTGAAGTACATCGACGAGTTCAACGACCCGGCCCTGGCGCGCCGGCTGCTCGACGAGATCCGCGCCACGGCCACCCGCCCCTGGGCGCTGATGGAGGTGTGCGGCGGCCAGACGCACTCCATCATCCGGCACGGCATCGACCAGCTTCTGCCGGAGCAGGTGGAGCTGATCCACGGGCCCGGCTGCCCGGTCTGCGTCACACCGCTCGACGTCATCGACAAGGCACTGGCGATCGCCGCCCGCCCCGAGGTCGTCTTCTGCTCCTTCGGCGACATGCTGCGGGTGCCCGGCACCGACCGCGACCTGTTCCGGGTCAAGAGCGAGGGCGGTGACGTACGGGTGGTGTACTCGCCGCTCGACGCACTGGAACTCGCCCGCAAGAACCCCGACCGGCAGGTCGTGTTCTTCGCCATCGGCTTCGAGACCACCGCCCCGGCCAACGCCATGGCCGTCCACCAGGCCCGCCGGCTGGGCCTGGACAACTTCAGCCTGCTGGTCTCCCACGTCCGGGTCCCCCCGGCCATCGAGGCCATCATGACCGCCCCCGAGTGCCGGGTGCAGGGCTTCCTCGCCGCCGGGCACGTGTGCAGCGTCATGGGCACCGCCGAGTATCCGGCACTGGCCGCGAAGCACCGGGTGCCGATCGTCGTCACCGGCTTCGAGCCGCTCGACATCCTCGAGGGCATCCGCCGCGCCGTCCAGCAGCTCGAACGCGGCGAGCACGGCGTCGACAACGCCTACGAGCGGGCCGTGCGCGACCAGGGCAACCCGGCGGCCCAGCGGATGATCGAGGAGGTGTTCGAGGTCGCCGACCGCAACTGGCGCGGCATCGGCCGCATCCCGGGCAGCGGCTGGCGGCTCGGCGACGCCTTCCGCGAGTACGACGCCGAGCACCGCTTCGACGTCACGGGCATCCGTACCGAGGAACCCGCCGTGTGCCGCGCCGGCGAGGTCCTGCAGGGCCTGATCAAGCCGACCGAGTGCGAGGCGTTCGGCAAGGCCTGCACCCCGCGCACCCCGCTCGGCGCCACCATGGTCTCCAGCGAGGGCGCCTGCGCGGCCTACTACCTGTACCGCCGGATGAGCGGCGCCCCGGCGCCCCGCGGGTCCCGCGCTCCGCAGGAGGAGATGAACCCCGTTGGCTGACCTCGCCACCGAAGCGTCCCCCGGCGCCGAAGCGCCCGTGGACCCCGCGAACTGGACCTGCCCCGCCCCGCTGCGCGACCAGCCGGTCGTGGTCATGGGACACGGCGGGGGCGGCGCGCTCTCCGCCGAGCTGATCGACCAGGTCTTCGCCCGGGCCTACGGCAACCCCACGCTCGCCGCGATGGCCGACTCGGCCGTGTTCGACCTCGGCGGCGCCCGGCTCGCCTTCTCCACCGACTCCTACGTCGTACGGCCGCTGTTCTTCCCCGGCGGCTGCCTCGGCGACCTCGCCGTCAACGGCACCGTCAACGACCTGGCGATGAGCGGCGCCCGGCCGGCGTACCTCTCCACGGCCTTCGTCCTGGAGGAGGGCGTGGAACTGGCCGTCGTCGGGCGGATCGCCCGCGCCATCGGCGCGGCGGCCGAGGCGGCCGGGGTCACCGTCGCCACCGGCGACACCAAGGTGGTGGAGTCCGGACACGGTGACGGCGTCTACGTCACCACCGCCGGTGTGGGCCTCGTCCCCGACGGGGTCGACATCCGCCCGCAGCGCGCCCGGCCCGGCGACGCCGTCATCGTCAGCGGCCCGATCGGACTGCACGGCGTGGCGATCATGAGCGTGCGCGAGGGCCTGGAGTTCGGCGTGGAGATCGCCTCCGACACCGCGCCGCTGGCCGGCCTGGTGGCGGCCATGCTGGCGGTCACCAAGGACATCCACGTCCTGCGCGACCCCACCCGCGGCGGCCTCGGCGCCTCGCTCAACGAGATCGCCCGGGCCTCCGGCACCGGCGTTCGGCTGCGCGAGCGCGCCGTGCCCGTCCCCGACGAGGTCGCGAACGCCTGCGGGTTCCTCGGCCTCGACCCGCTGTACGTCGCGAACGAGGGGCGGCTCGTCGCCTTCGTGCCCCAGGACCGGGCCGAGGCCGTGCTGGCGGCGATGCGGGCCCACCCGCAGGGCGCCGGGGCGGCGGTCGTCGGCGCTTGCGTCGAGGAGCACCCGGGCATGGTCGTCGTCGCCACCGGGCTCGGCGGCACCCGGGTGCTCGACCTGCCGCTGGGGGAGCAGCTCCCGCGCATCTGCTGAGGCGGCCGCCGAGACGGGAACGGCCCCGCGCTCAGCGCGGGGCCGGCACCGCTTCCACCTCCGTGATCTCCAGCTCCCGTCCGCTGCGCAGCTCCTGCGAGGGCCGGTCGCAGCGCGGGCACCAGAAGAACGGCGGCATGCCCACCGCGAACTCCTCGGCGCACCCGCCGCACCACGCCTGTGCCGTCACCTGCTCGACGACGAGCCGGGCGCCGGCCAGCGCCGTGCCGTCCCGGGCCACCTCGAAGGCGAACCGCAGGGCGTCCGGCACCACACCCGCCAGCTCCCCGACCCGGACGGTCACCGCCGACACGCCGTCGGCGCCGTCCGCCCGGGCGATCTCCTCCGCCTGCTCCACGATCGCGGTCGCGATCGACAGCTCGTGCACGCGGCGGACTCAGGGGTAGCGGCGGTGCGCGCGAAGACCACCGCTCATCCGGTAGATCCGCAGCTCACGCAGCAGGCCGGGCAGCTCCTTCAGGAACAGGATCGCCACCACGCCGCCCAGCAGGGCCGCCTGGGCGATCAGCACCTGCCGTCCGGTCGTCACCGATCTCGTCGTCCTCTCGGTTCCACAGCGCTTGGTCACTTTCCGCCCTCTCATCCGGGTGAGATGTTCGGCATGGCGTCGATCAGGGCGTCATGCCGTTTCCAGTGGATCCCGGTCGAGCGGCGGGCGTCGGAGGTGCCGTCCTCGTGGAATCCGGTCTGCCGGTCGCGCGGGCCGATGTTGCCCTGATGCAGGCCGGGCACATGGCTGGGTGTGTCGGGCTTCGCCTGGGGGCGGCCCACTCGGATGCTGCCCATCGTTCACTCCTTCCAGGTCCTCAGCGCCGCTCGGTGAGCTCCGCGAAGAACCGTTCCACGGCCGGCCATACCCGGCCGCCACCGGACAGGCCCCGCCACTCGCGGCGGACCAGGGCGACCATCCGGAAGCAGTCGTCGACCGGCACGATCCAGTGTTGCTCGGAACCGCGCGCCGTGTTGACCAGCAGCGCCTCGACATCGCAGGTCATCCCGGCGAGCGGGGGGCAGGCGGCGGCCAGCCGTTGCCAGGCGGCCGCGTCCACCTCCCAGCGCATGGCCCCGGCCGGGCTCGGTCCCTGCGCGGTGACCGTGCCGTCGGAGCGCGGCACGAAGAACACCAGGCCCACCGGCACGCCCAGCACCGCCGTGTCGACCGGCGGCAGCCGCAGCCTGCGCCGCGGCACCAGCCGGTAGCGGCTCTCGCCCGCCGCGTCCCCGGCGAACAGCACCGAGCAGGGGCCGCACACGCACCGCACGTCCGCGTCCGCGGTGTCGTACAGGTGCGGGTGGGCCTCGGCCACCGGCGCGGCGCACAGCTCGCACGCCTCGGCCTCGGCGGCCGCCGCGCGGACCGGGGCAGAACGGATGAGGCGGGCCAGCGCTCCCTGTGCGGTCACCGCACCTCCTGTGCCGTGACCCGGCGTCCGATGGAGCCCAGCGGCACGAACGCGGGCGCGGCCCGCCGCTCCTCGGCGACCGGTTCCACAGCCGTCAGTTCCGGGGCGGCGGCCAGCACCGCCGCCCGCACCGCCTCGGTGACGTCGGCTGAACCGCCGCCGCACCCGGAGCCGCATCCTGTGCCGCTCAGCCGCACTCGGGCCACCCCGCCCTCGACGCCGGCCCATTCGAGGTCACCGCCGCGCTCGCGCACCGCCGGGCGCAGCTTCTCGACCGCGCGCTCGGCCCGGCGCTCGGCCGGCTCGGGGTGCAGCGAGTGCAGCACCAGCAGGTGTCCGAGCAGCTCGTCAGCGGCGAGCCGTTCGCCCAGCCGCTCGTCCGCCAGGTCCACGATCCGGGCCAGCGCCTCCCCGTAGACCTCGGACAGCAGCAGCACCGGCTCCAGCGCCTCGCGGGCGGCCGGGCCCGGCGCGGACTCCAGCCCGGCCAGCACCTCGTCGAGCCGGGCCAGCCGCGCCTCCACCGCCGGGTCCGTCAGCCGGACGGCGGCGTCAGCCATGGCTCGCCCCGTACGTCGGCGAGTGCACGGTGGTCAGGGTCTTGCCCTTGCCCATGTACATGTGGACGCCGCACGGCAGACAGGGGTCGAAGCTGCGCACGGTGCGCATGATGTCGACGCCCTTGAAGTCGTCCGGCCCGTTCTCCTCGAAGATCGGCTGGCCCTGCACGGCGTCCTCGTACGGCCCGGGGGTGCCGTAGATGTCGCGGGGGCTGGCGTTCCACGGGGTGGGCGGGTACGGGTGGTAGTTGGCGATCTTCTTGTCGCGGATCACCAGGTGGTGCGAGAGGACGCCGCGCACCGCCTCGTGGAAGCCGCAGCCGATCGCGTCGTCCGGCACCTCGAAGTTCTCGAAGACCTTGGTGTCGCCGTTGCGCAGCATGCCCATGGCCTCCTCCAGGAACTGCAGGGCCATGGCGGCGGCGTAGGCGACGAAGTACGGCCGGGCGCGGTCCCGTTCGATGGTGTTGCTCCACTTCGGGATGTGCCACTCCAGCGTGGTCTCCGGCAGCGACTCGCCCTTGGGCAGCGAGATCCGCACGCTGCTGCCGGTGGCCTTCACGTAGGGCGTGTCGACCAGGCCGCTCAGCGCCGTCGACCACAGCCGCGCCAGTGGGCCGCCGCCGGTGTCCAGGGCGAGGTGCTCGCCGCTGTCGCGGTGGTGCCAGCGCGGGCTCATCACCCAGCTGTAGTTGCCGTCGAAGTCGCGCTTCTGCGGCACGGGGACGGTCGTCTGGTTCCACGGGTGGCGCATGTCGACCGGGTTGCCGAGCGGGTCGTGGGTGACGAACGGCTGCTCGTTGACCCAGTCCTCGTAGAACGAGCTGCCCAGCATGATGCGCAGGCCGAGGTTGATGTCGACCAGGTTGTTGGTGACGAGCCTGCCGTCCACCACGATGCCGGGGGTGACGTACATCGCCTTGCCCCAGCGGTCCATGTTCTCGTACCGGTAGTCGACGACGTCCGGGTTCTGCCAGGCGCCCCAGCAGCCCAGCAGGATGCGGCGCCTGCCGACCTCCTCGTAGCCGGGCAGCGCCTCGTAGAAGAAGTCGAAGACGTCGTCGTTCATCGCCACCGCCTTCTTCACGAAGTCGATGACGTGCATGAGCCGGCTGAGGTAGTCGGTGAAGGTGTTCGGCTGCGGCATCGTGCCGACGCCGCCCGGGTACAGCGTGGAGGGGTGCACGTGCCGCCCCTCCATCAGGCAGAACATCTCCCGGGTGACCCGGCTGACCTTCAGCGCCTCCTTGTAGACCTCGCCCTCGAAGGGGTTGAAGGCCTTCATGATGTCGGCGATGGTCCGGTAGCCGTGGATGTCCCCGCGAGGGGCGTCGGTCCGCTCGGCGCGGGCCAGCACACCGGGGTTGGTGGCCTTGACCATCGCCTCGCAGAAGTCCACGAACACCAGGTTGTCCTGGAAGATCGTGTGGTCGAACATGTACTCGGCCGCTTCGCCGAGGTTGGTGATGTGCTCGGCCAGCTTCGGCGGCTTGACGCCGTACGCCATCTGCTGGGCGTAGTTGGAGCACGTGGTGTGGTTGTCGCCGCAGATGCCGCAGATGCGCGAGGTGATGAAGCCCGCGTCGCGGGGATCCTTGCCCTTCATGAACACCGAGTAGCCGCGGAACAGCGACGAGGTGCTGTGGCATTCCACGACTTCCTGGTTCGCGAAGTCGATCTTCGTGTAGATGCCCAGGTTGCCGATGATCCGGGTGATCGGATCCCAGGACATGTCCACGATCTGTGCGGGTTTGCGCTGTTGCGGCCGGGACTCGGTGGTGGTCATCTGCGGTACTGCCCCTCGCTGTTCGGGATCTGCGGTTCGGTCGGGGGATGCGGCGGCGGGCGCGGCGGCGGGCGCGGTCACGGGCGGTAGCGCGGGTCGTAGCCGCTGGTCAGCTTGCGCTTGTTGTGGCGCCACCTGGGCTCGTGGTTCACCATGTCGTTGGTCAGGCCGCGCAACCGGCGCATGACCGCCCCGTAGGGCTTGATGACCATGGACGACAGAGTGCCGCCGGGCGGCTCGTCCATGAACGGCATGAAGGCGTCGGGGAAGCCGGGCATCGTGCACCCGATGCAGATCCCGCCGACGTTGGGGCAGCCGCCGATCCCCGCCATCCAGCCGCGCTTGGGCACGTTGCAGTTGACCACCGGCCCCCAGCATCCCGTCTTCACCAGGCACTTGGGGGAGTTGTAGTCGAGCCCGAAGTCGGCCTGCTCGTAGTACGAGCCCCGGTCGCAGCCCTCGTGCACGGTCTTGCCGAACAGCCACTGCGGACGCAGCATGTGGTCCAGCGGGGGCGGGGGAGCGGAACCGGCCGCGTGCTGGAGCACCCAGATCAGGGTCTCCATGAAGTTCTCCGGCTGGATGGGACAGCCGGGCACGTTGACCACCGGCAGACCGGCCTGCGACTTGAAGTCCCAGCCCAGGTAGTCCGCGAGGCCCATGCAGCCGGTCGGGTTGCCCGCCATGGCGTGGATGCCGCCGTACGTCGCGCAGGTGCCGGCGGCCACCACCGCCCAGGCCTTCGGCGCCAGTTGGTCGATCCACCAGTTCAGGGTCTGCGGCTCGCCGGTGTCCGGGTCGTTGCCGAACGACGTCCAGTAACCGTCGCCGTCGATGATGTTCTGGTTGGGGATCGAGCCCTCGATCACCAGGATGAACGGGGCCAGTTCGCCGCGGGCCGCCGCCCGGTAGGGGGCCAGGAAGTCCTCGCCGCCCAGGCTGGGCGAGAGCACCTTGTTGACCAGGTTGACCTTGGGCAGGCCCGGGATGAGACCGAGGACGACGTCCTCGATCGAGGGCTGGTCGGCGGCCGTCAGGGAGACGGTGTCGCCGTCGCAGCTCATGCCCTCCGAGATCCAGAGGATGTGGATCTCGTCGATGCCCTCGCGCGCCCCGGCCCGGCTGGGCTCGCGGCTGACTTCGGTGGTACCGCTCTGGGTGCTCATGTCGTCGGCCTTTGCTGCAGTCGGTCGGGGAGTCGGCCGGCTCCTTGCGCCGGCGTCTCGGAGGCGTCCGTCGCGCCGTCCATCGAGCCGTCCCTCCTCCGGCCTGCCGGCCGGGCGTCGGGGCCGCGGGGGCCGCGGCCGGGTGGGGCGACCGGCTCGTCGGAGGCGAGTGGTTCGACCTCGTCGGGCCGGAAGTAGTGGAAACGGCCGTACCAGCCGTGCAGTTCGGCCGCAGGATCGTCGTCCACGGAAACCGCGAGATGGATGCTGCCGTCCACGTCGTGGAAGACGGCCGCCACCCGCGCGGTCCGGCCGGCCAGGAACATGTCCTGGGCGTCGGCGCCACGAGCGCGCGGCCGCAGCCGCACCCGGCTGCCGCCGCCGACGTCGGCACCGTCGACCACGACGGTGTCGGTGGCCGGGGACGGTCCGTCGTCGGCGCCCTCCCGCCACCAGGCCGGCCGGGCGGGCGCGCCGGGCGGGGCGGGCCGCGCCGGGGTGAGCGAGCGGATGGCGCCGTGCAGCCGGGCGAAGACCTCCGGGGGCATGTTGTCGACCCGGTCCAGGATCCGCGCCGCCCGCGGGTCGGTGGCCCGGGCCTCGGCCTTCTCCTCGTCGGTCAGCAGCATCGTGCGCAGCGAGAGGATCTCGTCGATCTCCGCCGCGTCGTGCAGGTCGCCGGGACTCTCCGGCGCCACCTGCGGACGGTCGGGCAGGATGATCGGGCAGGACAGCATCACCGGCCCGGTGGACCCCGTGTCCTCGGGCGCGCCGCCCAGGACGGGGTAGGTGAAGGCGTTGACGCAGCCGCGCGCATGCTCCACCAGTCCGGCCGGCGGATCGACGAGCGACACGAACTCCACGCCCTCGCCGCCGATCAGTGTGTGGGCGGCGAGCAGCGCGTGCCGCAGCGCATCGCCGCGCGCGGCCCGCGGGTCCGGTGCCCGCCCGCTGTTCTCGGTGCGCACGCGCAGCCGGTACACGTCCTCGGTGAGCCGCTCGGCCTCCACCGCGGTGCGAGCGAGGATCTCCTCGCGCCGTCGCACCACCCGCCCGGCGCCGCCGGGCAGCGCCTCGGTCTCCTCGGCCGCCGGAGCCCCCGTCGCGGCGCCGCACCCGCCGCGCAGCAGGTCCGCCAGCGGCCAGGCGAGACCGACGTCCTGCGGCACCGCCTCGTCGAAGGTGAGATGGTCCCGGCCGTCGTCCGTGCGCAGCGACTCGACCGGGCGGTGCCGGCCGTCCGCGCCGGCCGCCAGCACCTGCTTGTGCTGCATCTGCAGGTACCGCACGTGCACCCGTACCAGCGCGTCGGGGCGCGGTGCCCGCACCAGGCACTCGGTGCGCTGGTACCAGGAGTCGGCCGAGCCCGCGATGCCCGGCACGACGGGGCCGTCCGCCTCCACCCAGTCACGGGGCAGCAGCACCCCGAACTGCCACCGGACCCGGTTCTTGGCCGAGGAGCGGCGGTACGGGTAGAGCAGGTAGCCCTCGTACAGGACGGCGTCGGCGACCCCGCTCACCCGTGCGAACGCGTCGCCTGACCCGCCGTCCGGCGCGCCGCCGCCCAGCAGGGCGACACCCGCCTCGCCACAAACGCCGCCCGGCTCCGGCATACCGCCTCCTTGTCATGGGTGCACCGGCCCATCTCTTCCACCACGGAAACACCCCTCACCGCACCTCGCCCCTCCGGCGGAGCCACATTGGGCCGGGCAGGTGACGGACTGACTCCCGACGTCTTCGAAACTTTCGCAATGCGGTGACGGAGAATCGATCATGCCGCGTTGTGGGGCGATGGGGACGCTGGCGCGAAGTCCCGGATATGGCTCGTGAGGTGCGCATACGTCACTTGCCCGACAAGGTGATGTGGGCGAATGTTTCGAAACATCTACCGAAACTGTTGACACGACCTGCGGTCGATCCAACACTCTTCGACGTCGGCGGGAGACCCGAGGAGGCTGCATTGACATGCACACGTCCTATGTGAAAAGCCGCGGAGGCGATCGCCTCGTGCCGCTCGTCCGGAGCGCCTGCGCCATGGTGCTGGTCGCCATGGCGGCGCTGCTCCTGCCCGGCACGGCGCGCGCGGACACCGTGATCACGTCCAGCCAGACCGGCACCAACAACGGCTACTACTACTCGTTCTGGACCGACGGCGGCGGTTCGGTCTCCATGAACCTGGGCTCGGGCGGGTCCTACGGCACCTCGTGGAGCAACAGCGGCAACTTCGTCGCGGGGAAGGGCTGGAGCACCGGCGCCCGCCGGAACGTGACCTACTCGGGCAGCTTCAACCCGTCGGGCAACGCCTACCTCGCCCTGTACGGCTGGACCACCAACCCGCTGGTGGAGTACTACGTCGTCGACAACTGGGGCACCTACCGGCCCACGGGGACCTACAAGGGCACCGTCACCAGCGACGGCGGCACGTACGACATCTACGAGACCACCCGGGTCAACGCCCCCTCCATCGAGGGCACCAGGACGTTCAACCAGTACTGGAGCGTCCGCCAGTCGAAGCGGACGGGCGGCACCATCACCGCCGGGAACCACTTCGACGCCTGGGCCCGCAACGGCATGAACCTGGGCACCTTCAACTACCAGATCCTCGCCACCGAGGGCTACCAGAGCAGCGGGAGCTCCAGCATCACGGTGTCCGACTCCGGCTCCTCCGGCGGCGGAACCGGCGGTGGCGGTGGCGGCGGCAGCGGCGGCTGCACGGCGACCCTGTCGGCGGGGCAGCAGTGGAGCGACCGCTACAACCTGAACGTGTCGGTGAGCGGGGCCGCCGACTGGACCGTCACGATGAAGATCCCGTCCCCGGAGAAGGTCCTCGCCACCTGGAACGTCGGCGCCGGTTATCCGGACGCGCAGACCCTGGTCGCGAAACCCAACGGCAACGGGAACAACTGGGGCGTGACCCTGCAGACCAACGGCACCTGGACCTGGCCCACGGTGACGTGCAGTGCGAGCTGAAGTGACCATCGCGACAACGGAGTCGAGAAGGAGCGGATCCCCATGCGAACCAGCACGCGCCTGCCCTTACGGGCCCTCGTCACGACACTCGCCGTGGCGGTGACGGCCGTGGCGGCCAACGTCACCGCGGGCGCCACCGCCTCGCGCGCCGCCGGCTGCGCCGGGTACGTCGGACTCACCTTCGACGACGGCCCGTCCAACGCCCACACCCCGGCCCTGCTGGCCGCCCTGCGGCAGAGCGGGCTCAGGGCCACCATGTTCAACGAGGGCCAGTACGCCGCCGCCTACCCGGCCCAGGTGCGGGCCGAGGCCGACGCCGGCATGTGGATCGGCAACCACAGCTACAGCCACCCGCATCTGACCCAGCTCGGCCAGGCGCAGATGGACTCGGAGGTCGCCCGCACCCAGCAGGCGATCGCGGGCGCGGGCGGCGGCACTCCGCGGCTGTTCCGCCCGCCCTACGGCGAGACCAACGGCACGCTGCAGGCGGTCGAGGCCAAGTACGGCCTGCGGCAGGTCATCTGGGACGTCGACTCGCAGGACTGGAACGGCGCGAGCACCGACGCGATCGTCCAGGCGGTCTCCCGGCTGACCAACGGCCAGGTCATCCTGATGCACGAGTGGCCGGCCAACACCCTCGCCGCCGTTCCGCGCATCGCCCAGGTGCTGGCCTCCCGCGGCCTGTGCGCGGGGATGATCTCCCCGCAGACCGGCCGCGCGGTCGCACCCGGCAGCGCCGTCACCGGCGGACGCTGAGCGCACCGGCCACGATCGCCGCACCCCGGGACGCGCCTCGGACCCGGCCGGCGATCGTGGCCCAGTCGCACGGGGACCGGACCGCCGCCGGCGTGCCCGGCGCTCCCCGTCACGGTCTGGCCGGCCGGGCTCCGGCGGGGCCAGGCGCGGGGGCCCGGCCACGGACGCTCGGCCGCGCTCAGCCGCCTCGCGGACGCTCCCTGTCCCGCCGTTCGCGCCGTCTCTGGCGGGCCTCCGCCAGCAGCGGCAGCAGCGAGAGCGCGACGATCACGGCGACCAGCGGCAGCAGGTAGTCGTCGACGTGGGAGACCGACGAGCCGAGGAGGTAACCGGCGAGCACCAGGCTCTGCGACCAGAGCAGCCCGCCCACCGTCTGCCAGAGCGTGAACGCCCGGGCCGGCACCCCCAGCGCGCCGGCCGCCGGATGCAGCACGGTGCGCAGCACCGGGATGAAGCGGCCGATCACCAGCGCCTTGCCGTATCCGTACCGGGACAGGAGCTGCTCCGCCCGTGCCGTGCCCTCCTTCACCCGCCGGCTCGACGAGCGTTCCAGCAGGGGCCGCCCGCCGTGCCGCCCGAGCAGATAGCCCACCTGGCCGCCCAGCACGGAGCCGACGGCCGCGCACAGCATCACCTGCCACAACTGCAGCCGCGGCGCCTGCCCGTCGGCCGCCGCGCAGAGGACACCTGCGGGGAACAGCAGCGTGTCGCCGGGCAGGAAGAACCCGACGACGAGCAGGCCCGACTCCGCGAAGATCACCGCGAGCACGCCCAGCGCCCCGAAGGCGGCGAGCAGTGAGGCGCTGTCCGTCGGATCGACGGCGATCACCACGCTCACCTCCGCTCGCCGGCCGCTTTCCCCCAGTGTCCCGTGCCCGGCGCTCCACGCCGGTTCGACGGCCCCGCGAGACCCGCAACCGCTCCGAGGGTCTTTGTCCTCTGAGTGGAAAAAGTGCGCGGGAATCCGTGCACACCTTCTTCCCAGGCTCGGCAGCCACTGCTACTTTCCTCTCGAAAGCCCGGCACTGGCGGCCGAATACTGGCGGGGAGGGGCACGTGAGACGCATGACGGCACGACCGGCGAACACGCACCAGGCCCGCCTGCTGAAGCTGCTTCGTGACGGTGGCCCCAACTCCCGCGCCCAGCTCGGCGACCAGGTCGACCTGTCCCGGTCCAAGCTGGCCGTGGAGGTGGACCGGCTGATGGAGACCGGCCTGGTCGTGGCCGACGGACTCGCCGCCTCGCGCGGCGGCCGCCGCTCCCACAACGTCCGGCTCCACCCGGACCTCAGGTTCCTCGGCGTCGACATCGGCGCTACCTCGGTCGACGTCGCCGTCACCAACGCCGAGCTGGAGATCCTCGGGCACCTCAACCAGCCGATGGACGTCCGTGAGGGCCCCGTCGCCGTCTTCGAGCAAGTCCTGGACATGGCCGGAAAGCTGAAGGCCACCGGGCTCGCCGAGGGCTTCGACGGCGCCGGCATCGGCGTCCCCGGGCCGGTCCGGTTCCCGGAGGGCGTCCCGGTCGCGCCGCCGATCATGCCCGGCTGGGACGGCTTCCCCGTGCGGGAGGCGCTCAGCCAGGAACTCGGCTGCCCGGTCATGGTCGACAACGACGTGAACCTCATGGCCATGGGCGAGCAGCACGCCGGAGTCGCCCGCACCGTCGCGGACTTCCTCTGCGTCAAGATCGGCACCGGCATCGGCTGCGGCATCGTCGTGGGCGGCAATGTGCACCGGGGCACCACCGGCAGCGCGGGCGACATCGGCCACATCCAGGCCGTGCCCGACGGCCGCCCGTGCGCCTGCGGCAACCGGGGCTGCCTGGAGGCCCACTTCAGCGGCGCGGCGCTGGCCCGGGACGCCGTGCAGGCGGCCGGCCAGGGCCTGTCCGCCGAACTGGCGGCGCGGCTCGCGGCCAACGGCACCCTCTCCGCCGTCGACGTGGCCGCCGCGGCCGCGGCGGGCGACGCCACCGCGCTCGACCTGATCCGCGAGGGCGGCACCCACGTCGGCCAGGTCATCGCAGGCCTCGTCTCCTTCTTCAACCCCGGCCTGGTGGTGATCGGCGGCGGGGTGACCGGCCTCGGCCACACCCTGCTCGCCGCGATCCGCACCCAGGTCTACCGCCAGTCGCTGCCCCTGGCGACCGGCAACCTGCCCATCGTCCTGGGGGAACTGGGACCCACCGCCGGTGTGACCGGCGCGGCCCGGCTGATCAGCGACCACTTGTTCTCACCCGCGTGACGCACTTGTTCTCACCCGCGTAACGAGCGACCGCCCACCCGTCCGAGCAGCCCTCACCGCCCGCACTGACTCGTGTAACAGCGCCACCCGCACCCCGTCCGCTCCACCGAGCACACCTCACCGCGTGACCGCACGGCAGCCGCCGCGGCCGGCCCTGCCCTGATCCCGCCCGCCCTGCCGCCTTCACCCACACCCACAGCGCTCAACCCTGCCCGAAACGACGCCTGCCCGGCACCGAGCCCGGCCGCGGCGCAGCACGCCCTGACACCGGCCCGCACGTCCGCCGAGGGGAATCCGATGGCACCAGAAGCACCACTGCTCAGCATGTCCGGCATCACCAAGTCGTTCCCCGGCGTCCGCGCCCTCGACGGCGTCGACCTCGACGTCCAGGCGGGTGAAGTGCACTGCCTCCTCGGCCAGAACGGCGCCGGGAAGTCCACCCTCATCAAGGTCCTGGCCGGCGCCCACCAGCCGGACGGCGGCACCATCCACTGGCGCGGCGAGGCCGTCACCCTGCGCTCGCCGATCGCCGCCATGCGCCTCGGCATCGCCACCATCTACCAGGAACTCGACCTGGTGGAGCACATGTCGGTGGCCGAGAACGTCCACCTCGGCCACGAGCCCACCTCCGCCGGGTTCGTCGTACGCGGGAAGGCCGCCCGCACCTCCACGGGCGCGCTGCTCAGGCGGCTCGGGCATCCCGAGATCGATCCGGGCCGCCTGGTCGGGGACCTGTCCGCGGCCCAGCAGCAGATCGTCTCCATGGCCCGGGCGCTCTCCCACGACGTGCGTCTGATCGTGATGGACGAGCCGTCCGCCGCGCTCGACCCCGACGAGGTCGACAACCTCTTCCGCATCGTCGGGACCCTCACCGCGGAGGGCGTCGCGGTCGTCTACATCTCGCACCGGCTGGAGGAGATCCGGCGCATCGGCGACCGGGTGACCGTGCTCAAGGACGGCCGTGCCGTCGCCCGCGGACTGCCCGCCAAGACCACGCCGACCAAGGACGTCGTCGCCCTGATGACCGGACGCGACGTCGAGTACGTGTTCCCCGCCCGCCCCCCGGCGCCGCCCGCGGGCGAGCCCGTGCTGCGGATCCGCCGGCTGGCCCGGGACGGCGAGTTCGCGCCGCTCGACCTCGACGTGCGGCCGGGGGAGATCGTCGGCCTGGCCGGGCTCGTGGGGTCCGGGCGCTCCGAGATCCTGGAAACGGTCTACGGGGCGCGCCGGCCCAGCGCCGGCCAGGTCCTGGTCGACGGCAGGCCGCTGCGGCCCGGCAGCGTGCGCGCCGCCGTGCGGGCCGGGATCGGGCTCGCGCCCGAGGAACGCAAGGCGCAGGCCCTGCTGATGCTGGAGTCCGTCACCCGCAACGTGTCCGTCTCCACCCTCTCCCGCTTCTCCCGGGCCGGCTGGGTCGACCGGGGCGCCGAGCGGGGCGCGGCCCGCGCCGCGACCCGCGAGCTGTCACTGCGGCCGGACAACCCGGACGTGCCCGTGCGCACCCTGTCCGGCGGAAACCAGCAGAAGGCCGTCCTCGCCCGCTGGCTGCTGCGCGGCTGCCGGGTGCTGCTGCTGGACGAACCCACCCGAGGCGTCGACGTGGGCGCCCGGGCCGAACTGTACGCGGTCGTCCGCCGCCTGGCCGACGAAGGCCTCGCCGTGCTCCTCGTCTCCAGCGAGGTGCCCGAGGTCCTCGGCCTCGCCGACCGCGTCCTGGTGCTCCGCGAGGGCCGGGTCGTGCACACGGCACCCGCCCAGGAACTCGACGAACACCGAGTCCTCGACCTCGTCATGGAAGGAAGCCCGGCGTCATGACACAGCCCGTCTCCCCGCCCCGGGACGCCGCCGGCGAGCCGCCGCCGGCCGGCCGGCTGCCCGCCTGGCGCGGCCTGCCGGCCCGTGCCGACGTCCGCACCCTGTCCCTGCTCGGCGTGCTCGCCGCCCTCGTCGTCATCGGCGGCGTCACCAGACCCGACGAGTTCCTGGACACCCGCAACCTCCAACTCGTCCTCACCCAGGCCTCGGTGATCGGCGTGGTCACCGTCGGCATGACCTTCGTGATCACCGCCGGCGGCATCGACCTCTCCGTCGGCGCGATCGTCGCCCTCGCCTCCGTGTGGGCCACCACCGTCGCCACCCAGGAGTACGGCTTCGCCGGCATCCTCTTCACCGCGCTGGTCGTGGGCCTGGGCTGCGGGCTGGTCAACGGACTGCTGGTCGCCTACGGCGGCATGGTCCCGTTCATCGCCACCCTCGCCATGCTTGCCTCGGCGCGCGGCCTCGCGCTGCAGATCACCGACGGCCGCACCCAGGTCGTCACCGTCGACAGCGTCCTCAAGCTCGGCGAGCGCGACTCCTACGTCCTGGGCATCCCGCCGCTCGTGCTGGTCTTCGCGCTGGTCACGGTGGCTGGGTGGCTGCTGCTGAACCGCACCACCTTCGGCCGCCGCACCGTCGCCGTCGGCGGCAACGCCGAGGCCGCCCGGCTCGCCGGCATCGACGTCCGCCGGCAGCGCCTCTACCTGTACCTGCTGTCCGGACTGTGCTGCGGCATCGCCGCCTTCCTGCTGATCGTGCTCTCCGGCTCAGGCCAGAACACCAACGGCAACCTCTACGAACTCGACGCCATCGCCGCCGCGATCATCGGCGGCACCCTGCTCAGCGGCGGCCGCGGCACCATCACCGGCTCCGTGCTCGGCGTCCTGATCTTCACCACGATCACCAACATCTTCGCCCTGAACAACCTGCAGAGCGACGTCCAGCAGATCGCCAAGGGCGCGATCATCGTCGCCGCCGTCCTGGTCCAGCGCCGCACCGCGAGAACGAGCTGAGGAAGGGTCCACCGCCATGCCAGAGCACACCAGCCGCCCCACGAACGGCCTCACCAGCCGCAGAGGACTCCTCTTCGGGACCGCCGCGGTCTCCGCCGGCACCTTCCTCACGGCCTGCACCAGCAACGACACCAAGGACCAGGGCGCGGCCGCCGACACCCGCCCGGCCGCCGACGACAGGCCCGGCAAGCACGTCACCATCGGCTTCGCCGGCCCCCAGGCCGACCACGGCTGGCTCAACGCCATCAACGACAACGCCAAGAGCCGGGCGAAGAAGTACTCCGACGTCACCCTGGAGATCACCGAGGGCTCCAACGACACCGCCCAGCAGATCGGCCAGATCGAGACCCTCATCAACAAGAAGGTCGACGTCCTGGTCGTGCTGCCCGCCGACGGCAAGGCCCTCACCCAGGTCGGCCTGAAGGCGATGCGCGCCGGCATCCCCGTCGTCAACCTCGACCGCATCTTCAACTCCGCCCAGGCCTACCGCTGCTGGATCGGCGGCGACAACTACGGCATGGGTCTGAGCGCCGGGCGCTACATCGGCGAGAAGCTCAAGGACAAGCCGAACGCCCGGGTGATCGAACTGGCCGGCCTGGACAACCTGGAGCTGACCAAGCAGCGCACCCAGGGATTCGACGACGCCCTGAAGAACTATCCCAACATCAAGAAGGTGGCCCGGCAGGCGGCCGACTTCACCGTGGAGTCCGGACAGGCCAAGATGGCCCAGCTGCTGCAGGCCCAGTCCAAGTTCGACGCCCTGTGGAACCACGACGACGACCAGGGCGTGGGCGCGCTGCGCGCCATCGAGCAGGCCGGCCGGGACGACTTCCTGATGGTCGGCGGGGCCGGCGCGCTCTCCGCCTTCCAGGCCATCAAGCAGGACAACGGCGTTCTGAAGGCCACCGTCCTCTACCCGCCCACCATGGCCGCCTCCGCGATCGACCTCGCCAGGGCCCTCGGCCAGGGCAAGGGCGTCGGCGGCCTCGCCGAGTACGAGATCCCCGCGTCGATCACGCTCTACTCGGCCGTCGTGGACAAGGACAACGTCGACCAGTACATGCCCACCGGCTTCCGGTGAGCCAGAGGCCTTCCGTCCGGCCCGGGCCGGGCTCGCGGGGCCCGGCCCGGGCCGGACCGGAAGGCACTCGCCCGCACCCCCCACCGCGCCACGACGAAGAGGAGGACGAGCGCATGGAACAGCCGCAGCAGTCGACGGAGCCGGCGGCCCCCGCCGGGGAGCCGCCGGAGGGGAGACCCCCGCTGCGCGTCGGCATGGTGGGCTACGCCTTCATGGGCGCCGCCCACTCCCAGGGCTGGCGCACCGCGGGCCGGGTCTTCGACCTGCCCCTGAGTCCCGTGCAGGCCGTGATCTGCGGCCGTGACGAGACCGCGGCCCGCGTGGCGGCCGGCCGGCACGGCTGGGCGGACGTGGAGACCGACTGGCGTGCGCTCATCGCCCGGGACGACGTCGACCTGATCGACATCTGCACGCCCGGCGACAGCCACGCCGAGATCGCGCTGGCCGCGCTCGCCGCCGGCAAGCACGTGCTGTGCGAGAAGCCACTCGCCAACACCGTGACGGAGGCCGAGACCATGACGGCCGCGGCCGAGGAGGCCGAGGCCCGCGGCCGGCTGGCGATGGTCGGCTTCAACTACCGCCGCGTGCCGGCCACCGCGCTCGCCCGGCGCATGGTCGCGGGCGGCCGGCTCGGCACCCTGCGCCACGTGCGGGTGAGCTACCTCCAGGACTGGCTGGTGGACCCCGCCTTCCCGCTGACCTGGCGGCTGCGCAGGGAACTGGCCGGCTCCGGCTCGCTCGGCGACCTCGGCGCGCACATCGTGGACCTCGCCCAGTACCTCGCGGGGGAGCGGCTCGCCGGGGTGTCCGCCCTCACCGAGACCTTCGTACGGGAGCGTCCGCTGCCCGGCGGTGCGGGCAGCGGTCTGACGGCGATGCCGGCGGCCGGCACCGGCACGGTCACCGTGGACGACGCCGCCCTGTTCACCGGCCGGTTCACCTCAGGCGCCCTCGCCTCCTTCGAGGCCACCCGCTACGCCACCGGCCGCAAGAACGCCCTGCGCATCGAACTCAACGGCGAGCGCGGCTCGCTCGCCTTCGACCTGGAACGCCTCAACGAGCTGTGGTTCCACGACGCCACCGAACCGGGCCCCGAGGCCGGCTTCCGCCGCATCCTCGTCACCGAACCCGAACACCCGTACCTGGAGGCCTGGTGGCCGCCCGGCCACGGACTCGGCTACGAGCACACCTTCGTCCACCAGGTCCGCGACCTCGTCCACGCCATAGCCGAGGGCCGCCGTCCCGAGCCCTCCTTCGCCGACGGACTCCAGGTGCAGCGCGTGCTGGCCGCGGTCGAGGAAAGCGCCGAGAAGAACTCCGTCTACACGCCCGTCGCGCTCTGAGGAGGCCCGTCCATGCCGCGCCCGTTCACCCTGTTCACCGGCCAGTGGGCCGACCTGCCCCTGGAGGAGGTCTGCCGGCTCGCCCGCGACTTCGGCTACGACGGCCTCGAACTCGCCTGCTGGGGGGATCACTTCGAGGTGGACAAGGCCCTGTCCGACCCCGCCTACCTCGCCTCCCGCCACCAGCTCCTCGACAAGTACGGCCTGAGGTGCTGGGCCGTGTCCAACCACCTCGTCGGCCAGGCCGTCTGCGACGCCATCATCGACGAGCGCCACCGGGCCATCCTGCCCGCCGCGGTGTGGGGCGACGGCGACCCCGAGGGGGTGCGGCGGCGGGCGGCCGACCGGATGAGGGACACCGCCCGTGCCGCGGCCGCCTTCGGCGTCGACACCGTCATCGGCTTCACCGGCTCCGCCATCTGGCACCTCGTCGCGATGTTCCCGCCCGCCCCCGAGTCGATGATCGAGCGGGGCTACGAGGACTTCGCGACGCGCTGGAACCCCATCCTCGACGTCTTCGACGCCGAGGGCGTGCGGTTCGCCCACGAGGTCCACCCCAGCGAGATCGCCTACGACTACTGGACCACCCACCGCGCGCTCGACGCGATCGGCCACCGCCCCGCGTTCGGGCTGAACTTCGACCCCTCCCACTTCGTCTGGCAGGA
Source organism: Streptomyces sp. NPDC056580 (assembly GCF_042793175.1). Taxonomy (NCBI): domain Bacteria; kingdom Bacillati; phylum Actinomycetota; class Actinomycetes; order Kitasatosporales; family Streptomycetaceae; genus Streptomyces; species Streptomyces sp. NPDC056580. The sequence goes on along the minus strand of NZ_JBHTVE010000001.1, from coordinate 144,548 downwards.
CCTCGACCCGGTCGGCTTCCTGTGGGACTTCCGCGACCGCATCTACCACGTGGACTGCAAGGAGGCCCGCAAGCGGCTCGACGGCCGCAACGGCCGGCTCGGCTCCCACCTGCCCTGGGGCGACCCGCGCCGCGGCTGGGACTTCGTGTCCGCCGGGCACGGCGACGTCCCCTGGGAGGACGTCTTCCGCATGCTGCGCTCCATCGACTACCGGGGCCCCGTCTCCGTCGAGTGGGAGGACGCCGGCATGGACCGGCTGCAGGGCGCCCCCGAGGCCCTGGCCCGCCTCAGGGCCCACGACTACGAGCCGCCGTCGGCGTCCTTCGACGCGGCCTTCTCCAGCTGACCGTCAGAGCGAGGTCAGTCGCCCCGTCTCCGGGATGACGGCGCATCCCGGCGCTTGCACCCGCCCGTACAACCAGCCCCGCACTGGAGGCATTTCGTGCACGGGAACGATCGCACCAACCGCACCGGAACCCACAGAACCCGTATGCGCAAGGCGGTCGCGCTGCTCAGCGGCGCGCTGCTGGCCGGCGCCACCCTCACCCTGACCACCCCGCAGGCCGGCGCAGCCGTCACCGGCCAGGACGCGACCGCCGCGGCGGCCGAGGACTTCCAGCAGGTCACCCTCGCCAAGGGCGAGGCGGAGGTCGGCGAGCCCATGTCGCTCGCCGTCCTCCCCGACCGCTCCGTCCTGCACACCTCCCGCGACGGCGAGCTGCGCCTCACCGACGCGGCCGGCAACACCAAGCTCGCCGGCAAGCTCGACGTCTACTCCCACGACGAGGAGGGCCTCCAAGGCGTCGGCGTCGACCCGGACTTCACCGACAACCGCTTCATCTACCTCTACTACGCGCCCCCGCTCGACACCCCGGCCGGCGACGCCCCCGAGACCGGCACCGCGGCCGACTTCGCGCCCTTCGACGGCGTCAACCGCCTCTCCCGCTTCGTGCTGAAGAGTGACGGCACGCTCGACACCGCCAGCGAGAAGCAGATCCTCGACGTCAGGACCACCCGCGGCCTGTGCTGCCACGTCGGCGGTGACATCGACTTCGACGCGGCGGGCAACCTGTACCTGTCGACCGGCGACGACTCCAACCCCTTCCAGTCCGACGGCTACAGCCCGCTGGACGAGCGCGCCGACCGCAACCCGGGCTTCGACGCCCAGCGCACCGCGGGCAACACCAACGACCTGCGCGGCAAGATCCTGCGCATCAAGGTCAACGCCGACGGCTCCTACTCCATCCCCGACGGCAACCTGTTCCCGCCCGGCACGGACAAGACGCGGCCCGAGATCTACGCGATGGGCTTCCGCAACCCGTTCCGGTTCAGCGTCGACAAGAAGACCGGCATCCTCTACGTCGGCGACTACGGCCCCGACGCCGGCGCCGCCGACCCCAAGCGCGGCCCGGCCGGCCAGGTCGAGTTCGCCCGCGTGACCAAGCCGGGCAACTTCGGCTGGCCGTACTGCACCGGCGCCAACGACCCGTACGTGGACTACGACTTCGCGACGAAGACCTCCGGCGCCACGTTCGACTGCTCCGCGCCGAAGAACGACTCGCCGCACAACACCGGCCTCACCGACCTGCCCCCGGCGCAGCCGGCCTGGATCCCCTACGACGGCCCGTCCGTACCGGAGTTCGGCACCGGCTCCGAGTCCCCGATGGGCGGCCCCGTCTACCACTACGACGCCACGCTCGACTCGCCCGTGAAGTTCCCCGAGGCCTACGACGGCGACTTCTTCGCCGGTGAGTTCGGCCGCCGCTGGATCAAGCGCATCACCAGCGACGCCGACGGCAAGGTCCAGTCGATCAAGGACGTCCCCTGGAGCGGCACCCAGGTGATGGACATGGCCTTCGGCCCCGACGGCGCCCTCTACGTGCTGGACTACGGCCTCTCCTGGTTCGGCGGCGACGACAACTCGGGCCTCTTCCGCATCGAGAACGCCACCGACGGCCACTCACCGGTGGCCCAGGCCGCGGCCGACCGCACCTCGGGGCAGGCGCCGCTGAAGGTGGCCTTCTCCTCGGCCGGCTCCAGCGACCAGGACGGTGACGCGCTCACCTACAGCTGGGACTTCGGCGACGGCGCGACCGCGACCGGAGCCGTCCCCACGCACAAGTACAAGAAGAACGGCACCTACACCGCCACGGTGACCGCGAAGGACACCACCGGCCGCACCGGCAGCGCCGGCGTCCAGGTGGTCGTCGGCAACACCGCGCCCGACGTCACCCTGGAACTCCCGCAGAACGGACAGCTGTTCAGTTTCGGTGACGCGGTGCCGTTCAAGGTGAAGGTCACCGACCCCGAGGACGGCAAGGCCGTCGACTGCTCGAAGGTCACCGTCAACTTCATCCTCGGCCACGACACCCACGGCCACCCGCTGACCTCCGCGCAGGGCTGCTCCGGCACCATCCAGACCAGCGCCGACGGCGGCCACGACCAGGACGCCAACATCTTCGGTGTCCTCGACGCCCAGTACACCGACGGCGGAGGCGGCGGCCAGGACGCGCTCACCACGCACGCCCGCAGCGTCCTGCAGCCCCGGCACCGCCAGGCCGAGCACTTCAGCACCTCCTCCGGCGTCACGGTGACCGCACGAAGCGCCGCTCACGGCGCCAAGGCCGTCGGCGACATCCACGACGGCGACTGGATCGCCTTCACCCCGTACGTCCTGAGCGACGCCAAGAAGATCACCGCCCGGGTCGCCTCCGCCGGCGCCGGCGGCACCCTCGAGGTCCGCGCCGGTTCCGCGACCGGCACCCTGCTGGGCAAGGCCACCGTGCCCGTGACCGGCGGCTGGGACACCTTCCAGGACGTCTCCGCGGCGCTGTCCCGCGCACCGCGCGGCACCACCACCCTGTACCTCGTCTTCAAGGGCGGCAGCGGCGCCCTGTTCGACGTCGACGACTTCACCTTCACCACCGGCTGAGAGGAGGACACACCGTGCGATCAAAGGGAAGGATCACCACCGCGGCGCTCGGCGCCGCCCTGCTCCTGGGCTGCGTGACCGCACCCGCCGTGTCGGACCCGGCCCACGCCAAGCGTGTCCTGGTCTTCTCCAAGACGGCCGGCTTCCGGCACGACTCGATCCCCGCGGGTGTCACGGCCGTCCAGCAGCTCGGCGAGGCGAACGGCTTCACCGTCGACGCCACCGAGGACGCCGGCGCCTTCACCGGCAAGAACCTGCGCCGCTACGACGCCGTGGTGTTCATGTCGACCACCGGTGACGTCCTCGACACCGCTCAGCAGGACGCGTTCGAGGGGTACATCCGCGACGGCGGCGGCTACGTCGGCGTCCACGCGGCCGCCGACACCGAGTACGACTGGCCGTTCTACGGCGGTCTCGCGGGCGCCTGGTTCCAGAACCACCCGGCGATCCAGCCAGCCGCCGTGAACGTCGAGGACCGCGCCCACCCGGCGACGGCGCACCTCGGGCGGACCTGGGAACGCACCGACGAGTGGTACAACTACCGCTCCAACCCCCGCGAGCGGGCGCACGTCCTAGCCTCGCTCGACGAGACCTCGTACTCCGGCGGCACCATGGCGGGGGACCACCCCATCGCCTGGTGCCAGGAGTACCGGGGCGGCCGCGCCTTCTACACCGGGGGCGGCCACACGAAGGAGTCGTACACCGACCCGGCGTTCCGCGCCCACCTTCTGGGCGGCCTGCGGTACGCCATCGGTGACGTGCGGGCGGACTGCCGTCCGGAGAACGGATACAGCCGGCTGTTCGACGGCACCTCCGCCTCCCTGGACGGCTGGAAACAGGCCGGTCCCGGCTCCTTCACCCGCTCCGCCGACGGCACGCTCACCTCGACCGGCGGGATGGGCCTGCTCTGGTACGCGGACCGCAGCTTCGGCTCGTACTCGCTGAAGCTCGACTGGAAGGTGGCCGGCGACGACAACTCCGGTGTGTTCGTGGGCTTCCCGCCCTCGGACGACCCGTGGTCGGCCGTGGACAACGGTTACGAGATCCAGATCGACGCCACCGACGTGCCGGAGAAGACCACGGGGTCCGTCTACGGCTTCAAGTCCGCCGATCTGAAGAAGCGCGACCGCGCGCTGAACCCGCCGGGGGAGTGGAACACGTACGAGATCCGGGTCCAGGGCGAACGCCTGCGGATCTGGCTCAACGGCGTGAAGATCAACGACTTCACCAACACCGACCCGGCCCGGAGCCTCACCGACGGACACATCGGCCTGCAGAACCACGGGGCCGGCGACCAGGTGTCCTTCCGTGACGTCCGGATCAAGGAACTGCCCGGCAAGGGCCACTGAACGGCGGCGGGCGGGGGACGCCGGACCCCCGCCCGCCGTCACCACCCCCATCCCCTCGGGGAGTTCGTGCCCTGGACAAGGAGGCTGCTCATGTCCGCGTCCCTCTCCCGTCCCCCTCGCACCGGCGTCTGGCTCGTCGGGGCCCGTGGCTCGGTCGCCACCACCGTCGTCGCCGGATGCGCCGCCGTGACGGCCGGTCTGCGCCCGCCCACCGGCCTGGTCACCGAGACGCCCGCCTTCGCCGGCAGCGGCCTGCCCGCCCTGCCGTCCCTGGTCTTCGGCGGGCACGACACCACGGCCTGCCCGCTGCCCAAGCGCGCCGAGGAGCTGGCCGCCGGCGGTGTCCTGCCGCCCGGGCTGCCCGCCGCCGTGGCGGCCGAACTCGCCGACGCCGAACGGGAGATCAGGCCCGGCGGCCCGCTGCCCGGCGACACCCGGGAGGCGGACGCGCTGATCGCCGCCTTCGCCGCCGACATCCAGGACTTCGTAGGACGGCGCGGACTGGCCCGCGCGGTCGTCGTGAACGTCGCCTCCACCGAACCCGCACCGGCCGGACAGCAGCTGCCGCCCAGCTCCCTGTACGCGGCGGCCGCCCTCCGCGCCGGCTGCCCCTACGTCAACTTCACCCCGTCCACGGGTCTGCACCACCCGGCCCTCGCCCCGCTCGCCGCGTCGAGCGCGGTGCCGTACGCCGGCCGTGACGGCAAGACCGGCCAGACCCTGCTGCGCTCCGTCCTCGGCCCCATGTTCGCCCAGCGGGCGCTGGACGTCCGGGCCTGGTCCGGCGCCAACCTGCTCGGCGGCGGCGACGGCGCCAGTCTGGCCGACCCGGCCGCGGCCGCCGCCAAGAACGCCGGCAAGGAACGCGTCCTCACCGACACCCTGGGCGGCACGCCCGAGGGCGAGGTCCACATCGACGACGTACCGGCGCTCGGTGACTGGAAGACCGCCTGGGACCACATCGCCTTCGACGGCTTCCTCGGCACCCGCATGATCCTGCAGACGATCTGGCAGGGCTGCGACTCGGCCCTCGCCGCCCCCCTCGTCCTGGACCTGGCCCGGCTCACCGCCCGCGCCCACGAACGCGGTCTCACCGGCCCCCTCGCCGAACTGGCCTTCTTCTTCAAGGACCCGGTCGGCGACGCCCCGGCGGCGCTGGCGGAGCAGTACGCGGCCCTGGTGCGGTTCGCCGGGCGGCTGGGGGAGACGGAGTGAGCCGGCTGCGCACGCTGGCCGCCGCACTGGGCCTGCCGCTCCTGTCCGCGGCGGTCCGGGCCGGTGAGCCCGCCGGCCCGGCCCGCCGGGCCGGCGGCGCACCGGCCGTCCGGCAGACGACACCGCCCCTCCGGGGGCCGGCGCCGGCCACCTGGACCACCTCGACCACCCCGCTCACCCCGACCACCTCGACCACCCCGGCTGTCCCGACCACCCCGGCTGTCCCGGCGGTCCCGATCACACCGACCACCCCGAATGTCCCGGCTACCCCCGCCGTCCCGCCCACCCCAACCCCGGTTGTCCCGGCGGTCCCGGCCACCCCGGCCCCGGTTGTCCCGGCGGTCCCGACGACCCCGGCCGTCCCGGCCGCGGGGCCACCGCCACCCGGAACCGTCCTATCGGGCGGGGGTACCGGCTCCGCAAGCGGGGCTGACCCGTCCGGCGTGACCGGCTCCGCAATCGGGGCTGACCCGTCCGGCGTGACCGGCTCGGCAAGTGGGGCTGATCTGCGGGCCGGTACCGGCTCGGCCGAGCGGACCGGCCTGGTGACGAGCCCGTACGGTTCGGCGACGGTGGCCGGCACGGCCGGGCTCACCGCGACGTCCGAGCGGCCCGGGCATCACCGTCCTGGGGCCGCCGGATCGGCCCCGGCTCGTCCTGGGGTCGCCGGTCCGGCCGCGGCTAGCCGCGCCACCACCGGGCCCGCCGCCCCCGCCCGTCTGCGCGCCTGGGCCGAACTGCTCCGGCTGCCCGCGCTGTTCACCGTCCCCGGGGACGCGCTCGCCGGAGTGGCCGCCGGTGCCGGGCGGCCCGGACCGCGCGCCTTGCTCGCCGTCGGCTGCTCGCTGTGTCTGTACGAGGCGGGGATGGCGCTCAACGACTGGGCGGACCGGGCGGAGGACGCGGTCGAACGCCCGCACCGGCCCATTCCGTCGGGCCGGGTCCGCCCCGCCGCCGCCCTCGCCGCGGCCTGCGCGTTCACGGCCGCCGGTCTCGCGCTGGCCGCCCGCGCGGGACGCCCCGCGCTGGCGGTCGCCGTGCCGCTCGCGGCCGCCGTCTGGTCGTACGACCTCGGCCTGAAGCGCACGCCCGCAGGGCCGGTCGCGATGGCCGCGGCCCGCGGCCTCGACCTGCTGCTCGGCGCCGCGGCCGGCACCGGACGCGTTCGCCCGGCACTCGTCCCGGCCGCACTGCTCGGCACCCACACCCTCGCCGTCACCGCCGTCTCCCGCCAGGAGACCCGCACCGGCTCCCCGCTCGCCCCGCTCGCCGCCCTCACCACCACCGCCCTGCTGGCCCGGGCGCTGCCGCCGCGCCCGCCCACGCTCCTCGGCACCGCCCTCGCCGTCGGCTACGCCGGGACCGCCGTCCGTCCCTACCTGCACGCCGCGCTCAACCCGTCACCGCCGCTCACCCAGCGCGCGGTCGGCGCGGGCATCCGCGCCACCATCCCGCTGCAGGCCGCCCTCGCGGCCCGTGCCGGAGCCACCGCGACCGCGCTCGCCACCGTGGCCCTCGGGCCGCCGGCCCGGTGGCTCGCGAGGCGGGTGAACGTCACATGACGCCCGGGCGGCCGGCGTCCTCACCCCGCACGTCCCAGTGGTCCGGAAGGAAGGTGATCCCCGCATGACCCCTCGGCCATCCGCCCTGCGTTTCGGCTACGGCACCAACGGCCTGACCGACCTGCGGCTCGGCGACGCGCTCGCCCTGCTCGCCGATCTCGGCTATGACGGCGTCGGGCTGACCCTCGACCACATGCACCTCGACCCGCTCGCCCCCGGCCTCGCCGGCCGCACCCGGCGGGTCGCCCGCCGCCTCGCCGAACTGGGGCTCACGGTCACCGTGGAGACCGGCGCCCGCTACGTCCTCGACCCGCGCCGCAAGCACGGCCCCTCGCTGCTGGACGCGGACCCGCGGGACCGCGTGCGGCGCGTGGACCTGCTGCTGCGCGCGGTACGGGTGGCGGCCGACCTCGGCGCGCACGCGGTGCACTGCTTCAGCGGAATCGTTCCGCCGGGCACTGACCGCGCCACGGCCTGGCCCCGGCTCGCCGCTGCCCTCGCCCCGGTCCTGGAGGCGGCCGGCGCCGCCGGCGTCCCGCTCGCCGTCGAACCCGAACCCGGCCACCTGCTGGCCACCCTCGCCGACTTCCACCACCTGCGCGGCCTGCTCGGCGACCCGCCCGCCCTCGGCCTCACCCTCGACATCGGCCACTGCCAGTGCCTGGAGCCCCTGCCGCCCGCGGACTGCGTGCGCGCCGCGGCGCCCTGGCTGCGGCACGTCCAGATCGAGGACATGCGGCGCCCGGTCCACGAGCACCTGCCGTTCGGCCAGGGAGAGATCGACTTCCCGCCCGTCCTCGCCGCCCTGGAGGCGGCCGGCTACCGCGGGCTGACCGTGGTGGAGCTGCCCCGCCACTCCCACGCCGGACCCCGGTACGCCGAGGAGTCCCTGCCGTTCCTGCGCGCGGCCGCCGCCGGCACCGCGGCCGTGCCAGAAGGGAGCACCGCATGAACACCTCACCCCTCGCGGACACCGGCGCCGAAGCCCTCCGCGACCACCTGGAGACCCACCTCGGCCCGGAGGCCCGCGCCTGGCTCCACCAGGCTCTGGAGGAGGCCGCCGCCCGCCCGGGCGGGCACGGCCCGATCTCCGCGTGGGAGCTGCGGCTCGCCGAGGCCGGCCGCCGCTGCGGCAACGGGCACGCAGACGCCGTCCGCGTGCTGATCCTGCGCGCCGCCCGGGCCGACGCGGCCGTGCTCAGCCGTGTCTACCACCAGGGCACCGCCGCCGAACGGCGTGCCGTCCTGCAGGCCCTGCCGCACCTCGTTGCCGGCCCCGACGCCCTCGCGCTGGTCGAGGACGCCCTGCGCACCAACGACACCCGGCTGGTCGCCGCCGCCCTCGGTCCCTACGGGGCCCGTCACCTCGAACCCCACGCCTGGCGGCACGCCGTTCTCAAGTGCCTGTTCACCGGAGTCCCCGTCGACGCGGTCGCCGGCCTCGCCGAACGGGCCCGCGGCGACGCCGAACTGGCCCGCATGCTCGCCGACTTCGCGGCCGAGCGCACCGCCGCGGGCCGGCCCGTGCCCAACGGCCTCCACCACGTCCTGGCCCTGGCCGCCACGTCCAGCGAGGAGTCCTGATGCGCCTGTTCGACCCCCACATCCACATGACCTCCCGCACCACCGACGACTACGAGGCCATGCGCGCCGCGGGCGTCCGCGCCGTGGTCGAGCCGTCATTCTGGCTCGGCCAGCCCCGCACCTCGCCCGCCTCCTTCCTGGACTACTTCGACTCACTGCTCGGCTGGGAGCCGTTCCGCGCCGCCCAGTACGGCATCGCCCACCACTGCACGCTCGCCCTCAACCCCAAGGAGGCGAACGACCCGCGCTGTCTGCCCGTCCTCGACGAACTGCCCCGCTACCTCGTCAAGGACCACGTCGTCGCCGTCGGCGAGATCGGCTACGACTCCATGACCCCCGCCGAGGACAAGGCCCTGGCCGCCCAGCTCCAGCTCGCCGCCGACCACGGTCTGCCCGCACTGGTGCACACCCCGCACCGCGACAAGCTCGCCGGGCTGCGCCGCACCCTCGACGTCGTCCGCGAGTCCGCGCTGCCCCTCGACCGGGTGCTGGTCGACCACCTCAACGAGACGACCGTCGCGCAGGCCAGGGAAAGCGGCTGCTGGCTCGGTTTCTCGGTCTACCCGGACACCAAGATGGACGAGCACCGGATGGTGTCGATCCTGCGGGAGTACGGCCCCGAGCGGGTCCTGGTCAACTCCGCGGCCGACTGGGGCAGGAGCGACCCGCTGAAGACCCGCCGGGTCGCCGACCTCATGCTCGCCGAGGGGTTCACCGAGGACGACGTCGACCGGGTGCTGTGGCGCAACCCCGTCGCCTTCTACGGACTCAGCGGCCGCCTCGACCTGGGGACCGGAACGCCGGAGGCCACCCACGAGGGCAACTCCCTGCTGCGCGGCGGGGAGTGACCGCGATGCGGCTGCGCCACCCCGACGGCACCACCGTCCACCTCGCCTACTGCACCAACGTCCACCCCGCCGAGACCCTGGACGGCGTCCTCGCCCAGCTCCGCGACCACTGCGAGCCCGTGCGCCGCCGTCTGGGCCGCGACCGCCTCGGCATCGGCCTCTGGCTCGCCCGGGACGCCGCCCGCACCCTGGACGGCGACCCCGCCGCGCTGCGCGCGCTCCGCCGCGAACTGCGCCGGCGCGGCCTCGAGGTCGTCACGCTCAACGGCTTCCCGTACGAGGGGTTCGGCTCCGCCGAGGTCAAGTACCGCGTCTACCGGCCCGACTGGGCCGACCCCGAGCGCCTCGCGCACACCATGGCCCTGGCCCGGATCCTCACCGCACTGCTGCCCGACGACGTCACCGAGGGCAGCATCTCCACGCTGCCGCTCGGCTGGCGCACCGCCTGGAGCGCCGACCGGGCCCGCGCGGGGCACCGGGCCCTGCTCACCCTGGCCGAGCGCCTGGACGCCCTGGCCGAGCTGACCGGCCGCTCCATCCGGATCGGCCTGGAACCCGAGCCCGGCTGCACGGTGGAGACCACCGGCGACGCCCTCGCCCCGCTCACCGCCGTGGGACACCCGCGCATCGGCGTCTGCGTGGACACCTGCCACCTCGCCACCTCCTTCGAGGAGCCGGGCACGGCACTGGACGCGCTCGCCGCCGCCGGCGTACCCGTCGTCAAGTCCCAGCTGTCCGCCGCCCTGCACGCCGAACACCCCGGCCGGCCGGAGGTCCGCGAAGCCCTCGCCGCCTTCGCCGAGCCTCGGTTCCTGCACCAGACCCGCACCGTCACCGAGACCGGGCTGCACGGCACCGACGACCTCGGCCAGGCCCTCGGCGGCGGCGCCCTGCCCTCCGGCGCCCCCTGGCGGGCTCACTTCCACGTGCCGCTGCACGCGTCCCCGGAGGCACCCCTGACCGCCACCCTGCCCGTGCTGCGGGACGCGCTCGCCCGGCTGGTGGGCGGCCCCCGCCCGCTCACCCGGCACCTGGAGGTCGAGACCTACACCTGGCAGGCGCTCCCGCCCGAGCTGCGCCCTCGCACACGCGACCGCCTCACCGACGGCATCGCCGCCGAACTCGCCCTCGCCCGCGACCTGCTGACCGACCTCGGCCTCAAGGAGCTGCCATGACCGCGCCCGTCCGGCCCACCCCGCTGCTGGTCCTCGACGTGGTCGGCCTCACCCCGAAACTGCTCCGCCACATGCCGCACCTCCAGGCGCTCGCCGCGGCCGGCTCCCGGGCCCACCTGGGCACCGTCCTGCCCGCCGTCACCTGCGCCGCCCAGTCCACCTTCCTCACCGGCGCCCTGCCCGCCGAGCACGGCGTCGTCGGCAACGGCTGGTACTTCCGCGAACTCGGCGACGTACTGCTGTGGCGCCAGCACAACGGCCTGGTCGCCGGGGACAAGCTGTGGGACGCCGCCCGCCGCGCCCACCCCGGCTACACGGTGGCCAACATCTGCTGGTGGTACGCCATGGGCGCGGACACCGACATCACCGTCACACCCCGCCCGGTCTACTACGCCGACGGCCGCAAGGAACCCGACTGCTACACCCGGCCGCCCGCGCTCCACGACGAACTCACCGAGCGGTTCGGCACGTTCCCGCTCTTCCGCTTCTGGGGACCCGGCGCCGACCTGGCCTCCAGCCGGTGGATCATCGACGCCACCCGGCACGTCGTCCGCACCCGCCGGCCCGACCTGGCGCTCTGCTACCTCCCGCACCTCGACTACGACCTGCAGCGCTTCGGCCCCGACGACCCCCGCGCCCTGCGGGCGGCCGCAGACCTCGACGCGGCCACGGCCCCGCTGCTCGACGACGCCCGGACGGAGGGACGCACGGTCGTCGTGCTCTCCGAGTACGGCATCACCCCGGTGAGCCGGCCCGTCGACATCAACCGGGTCCTGCGCCGCGCCGGTCTGCTGGAGGTGCACACCCAGGACGGCATGGAGTACCTGGACCCGATGGCCTCACGTGCCTTCGCCGTCGCCGACCACCAGATCGCCCACGTCTACGTCCGCCGCCCCGAGGACCTCGCCGCCACCCGGGCCGCCCTCGACGGGCTCCCCGGCATCGGCGAACTCCTCGACGACGAGGGCAAGAAGGCCCACCACCTGGACCATCCGAGGGCCGGCGAACTCGTCGCCGTCGCGGAACCGGACTCCTGGTTCACGTACTACTACTGGCTGGACGACGACCGGGCCCCCGACTTCGCGCGGCTCGTCGAGATCCACCGCAAACCCGGCTACGACCCGGTCGAGCTGTTCATGGACCCGCTCGACCCCTACGTCAAGCTCAGGGCCGCCACCGCCCTCGCCCGCAAGAAGCTCGGGCTGCGCTACCGCATGGCGGTCGTCCCGCTGGACCCCTCGCCCATCCGCGGCAGCCACGGCCGGCTGCCCACGAGCGACGACGACGGTCCGCTCCTCCTGTGCTCCACCCCCCGCGCCGTCGGCGACCGCATCGCGGCCACCGACGTGAAGTCACTCCTGCTCGAACTCGCCGGCCTCGGCACCGGCGACCCGTCCTGAGGGAAGGCACCCGTGAACAACACCCACGACACTGCTGACCAGTTGCGCCGCAGCCTCGGCATCGGCCGCCGCGGCTTCCTGAGCACCTGCACGGCCGTCGCGGCGGGCGCGATCGCCGCGCCCGTCCTCGGCGCGGCTCCGGTGCACGCCGCCCCCAAGGCGGCGGCCGCCACCGGTGAAGGCCACACGCTGGTGCCCGCGGACAAGCGCGGCATCATCCTCTACACCGTGCGCGACGCGATCGGCCGCGACCCGCTGGCCAGCACCCTCCCGTCCGGGTTCCGGGCCGTGTTCGAGCAACTGGCACGCTACGGCTACCGCCAGGTCGAGTTCGCCGGCTACGGCCAGCACGCCAACGCGCCCGGCGGCGCGAACCTGGAGTCCGTCGAGGGCGCCAGGCTGCTGCGCCGCTGGCTGGACGACAACGGTCTGCGCGCCCAGGGCAACCACGGCTTCATCCCGGGTTCCTGGCCGCTGAGCAGCGCCGACCTGGACACCTTCAAGAAGCACCTGGAGATCGCCAACATCCTGGGCATGGCCCACGTGGGCACCGGCGGCGACCCCACCAGCAGCTCCTACAAGGCCGACTGGGACGTGGCCGCCGACAAGTGGCACGCGCTCGGCGCCCTCGCCCGCCGCGAAGGACTCAAGCTCTACACCCACAACCACGACGCGGCCTACGGCTTCCTGCTGGACGGCGGCCCGCTGGACGCGCAGGGCCGCCCCACCCGCAGTTCCGGCATCCGCAAGCTGGAGTACTTCCTGTCCATCACCGACCCGAAGCTGGTCTGGCTGGAGATGGACGTCTTCTGGGCGCACGTGGCCCAGTACAAGTTCCGTACCTACACCGCCCACGACGGCTCCGCGCTGACCGACGTCTTCGACCCGGCCGGCCTGGTCGAACGCAACGACAAGCGGTACCCCCTGTTCCACGCCAAGGACGGCGTCGTCAACAACACCAACGGGATGGGCTACGACATGGTCCCGTTCGGCACCGGCGTCATCGACTACACGACGTTCTTCTCCCGTGTCGGCCACCGCAACTACCACAACCCGATGGTCGAGCAGGACAACGCCCCGAGCGGCACCAACCCGGGCCAGTCCCTGGAGCACGCCGCGATCGGCTACCGCAACATGGCCGCCCTGCGCCGCTAGGAGCGGGCCGTGGCCGAGTGCCGCGCCGCCGAGGGCCGTGCGGGCCGCCGAGGTCCGTGCCGCACCCCGGCACGGCCCTCGGCCCGCGGTCGGCCACCGTCCCGGAGACGCCCTGCCCGCCGGCCCGGACCCGGGGTGCCTCCCGCCTGCCCGGACCGGGGTGCCTCCCACCGGCCACTCCGGCGAGCCGGCCCGCCCCGCGTCCGCCCGGTGCCGTCAGCGCCGCCGGGCGGCGCTGACGGCGGACCACCACCACCGCGCTCCCGCCGAGGACGACGACGGCCCCGGCCGCCGCGCCCGCCGGCGGCAGGGCGAGGCCGGAGCCGGTGCCCGCCAGTCCGCCGTCCGCGGAGCCGGCGCCTGGGCGGGTTCAGGATCCGCCGCGCCGGCGGGGCCGCGCCGAGGGCGATCAGGGCCACGGCCCGGACGGCGCGGGCGCCACGGCGCGGCACACGGGGACCGGACGGCTTGGGGGGCATGGAATCCGCGTGGGTGGAGCGGCTGTTGCGGACGGGTGAACCCCGGGGGAACGCGCGTTCCCCGAGGAAGACCTCCATGACCGTCCGTGGGGTGCGCTCGACGTGCGCGTACCCCCGGGATCCGGTGCCCCTCCGGGCGGCGCGGACGCGGGCGGCGTACCGGCCGCCCGTGACGCACCGCTGCTCAGGCGCCCACCGCGCGCAGCGGATGCGCGGACCTCCCGGCGGCCCCGCGTGCCAGCCACTCCTGGTACGCCGGGGCCTGACGCGCGGCCTCCCAGTAGGCCTCCTCCAACTCCCGGAAGCCGGTGCGCAGTTCTTCCGCCGTCCGGGCCGCGAGCAGCAGCCGCACCCCTATCGGGTCGCCCTGGAGGGGCCGGATGACCAGGTCGGAGCGGGGCGGCAGCGCGGTGGGCTGGCTGACCGTGACCACCTCGCCGATGGCGGCCAGGAAGTAGGCGGTGAGGTAGTCGCCGTGCAGCAGTTCGGGCTCGATCCCGGCGGCGCGCAGCACCCGGCACACTCCGTCCCATTCGCCGTCGACCGTGGCGTCCACCATCCAGCGGTCGTGCGCCAGGTCCGCCAGCCGCACCTCGCGGCGGGCGGCCGCGGGATGCGCGGCGGCCATGGTGACGAACTGCGGCTCGCGTTCCACCAGGACCCGCAGGCACAGCCCGTCCGGCACGCGCAGCGGACTGCCCTCGACCTCGTGCACGAACGCCAGGTCCAGTCCGCCCTCGGCGACCTGCCGCAGCAGGGAGTTCGCGGACACGTCCATCTGCAGGCCGGGCTCGACCGCCGGCATGCGGGTGCGCAGCCGGCTCAGCCAGCCCGGTATCGCCCGGCTGGCCGTGGCGCCGATGCGCAGCCGGGGGCCGCAGGCCGCGCGGGCGGCCGCGGCCCGGGCCTCCGTCACGATCGCGGAGAGTTCGGCGACCAGCGGCCGGGCGCGGCTCACCACGATGCGACCCAGCGGCGTGGGGCGGCTGCCCGTGCGGTCGCGGGTGAAGAGCCGGCCGCCCAGCGACTGCTCGATGCGGCGCAGCTGCGTGCTCAACGTGGGCTGGGCCATGCCCAGTTCCCGGGCCGCCTTGTGCAGGCTGCCGGCGTCGGCGATGGCGCACAGCACGCGTAAGTGCCTCACCTCGAGCTCCATGCGCGGAGCGTAAGGGCTGGGTCTGACGAGGCGCCAGATGTTCAAACGCCCACGGAACAGCACGAGTCGCCCTGATAGCCGTGCGCTATCCCCGGTTGCCATCATCCGCCGGGCCGCCGGGCTGACCCACACTCTTGGCGACCGATCGTTCACCACCCCACACGAACGAGTAGGAGCCCCCCACATGACGTCGACCCGTGCGTCCTCCACGTCCGCGAAGGCCTCCAGGAGACTGCTTGCGCTCGGCCTGGGCGTGACCCTCGCGGCCCTGGGCAGCGCGATCCCGGCGAGCGCCCACACCGCCGGCTCCACCGCCACCGTCCGGGCCGGGTACACCGGCTCGGCCCAGGAGGCGGCGAACAACAAGGCGTTCTTCGAGGCCGTGCTCAACTCGGTCGCCAGGAAGCAGGCGGCCAACCCCGGCCTGCAGTCGGTGACCGTCTACTACAACGCCTCCCAGGCGCCGACGTTCCGCTCCCAGATATCGAGCGCCGCCTCGATCTGGAACAGCTCCGTGACCAACGTCAAGCTCGCGTCGACCTCGGGCAGCGCCGACTTCTCGTACTACGAGGGCAACGACTCCCGGGGCTCGTACGCCTCCACCAACGGCCACGGCAGCGGCTACATCTTCCTCGACTACGCGCAGAACCGGCAGTACGACTCGATCCGCGTCACCGCGCACGAGACCGGCCACGTGCTCGGGCTGCCGGACCACTACAGCGGCCCGTGCAGCGAGCTGATGTCGGGCGGCGGCCCCGGCACGTCCTGCACCAACCGCTACCCCAACGCCACGGAGCGGTCCCGGGTGAACCAGCTCTGGGCCAACGGCCTGGCGAAGGCCCTGGACAAGCTGAACAAGGTGCGCTGACGCCCCAAGGACGCGCCACCCCCCGCTCGAAGCGGGCCGTGCCACCGGCGGCACGGCCCGCTTCGCCGTGCCACGCCACCGACCGTCCGGTGGTGGTGGCGGTGGCCTCCGGCGGGCCCCGGGGCCTGTTGCGAAGGCGGCCCCGGCCGCGCGGTCCGGCGGCAAACCCTAGGCGTGCTCACCCGCCCGCCGCGGGCGCGGCCGGCTCAGCTCCGCGGTCAGCAGGTGCGCGTCGAGCAGCGCGACGTCCGCGGTGCGGGCGGCCCGCGAGTGGCCCGCGAGCATGCGCTTGGTGAGGGTCACGGCCTCCGCCGAGCGACGCACCAGCGGCCGCACCCAGGCCTGGACGGCCGCGTCCAGTTCCCCGGCCGGCACGACCTTGTGCAGCAGACCGAGCCGGTGGGCGGTGGCCGCGTCGAAGGCGTCACAGGTGAGCATGAGTTCACGGATGCGCGCGGCGCCGCCCTCGACGATCAGCCGGCCCATCGCGCCGCCCCAGGCCGGCGGCAGCCCCACGCCGATCTCAGGCATGCGGAAGCTGCAGGTGTCGGCGCCCGCGCGCAGGTCGCAGAACGAGGCGAGCGCGAGGCCCGCGCCGATGACCCTGCCGTGCAGCCGGGCGACGGTGACCGCGTGGGTGTTCTCCAGTGCCTCGCACACCCGGTGGGCCTTGTCCGCGATCCGGCGCATGACGGCCCCCGTGGGGTCCTCCGCCAGCGCGGCCCGGTACTCGTCGCGGTCGGCCCCGAGACAGAAGTCCTCGCCCGCGGCCGACAGCACCAGCACCCGGACGTCAGGGCGGTCGTGGAGGCCGTGGAGCAGGTCGGCCAGACCGTCGAGGGCGGCCACGGTCAGGGTGCTGTCCTGCCCGGAGGGGTTGAGGCGGACCCGCAGGACCGGCCCGTCCTGTTCGGCGTCCAGCGCCTCGCCGTGGGACGCGGCGGGGGAGGAGGTGAGGGTCTCGGTCATGACAGGGCGACGTCCAGGTTCAGCAGGCGCCGGAAGGCCACGCGCGGTGCCCAGGACGGCCGGCGTACGAGGGTGAGGTGCGGGAAGCGCCGCACGAGCTGGTGGAGCAGGGTCTGGGCCTCGAGGCGGGCCAGCGGCGCGCCGAGGCAGTAGTGGATGCCTCCGCTGAAGGACAGGTGGCCCGGCTTGCGGTGCAGGTTGAACAGTTCCGGGTCCGGGTGCCGGGCCGGGTCGCGGTTGGCCGCGCCCACCATGAGGTGGACCATGTCGTCCGCGCGCACCTCGGTGCCGCCGAGCACGCAGTCCCGGGAGGCGACGCGGCTGATGACGTGCGTGGGCGGGTCGTAGCGCAGCGACTCCTCGACGGCCGCGGGGACGAGGTCGGGGCTGACGGCGAGCCGGGCCCACTGCCTGGGGTGCTCCAGCAGCAACAGGGCCGTCGTCGACAGCAGTGTGGAGGTGGTCTCCAGCGCCGCCAGCAGCACGAACAGCGCCAGGTAGTAGACCGCTTCGTCGGCCTTGTCGCGATCGCTCTCCATGCTGTCCCACACCGCGATCCAGCGGGACACGGGGTCTTCACCGGGATGCGCCCGCCGGTCGCGGACCAGCTCGGTGAAGTAGGCGCGCAGCTCGGCCGTGGCCGCGTCGGACAGAGCGAGCTGGCTGGCCGACGGCAGCAGTTCCTGGGTGAAGACCTGGTCGTGGGTCAGGTCCCGCAGGCGGGGGAAGTCGGCGGCCGGCAGCCCCAGCCAGTGGCCGACGGTGGCCACCGGCAGCTCCTCGCTCACCAGCGCGTTGAAGTCAGCCTCGCCGTCGCGCAGCCGCTCGGCGAGGGTGTCGAGGAGCCCGCCGGTGATCTGCTCGACCGTCCCGCGCAGTTCCTCCAGGGAGGTGCGGTCGAACACGCCGGCCGACCGGCGCACCCAGGTGTGGTCCGGGGGGTTGAGCGCGGGCAGCGTCCTGCTCATCTCCCGTGAGGAGGGCGCAGTCCAGCGCGTCCCGTCCCCCTGCTGCTCCCGCCAGCGTGTGTCGGGTTCCAGCCACTCGCGGCCCCGCAGGACCTGGTCGCACAGATCGAAGCCGGTGACGAGATGGCCTCCCCACGGTGCCGCGACCACTCCGCCCCGCGACCGGAGCTCCGCATAGATCGGAAAGGGGTTGGCCTGTCCTTTCGCCGTCCGCAGGCGGGAGAAGAGCGAGACGGCGAAGCGTCTGTCGGCGGGCGGAGTTGTCGCGATCTCCACGACGGTCCCTTCTTGATCGTCAGCATCGGCGCGCCATGCATACCCAACCGATGGCTGATACATACAAGATGACTATGCGCGGGGCGAGTTGCCTACATCACTCTCCTCTGGTCCATGCCAGGAACCGGCTGAACAGACCGGGCCTCGCCTTGGGCGCTGCCGGAGCCGCGGCGTGCGGCGCGGGGTTCGGGACCCGGTGCGCGGCGCCCGCGGCGGGCTGCGGCGCGGGCGCCTGCGCGGGCGTGACGCTGCGGGGCGTGAACCGGACCGGGAGGGTCACCAGGGACCGGCTCCAGGGGGCGGGAACCCAGTTCAGGTCCTTGAACGGAACCCGGACCTCGACGTCGGGCAGCCGGTTGAGCAGCGACTCGACGGCGGTGACCGCGATCACGAAAGCCGGGTCCTTGGCCGGGCAGGCGTGCGGCCCGGCGCCGAACGCCAGGTGCGCCTTGGCGCTGAGCTGTTCACGGTGCTCGGCCAGCCGGGGGTCGGTGTTGGCCGCGGCGAAGGAGATCAGCACCGGGTCGTTGGCCCGCACGGTCCGCGCGCCCAGCTCCACGTCGTGAGTGGGGTAGTGGGCGGCGTAGTTGGCGATCGGGGCGTAGTTCCACAGCACCTGGGTGACCGCGTCCTCGACCGGCAGTCCGGCCTGCCAGTCCTCCCCTAGGATCAGGGCGCCGGCGCTGCCTATGGTCGCCGACAGGGGGGCCGTGCCACCGGAGAGCAGCGTCACCAGCTGGTGCAGCACCTCCTCGTCGGTGAGCTGTGCGGAGTGCTCCATCAGACGGGTCGTCAGGTCGCTGCCGGGGCGACGCCGCTTCAGCGCGATCAGCTCGCCGAGCGCCTCGCCCAGCACCTGGTCCGCGCCCGCCGTGCCGTCGAAGATGCCGCTGATGCCCACGATGACGCGGTCGCCGATCTCGGGCGGGCACCCGAACAGGTCGCTGAAGACCAGCAGCGGCAGCGGCTGGGCGTACTCGGCCATCAGCTCGGCCTGCCCGAGCCGGTCGGAACTGAACCGGCTGATCAGGTAGTCGGCCGACTGCTGGGTCTGCCGCACGAGCTGCATCTCGTTGACGCCGGCCAGACTGTCGGTGACCGCCTGCCGCAGCCGGGCGTGGGCCGCCCCGTCGCTGAACAGCGCGTTGGGCCGGTAACCCATCATCGGCAGGGCGGGGCTGTCCGCGGGCACGCGCCCCTCGTTCAGCGCCCGCCAGCGCCGCGAGTCGCGGACGAACGAGGCCGGGTTCTGCAGGATGTACAGGGCGGCGTCGTAGCTGGTGACCAGCTCGACCTCGACTCCCGGCGCGATGTCCACCGGTGCGCTCGGGCCGAGGCGGCGCAGCTGGTCGTAGTGGGCGTCCGGATCGGAACCGAACTCGGGCCCGTAGAGCGGGACGTTGCCGTGCGCGGGGCAGCCGGGCGGGGGCCCCTGGATGCCGGGAGGCTGCTGCATGTGGGAGTGGCTCCTAGTCGAGAAGGGAAAGAAGGTGGTGGACGAGGGTGATCAGAGCCTGTGCCGACGACTGCTGGTCGCGTACGTCGCAGGCGACCACGGGGGTCCGCTCGGACAGGTTGAGCGCCTCGCGGATCTCCGCGAGCGGGTAGTCGGTCGTGCCCTCGAAGCGGTTGACGCCGATGGCGTACGTCAGGCCGAACCGCTCGACGAGGTCGAGGACCGGGAAGGAGTCCGACAGCCGCTCGGGGTCGACGAGGACCAGCGCGCCGAGTGCGCCCCGGGACAGCTCCTCCCACATCTCCTTGAAGCGCTCCTGACCGGGCGTGCCGAAGAGGTAGAGCACCACCTCGTCGCTGATGGTCAGGCGGCCGAAGTCCATGGCGACCGTCGTGGTGGTCTTGTCCGGGGTTCCGGACAGATCGTCGAAGCCCACGCTGGCCTCGGTGATCTCCTCCTCGGTCCGCAAGGGCTCGATCTCGGAGATGCTCCCGATGCACGTGGTCTTCCCGACCCCGAAGTGCCCCACCACGAGGATCTTGACCGCGGTGAGAACACCTGAATCCAGGTACACGAATCACGCTCCGAATCGGGCTTTGAGGCCGTCGAGTACGGCGTTGAGCACTTCCCGGTCGACGCGTTCGGCGGGCGGAACCGGCTTACGCGCGACGATGTGACCGCTCTCCTCCATCTGCGCCAGGAGAATCCGCACGATCCCCAGCGGCAGATGCGTGTGCGCGGCCACTTCGGCCACGGAGAGAAAGCCCTCCGCCACCAGTTCCAGAACCCGGCGCGCCTCCGGGGAAAGCGTGCGCGCCGAGGCTCCCGCACCTTCTTGCGCGGACACCAGCGTCGTGCGCTCGTAGGTATTGTCCGGTGGCAGCGACCGGCCGTTCGTGATCACGAAGAGCGGGACTAATGCCGACGTCAGCTCGAGTTCCGGCTCGTCATTCACGTGCGGCTCGCCTCCCCGCGCGGTGCGAGATATCCGTTCAGCCGGGGCACCACCTGGTGCAGGCGGGTGGTGAACAGCTCGATATCGGCGTCGTGTTCGGCGGCCGCCGCCAGGAAGGCGCCCGGCCCGGCGGAGATCAGGAAGATCCAGCCGTGCTGGAACTCGATGACCGTCTGCCGCCACTGCGCTGCCGCGTCCGGCCCGGCGAACTGCGAAGTGGCCCTGCTGTAGGCGTGGATGCCGGTCATCGCGGCGGAGATGGTGTCCGCCAGGTCCTGGCTCATGCCGGTGGTGGCGCCGCGCGGCAGGCCGTCGTGGCCCAACAGGACGGCGTGCCGCGCGCCTTGCACCTCGGCCACCGCGGCGTCGAGGTCGGCGATCTGGATGCCTGTGCCTCCGACGGGCGTCTGCTGGGCGCCGCCCGACGGGCCGTCGGCGCCGTCGGCGTGCACGCGCGGCGGCGAGGTGAGGTTGTTGCCGAGCCGGGCGACGAGCCGGTGCATGCGGAAGGAGATCTGCTGCATGTCGACGTCGGGAGCCGCGGCGGCGGCCAGGTAGGCGCCCTGGCCGGCGCCGATCAGGAAGATCCAGCCGTGCGAGAACTCGATGATCGTCTGGTTCCACTGCCTGTCCGCCCCGGGACCGGCGAAGTGGGAGGTCGCCCGGCTGAGCGACTGCATGCCCGCCATGGCGGCGGAGATGGTCCGCACGTCCTTCTGGTCCATGCCGTCGGTCGCGCCGCGGGGCAGGCCGTCCGCGGACAGCAGGACGGCGTGACGCGCCTTCGGCACGTTGTGCACGATGTCCTCGAGCATCCACGACAGGTCGGTGGTCATGCGTCATCGGACCCTTCGGACGGCGCCGAGGCGAGATTGCGGCCCGAGAGCGTGCCGCGCTGGAAGGCTCCCAGGCTCCGGCCGACGGCCCGGCTGGCCTCCTCCGAGGCCGCCGCGGGCGACGTGGCGGCGTCCTGGTCGGGAACGCTGGCGATGGGCACCTGACGGGCGCCCCGGCGGGGCAGACCGTGTGCGGTGCGGGACACCGGCTCGGGCCGGCCCACGCTGCCGCGGATACCGCTGACCTGGGGCTCCTCGGGCACCGCCGGCTCCTCCTCGGTCCACAGTTCCTCAGGCAGCAGGACGACCGCCCGCACACCGCCGTAGCGGGAGACGCCGGTGACGTCCACCCGGAATCCATACTGCCGGGCGAGCAGGCCGATGACCGGGAAACCGAACTTCGGCTGGTTGCCGAGGTGCGAGAGGCGGGGGCTGTACTCACCGGAGAGCAGCGCGGAGGCCTTCTGCCGGTCCTCGTCGTTCATGCCGACACCGGCGTCGTCGATGACGATGCACAGGTTCTTCTGCACCCGCTGGAAATTCACCTCGATCGGCGAACCCTGCTGGGAAAAGCTGGCAGCGTTGTCAAGAAGTTCGGCGACCGCGAGGGCGACCGGGGAAACAGCGGACGCCTTGAGCGCGAAACCGGTCTGCTGCATGATTTCGACGCGCCGGAAATTGCGAATCTGGCCCTGTGCGCTGCGCACCACGTCGTAAACGCTCGCCGGCCTATTGCGGCGGCCCAGCGGAGCACCGCACATCACCGCAATGCCTTGTGCCTTGCGCGCCATCTGGGCATTGGCGTGGCTAACCTCCAGAAGATCGCCCAGCACGGAATGGCCGCCGTATTTGCGCTGAATTTCCTCGAGCAGTGCGAGCTGTTCCGCGGCAAGACTCTGGAGAAAGCGCGCCGATCCCTTGAGGACGGCCTTCGTGCTTTCCTCGGCGGCCTCTTCGGCCTCCGCGATGGTCTTGTCGTGCTCGGCTCTGTGTTGCTGCAACTCTGCGCTTAAAGCAGCAAGTTGGCTGTCGGCCACGCTCAGCTGCCGGGTGAGTTCGGCCTCGGCCAGGCGCTTCTTTGCGGCAATGGCCTTGTTGCGACGACTGAGCGCGAGTGCCGCGACGACGGCGATGAACGCCACCGCGACCAGGCACCAAACGAGTGCGTCTCGAAACATGGATACCTTTCCTATGTGTAGCCTGCAGCCACCGGTGGACGGACTTCGGGGGAATCCGTTGCACAACCGCTCGGAACGACTCGGCCGACTTCCGGTCGAGAAGCCGTTCCGAGTGCGGCGCCCGAGCCGAGTGGACCAAGGTCGCAGACGCGGGGATGCTATCACCGACTTGGCGAAACGTTTGCCGCCAGCCCTGCCCGTATCGGGCCCTGCGGACATATTGGTTCCGCCTGTTTTGCGGACGTACCGGCTGACGCGCGCATCCCGGTAACCACCGGTTGTTCACCGGGTCGCCCGTTGAATGCGCGGCGGTCGTCATTTTCCCGACACACCGCCGGACTCATTGCCCTTTGTCGGACTTGGCGTCCCGTGCGCGCTTATGTGCAATGAGCCGTCGCGCCCCAACCTGCCCCAGTTGCTGTCCGAGGCCCGACGCGGATTCGAGGAAGCCCTGTTCGCCGGCATGGAGGCCGCGGGCGAGCAGCCGGACGACGGCCCAGGCGTCCGTCTTCGCCGTGCTCGACGCCGACGGCACGACCGTCTCCGAGCCGGCCCGCCGTACCGGCGTCACCCGGCAGAGCGCGCACCAGGCGGTGCCCGGCCGGATCGGCGCGGGTCTGCCGGAGCAGGACCCCGACCCGGCTTCCGCGCACCGGCGCCTGATCCGCGTCACAGCCGAAGGGCAGCGGGTCCACGCGCCTGCGCAGGCCACCGTCCAGGTGATCGAGACGGTCCTGGTGGACCGGATCGGCCCCCGTCGCCGGTGCGTGCCCCGCGCGCGGCGCTCACCGCCGACCGGGGGGGAGCCGCCCCTGGTCGGCGCGCCGTGACGCGCGCACGGCAGGGCCCGTCCCGCGCCGGGACGCGGTGGACGCGGACGG
Source organism: Streptomyces sp. NPDC056580 (assembly GCF_042793175.1). NCBI lineage: Bacteria > Bacillati > Actinomycetota > Actinomycetes > Kitasatosporales > Streptomycetaceae > Streptomyces > Streptomyces sp. NPDC056580. Next base: position 121,306 of record NZ_JBHTVE010000001.1, on the reverse strand, counting down.
GCGCCGTCAGCCGAACAGCGGGAAGCGGTGCGCCGCCGCGCCCAGCGCGCCGCGATCGGTGTCGGTGAGCGCGGCCCGTCCCGTGCCCACGCGCGCGTAGTGGCTGTCGCTCCACCAGGGCGGCGCGGGGCGGCCGAGCAGGCCGTCGAGGGTGGCGCGGACCGCGGCGAGTCCCTCGGCGGACGGGCCGGGGGCCAGTGGGAGCCGGACGACCATGTCGAGATGGTGGACGGTCGCCTCGACCGCGAGGGTGGTCATCAGATCGCCCGCCGTCAGGACGTGCCCCTGGGTCGCCACCCGCGCGGCGGGGTCGGCGCAGGCCGCCGCGTGCCCGGCCGCGGTCACGGTCTGCGTGTAGAGGTCGCGCAGTTGGCCGAAGTCCAGGAACATGCTCGCGCTCACCCGCGCCCAGCGCCGGCCGTTCGCCGCCCCCGGGGCATCCGGCCGCCAGTCCGTCCAGTAGGTCACCGCGTCGCGGTCCGCCGGCTCCTCGCACGGAGTGTGCAGGGCGACCAGGCCGCGCCGGGCGTCCTCCAGGCAGTGCAGGACGAGATCGCGGACCGCCCAGCCGGTGCAGCCCGTGGGCAGCCACGACTCCTCGTCGCCCAGTTCCGCCACGACCGCCGATGCGGTCTCGTAGGCCGCGCGCAGCGTCAGCGCCGGGTCCGTGGTGAGGCCACCGGTCATGCGGACCGAGGGGTGCCGCCGGCGGCGCCGGGCTCGCGCCGGTGACCGGCCAGTGCCGACCGCATCCGGCACAGCCTCCGGTGCTGGAGGTTGCCGTAGGGGATGGACCAGCCGAGGAAGACCGCGGTGAGCAGCGCGAGGCCCAGGGTCTGGCGCGGTCCGGCGGTCAGCGCGGTCAGTACCGTCACCGCGCAGAAGAGCAGAGCGAGTCCGGTCTGGGCCGGGACGCGGTGCCGGGTGCGGTGCAGGCGCTGCTCCACCAGGGCGCGCATCGCCTCGCGCTCCGCCGGGTCGGTGGGGGCCTCGCCCCGGCGCAGCCTGCCGTCCAGCGCGACGAGCCGGTCCGTGGAACCGCCGGCCGCACGCTTCTCCCGGCGGCGTGCCGTCACCACCACGGCGATGGCCCCCAGCGAGCACAGCACCGTACGCACCAGGATCGAGACCACCGAACGCGACGGGTACAGACACCAGATCAGGGCGGTGGTGAGCAGGGTGGACACGGCGATCTGCAGCCACAGGTGCCGGCCCATGAAGTCGTTCAGACGCTCCACGGCCCCTCCCGCCCTCAGCGGCGCGGCCGGCGGCGGCCGGCCGCCCGGGCGGTCAGCGCCACGGCCAGCAGGACCCCGGCCACGGCGCTGTACGCCCAGGCCGTCGTCCCGCGCACCGCGCCGACCACGCTCCACACCGCCCAGAGGGCGAGGACGGCACATCCGGCCGTCCAGGCGATGTCGGTGATCCGGGCGCGTAACTGCGCACGTTGCGCGGTGCCCGGTTCGAGGTCACCGAGGCCCCGGTCCTGTGCTGTCCCATGCGGTGTCACGGCCAGTCTCCTCCCGTGCCGGCGTCCTGGACCGGTCGCGTACCCGGCGGCGGTGCGAGCATGTCGCCGAACGCCGGGCCCGATACGGAGGTTGGTGATCCGCTTCACGGCGGCGCCAACGGGTCGCGCCGCCCGTCACACCCGGCTCGACGTGGCCGTGTCCGCGGACAGCCGCTGGGCGGCGTAGATCGGGACGACCGAGAGCAGGACGAGGACGGCGGCCACGACGTTCACCACGGGCGCCTGCTGCGGGCGGGTCATGTTGTCGAAGATCCAGATGGGCAGGGTCTCGACGCCGGGCCCCGCGGTGAAGGTCGTGACCACGATCTCGTCGAAGGACAGGGCGAATGCGAGCAGACCGCCGGCCAGCAGCGCCGAGCGCACCAGCGGGAAGGTGACGTCGGCGAAGGCACGGAAGGAGCTCGCGCCGAGGTCCATCGCCGCCTCCTCGTACGAGGCCGCCGTCCGGCGCAGCCGGGCCACGACGTTGTTGAAGACCACGACGATGCAGAAGGTCGCGTGACCGACGATCACGGTGAACAGGCCGAGGCCCACGCCGAGCGGCTTCAGCACGGTGCCGAACGCCGAGTTCAGGGCGATGCCCGTGACGATGCCGGGCAGGGCGATCGGCAGCACCACCACGAAGGACACCGTGCCGCGGCCGAAGAAGCGGTGCCGGGCCACCGCGAAGGCGATCAGCGTGCCGAGTGCCAGCGCGATGGCCGTGGCCCCCAGGCCCGCCTTCACCGACACCCACAGCGCGGCGCGCGCACCGGAGTTGTCCGCGGCCACCGACCACCAGTGCAGGGTGAGTCCGGGCGGCGGCCAGCTCGCGCTGCGGTCGGGGCTCAGGGAGTTGACGAGGACGAGCAGCAGCGGGACGTAGATCACCGCGAAGCCGAGTGCGGCGCCCAGGCGCAGGGCGATCCGCGCGGTGCGGCCGAGATGCATGGCGCTCCTCCTCTAGAGGTTGTTCAGGGCGCCCGTGCGGCGGATCGCCAGCAGGTACAGGACGATCACGACGACGGGGACGGTGCCGAGCGCGGCGGCCATGGGCAGGTTGAGTTCGACGTTGGAGTACACGAGGTTGCCGATCAGCTGGGTCTTGCCGCCGACGATCTGCACGGTGATGTAGTCGCCGAGGCTCAGCGAGAAGGTGAAGACCGAACCGGCGGCGACCGAGGGCAGCACCATGGGCAGGACCACCGAGCGGAACGTGCGGCCGGCCCGCGCGCCGAGGTCGGCGGAGGCGTCGAGCAGGTTGTCCGGCAACTGCTCCAGGGCCGTGTGGACCGGCAGGATCATGTACGGCAGCCACAGATAGGTCAGGGTGAGCACGGTGGCGGGCAGCCCGAAGCCCGGACCGTTCAGCCCGAACGGGCGGAGCATCCAGTCGGCCAGACCGCCCTCGGCGAGGATGAGCCGCCAGGCGTACACCTTGACGAGGTAGCTCGCCCACAGCGGCGTCAGGATGGCCACCACGAGCAGCGGACGCCATCCGGGCCGGGCCACCCGCGCGGTGTAGAAGGCGACCGGGAAGGCGATCACCGCGCACAGCACGGTCACCGCCAGGGCCACGCCGACGCTGCGCAGCACCACCTGCCGGAACACCGGTGTGGTGAACAGCGCGTGGAAGTTGTCCGTCGACCAGACCTTCACCACCTCGGAGGTGAAGGAGTCCGTCGTCCAGAACGCCGAGACGAACAGGACCGCCAGCGAGCCGAGGTAGAGGACGGTGAGCCACAGCAGCGGGGCGGTGAGCAGGAGGGTCAGGCGCAGCCGGGGCCTGCGGTGCAGCGTCCCGGCGAGCCGCCGGACGGTGCCCCGTCCGGCGGCCGTCGTCACATCGGTCGTCACCGCTCAGCCCTTGATCTCGGTCCAGGCCTGGACCCACTTGGCGTACGGAACGCAGCGGACGCCGGTGCGGCCGTCCAGGCACTGCTCGATGGGCGTGTTCCAGAAGGCGATGTTCTTCCAGTAGCCCTCGTCGGAGGCGTGGTAAGTGGTGCAGAAGTTCTTGTCACTGGTCTCGGCGCACGCCTTGGAGTTGGCCGGCGCCTCCCCGAAGTACTCGGCGACCTGGGCGTTGACCTTGGGCGAGATGATCCAGTCGAGCCACTTGTAGGCGCAGTTGGGGTGCTTGGCCTTCGCGGAGACCATCCAGGTGTCGGACCAGCCGGTCGAACCCTCCTTGGGCACGAACGCCTTGACCTTGGCGCCCTCGTCGGCGGCGAGGCTGGCGATGACCTGCCAGGTGGTGCCGACCACGGAGTCCCCGCTCTTGAAGGCGGAGACCTCCTTGAGGTAGTCGCCCCAGTACTCGCCGATGTCGCCGTTCTGCTTCTTCAGCAGCGCCACGGCGGCGTCGAACTGCTTCTGGTCGAGCGCGTAGGGGTCCTTGATCTTCAGCTCGGGCCTGGCGGCCTTGAGGTAGAGGGCCGCGTCGGCGATGTAGATCGGCGAGTCGTAGGCGGTGACGTGCCCCTTGTACCGGGCGGCGTCGTCGAACACGGCCGACCAGGAGGTGGGCGCCGGGTTCACCTTGGCGGTGTTGTACATCAGCAGGTTGGCGCCCCGGCCGTGCGGGATGCCGTACATCCGGCCCTTCACGGAGTTCCAGGCGCCGTTCTTCAGCCCGCTGAAGACGTCCTTGTAGTTGGGGACCAGCGAGGTGTTGACCGGGGCCGCGTCACCGGAGGCGATCAGGCGCAGGGAGGCGTCGCCGGAGGCGGAGACGGCGTCGTACTCCCCGGTCTTCATCAGCTTGACCATCTCGTCCGAGCTGGCGGCGACCTTGGAGTGGACCTGACAGCCGGTCTGCTTCTCGAAGCCGCTGACCCAGTCGGCCTTGGGGTCGTTGGAGCCGTCCTCGACGTATCCGGCCCAGGCGATCAGATTGACCTGGCCCTCGGTCCGGCCCAGTTTCGTGGGCGCCTTGAGGTCGGGCGGGTTGAGGCCGGAGGCGGCGGAGCCGCCCGAGCCGGAGGAGTCGCAGGCGGCGGCCAGCAGCAGTGCGGCGGCGCCGGCCGCGGCCTTCAGAGTACGGGTGAGACGCACGACGTTCTCCAGGGGTGAGGGAGCCTTGCGCGGAGCGGGACGGCGGTAGGGAAGTGGAGGAGGGGCCCGGAGGCCGGGCGGGAGGGTCAGGAGGGCAGTGGGACGGCGTGTCCGCGGTGCCAGCGCAGACGGACCCGGGACCCGCGGAACGCGGCGACGTCCTCGGAGGAGGTCTCCAGGTTCTGCTGCAGGGCGGTGAGCCGGCCGCCGCCGTCGAGGTCGACCAGGAAGCGGGTGGCGTCGCCGAGGTAGACGACCTCGGCCACGGTGCCGGTCGCGGTGGCGTGCCCGGGCTCGTCGGCCTCGGCGGACTCCTTCAGTACGCGGATCTTCTCCGGGCGGATGTTGTACGTGCCCGCCGCGCCGACGACCCGCCGGGCCGTCTCGCCCTCCAGCAGGTTGGAGGTGCCGACGAAGGAGGCGACGAACGCGGTGGCGGGCCGCTCGTATATCTCCGCAGGCGTGCCGACCTGGGCGATGCGGCCCTGGTCGAAGACGGCGATGCGGTCGCTCATCGTCAGGGCCTCCTCCTGGTCGTGGGTGACGAACACGAAGGTGATGCCCACCTCCCGCTGCAGCGCCTTGAGTTCGACCTGCATCTGCTCGCGCAGCTTCAGGTCGAGGGCGCCGAGCGGCTCGTCGAGCAGCAGGACCCGGGGGCGGCCGACGAGGGCGCGGGCGAGGGCGACGCGCTGGCGCTGGCCGCCGGACAACTGGGAGGGGCGGCGCCGGCCGTAGCCCTCGAGGCGGACCTCCGCCAGTGCCTTGCGGGCGCGCACCAGGCGTTCGGCCTTCGGCACCTTGCGGATCCGCAGCCCGTAGGCGACGTTCTGCTCGACCGTCATGTGCGGGAACAGGGCGTAGTCCTGGAAGACGGTGTGCACGTCCCGTTCGAAGGGGGCGAGGCCGGTGACGTCCTGCCCGGCGAGTTCGACACTGCCCCCGGTCGGGGTCTCGAACCCGGCGATGAGCCGGAGGACCGTCGTCTTCCCGGAACCGGACGGGCCGAGCATGGAGAAGAACTCCCCGTCCCGGACGTCCAGGTCGACTCCGGCCACGGCGGTCGTCTCACCGAAAGACTTGCGCAGATCCTGCAGCCGGATCGCAATTCCCTCCATGCGGGAACCTTTCTGGGGCGCTCAACGTTGACCGCAAACATATGAAGTCATAGTTCTGAACTCAAGAGCCCCTTAAGGTAAAGCTTGAGTCAATGCACGAGGTGGTGGACGTGAGGCAGCACGAGAGAGAAGGCGGCGCGCGCATGGCCGTCTTCGCCCCGGTGGACGGCCGGGCGCGCGTGGACGCCGTCGTCCGCCGCATAGGGGACGCCATCGAACTCGGCCTGCTCGCCGACGGCGAGCAACTGCCCGGCGAGAGCGACCTGGCCGGGCGGCTCGGCGTCTCCACCGTGACCCTGCGCGAGGCGCTCATGGCGTTGCGGCAGCAGGGCCTGGTCACCACCCGCCGGGGCCGCGGCGGCGGCAGCTTCGTCTCCCTGCCCGAGGTCCCCGCAGCCGGCCGGCTGGAGGCCCGGCTGCGCGGCTGGAGCACCGACGAACTGCGCGACCTGGGCGACCACTGGGCCGCCCTGTCCGGCGCCGCCGCCCGCCTCGCCGCCCGGCGCACCGAGCCCGGCGACCTGGACCCGCTGCGCCGCACCGTTGAGCAACTGGCGCTGGCGCGGGAGGCGTCCGCGCGCAGCCGCCTGTACGGCCGCTTCCACGTCGAACTCGCGGCCGCCGCCCAGTCCGCCCGGCTCACCCGTGAACAGGTGGCCCTGCAGAGCGAGGTGGGGGCGCTGCTGTGCCTGGTCCTCGGCAGCGACGAATATCGTGAAGAAGTGGCGGAGCGTCACCGGTCCGTAATCTCCGCCGTGCAGGATGGGGCGGACCAAACGGCCGGCACGCTGGCCGAGCGGTGCGTCAGGGACGCCACGGCACGGCTCGTCGCCGTACGCCTCACGCTCTGAACGCGCCGCGCCCGGTTCCCGTCCGATGGAGGACACCATGGGCTGGAGCCCAGGGCGGGCCGTCTCGGCGGCCGCCACGCTGGACACGGACGTCGCGGCCTGGGTGGCCTCCCAGGTCGGCGGCGCGCTGGAGTCGGTCTTCGACGCCGTCGCGGCCACCCGCGCCGACACCGCGGACCTGCTCGCCAGGGCGTCCGCGCACGGCCGGCGCCCCGCGAGCGCGGACCTCGCCGCCCTGCGCCCCGGACTGCACCGCCGGCTGACCGGCCAGGAACTGGTCTCCGGGGCGGGCTTCGTGGCGGCCCCCGGCCTGCTGGCCGACGTACCGGCGTGGCTGGAGTGGTGGCAGCAGGACGGCGACGGAGACCTGCGGCCCCTGCTGCTCGACCTCGACCCCGGTCACTCGGCCTACTCCGACTACACGCACTGGGACTGGTTCACCCTGCCCCGCGACACCGGCCACCGTGCCGTGGCGGGCCCCTACGTCGACTACCTCTGCTCCGACGAGTACAGCCTCACCCTGTCCGCACCCGTCACGACGGCAGGGCGCTTCGCCGGGGTGGCCGCCGCCGACGTCTACCTGCGGCACTTCGAAGCCGTCGTGCTGCCCCTGCTGCGCCGGCTGCCCCGGCCCGCCCACCTGGTGAACGCCCGCGGCCGGGTCGCCGCCTCCGCGGACCCCGCGCACCTGGCCGGCTCCCTCACCAAGGGCCCCCGCTTCGGGGACCTGCTCGCCGGGGCCGCGGGCGCCGATCATCCCGGCCTGCGCCTGGTGCCCTGTCACGGCGTCCCGCTCGTCCTAGTCCTGCGCGAGAGCTGAGCACGCGGGCGCGTGCGCGGGCGCCCTTCACCCGTACGGGTCATTCCCAGGGTGTTCCGGCCGGTCCGGCGCATGGGCGGGCCCCGGCCGGTGAGACATCGGTCATGGAACAACCGACACCGAGCGGCCCGGTTCCGGCTCCGCGCACCCCGGCCGGGTCCGACGTGGTGTTCACGGCGGACTTCACCTCCGAGCGCCAGTGGGTCGCGGGCCGTTCGTGGGCGTATCCCGACGGCGGCCCGGTCAACCCCGGCGACGACAAGCTCGACCACCTGGTGTCCGACGCCGCCTACAGCCGCTCGGGCGTCTTCCGGGCCCGGCGCCGGCCGGACGGCCTCTGGAACACCGGACTGCTGACCACGGAGGGCAGCCAGGAGGCCTTCCTGGTCCGCTCGGGAGACGTCCTCACCGCGCGGGTCCGGCTGCCCCGGGAGACCGGCGCCTGGCCCGCCGTCTGGACCTGGCGCGACGGCGGCCAGGAGATCGACGTCTTCGAGTACCACCCCGACAACCCCGACCTGCTGGAGTTCTCCAACCATGTGCGCGGCGGCGGGAGCTACTTCCGCGACGACGCCGTACGCCCCGGCGCCTGGGTGGACCTGCGGACCGACTTCGGCGCCCGGTCCGTCGTGTGGTGGGTGAACGGCGCCCGGGCCTTCGCGGACCGGCGAGGGGTGGGCTCCGGCTGGCACGCCCACCTCATCGTCAACCTGTCCGTCTGCGCCGGGCGTTACCACCCCGCGCCCGACGGGTCGGCGACCGGCATGTCGTTCGAGGTGCGGGACCTCGTCGTGCGGCGGCCGCGCGGCGCCCCGGCGTGCGAGGAGGAGGCGGTGGTGGACGGCGGCGAGCGGCCGCCCGGCTGACGGGCCGTCCCGGCCCGGGGGTTCAGTCCACCGGCCAGGTGTGGACCGGGGCGTTGAGGTGCATGTAGTCGATGTACAGCTCGGTCATCCGGCGCAGCGCCTCGTGCCGGCCGGCCCGGGTGCCCGCCTCGATCCGGTGGAACATCTCCTTCTGCCACACCGCCCCGTTGCGGGCGGTGACACAGCGCTGCTCGATGACGCCGAGCAGCGGCTCCCGCCAGGCCGAGTCCATGCCGGAGTGCTCGAGACCGCGGTGCGCCAGCGGCAGCAGGCGGCGCAGCACCAGTTCGGGCACCGGCACCTCGCCCATCCCCGGCCAGTACAGCAGGGCGTCGATCCCGTGCCGGGCCGCCGTGTGGAGGTTCTCCTCGGCCGCGGCGAAGGACATCCGCGACCACACCGGCCGGTCCTCCTCCACCAGGCCGCGCGTCAGACCGTAGTAGAAGGCGCCGTTGGCGAGGGTGTCGGCGACGGTCGGTCCGGCCGGCAACACCCGGTTCTCCACCCGGACGTGCGGCTTGTCGTGGGCGATCGCGTAGACCGGCCGGTTCCAGCGGTAGATGGTGCCGTTGTGCAGGGACAGTTCGGACAGGCCGGGGATGTCGCCGCGGTCCAGCGTCTCGCCGGGATCCTGGTCGTCGCACAGCGGCAGCAGGGCGGGGAAGTAGCGCAGGTTCTCCTCGAACAGGTCGAAGACGCTGTTGATCCACCGCTCGCCGAACCACACCCGCGGCCGCACCCCCTGGACCTTGATCTCCTCGGGGCGGGTGTCGGTCGCCTGCTCGAACAGCGGTACCCGGGTCTCGTGCCACAGCTCCTTGCCGAACAGGAACGGCGAGTTGGCCGCCAGCGCCACCTGCACCCCGGCGATGGCCTGCGCCGCGTTCCAGTAGTCGGCGAAGTTCTCCGGAGCCACCTGCAGATGGAACTGGGTGCTGGTGCACGCGGCCTCCGGGGTGATCGTGTCGGCGTAGGTCCGCAGCCGGTCGACGCCGTCCACCTCGATCCGCAGGTCCTCGCCGCGCGCCGCGAAGACCTGGTCGTTCAGCAGCCGGTACCGGGGATTCTCCGAGAGCGTCCCCTCGCCGATGTCCTTCTGCCGCAGCGTGGGCAGGATGCCGATCACCACCAGGCGCGCGCCCACCGACCGGGCCCGCTCGTCCGCGTGGTTCAGCGCCGCGCGGATCTCGGACTCCCAGGCGTCGGGCCCGCCCTCCGTCAGCGCGCGGGGCGGCACGTTGATCTCCAGGTTGAACCGCCCCAGCTCGGTCGACCAGGAGGGGTCCGCGATCGCCTCCAGCACATCGGTGTTGCGCATCGCGGGCTCGGCCGCGTCGTCGACCAGGTTCAGCTCGATCTCCAGCCCGACGCTGGGCCGCTCCGCCTCGAAGAGCTGCTCGCGCAGCATCTGCGCGAGGACGTCGAGACACTCCTGCATCTTGATCCGGTACCGGCGCCGGTCCTCACGGGTGAAGACGAGCGCCGGGACGTCCCGTCCCATCGGCCCTCCTGGATCGCCCTCCTCGCCAGACCTCTCGTCCCAGGGTGGCACCACCGGGCGAACCGCACCATGCGGGGCGGGTATTGCCCGGCACGGGCCGGGCGGGCGTCACAGCGCCCGGGCGACGAGCAGCGCCACGTCGTCGTGGTCCTCGGGATTGCGCAACCCGTACAGCAACTGGTCGCAGGTCTCCTCCAGCGGCCGTCCGGGATCGTCGAGGAAGCCGAGGAGCACCTCGAGGCGCTCGTCGATGGGGTGCTGCCGTGTCTCCACGAGGCCGTCGGTGTACAGCACCAGCAGACCTCCGGGCCCGAGCTCCACCGTGGCCGTCTCGAACTCGACGCCGCCGACGCCGAGCGGCGCCCCGGCGGGCAGGTCGAGCAACTCGGCCGCCTTGCCGGGCCGGGCGAGGGCGGGCGGCATGTGCCCCGCGTTGGCGATGGTGCACCGCCGGGTGCGGGGGTCGAACACGGCGTACAGGCAGGTGACGATGTAGTGCTCCAGGTCGCAGGTGATCCGGTCCAGATGCTGGAGCACCGCGTCGGGGGCCAGGTCGAGGTCCGCGTAGGCGCAGGTCGCGGTGCGCAGCCGGCCCATGGTGGCGGCCGCGTCGATGCCGTTGCCCATGACGTCGCCCACCACCAGCGCCGTCTTGTCGTCGGCCAGCGGGATGACGTCGTACCAGTCGCCCCCCACCTCGCTGGTGGCCTGCGCGGGCTGGTAGCGGGAGGCCAGCTCGAGACCGGTGTGGTGCGCGGGGTGGTCGGGCAGCAGGCTGCGCTGGAGGGTGAGCGCGGTGTTGCGCACGCTCTGGAACCAGCGCGCGTTGTCGATGGCGATGGCGGCACGGCCGGCCAGCTCGCCGGCCAGCACGACGTCGTCGTCGTCGAACGGCAGCGGGTTGCGGGTGCGCTTGAGGTCGAGCGCCCCGAGCACCTCGCCGTGCGCGATCAGCGGCACGGCGAGGTAGGAGTGCACGCCCGCCCGGGCCAGATGGTCGCCGGCCTCCTCGTCGCGCGCGATGCGGGCCAGGTCCGCCTGGCCGACGCGCCGGACGAGCACCGGACGGCCGGTGTGCACGCACAGCGTCACCAGCCGGTCGCCCCCGTAGGAGGCGAGGTCACCGGGCGGGTCGGCGGCCCGCAGCGCCACGGTGGGGTGCGCCGCACGCAGAGCGAGGGCGCGGAACAGCTCCGGGCCGTTGTCCGGGCGGCGTACGCGGCGGCAGGCCAGGGCCGAGTCGAGGACGTCGACGGCGACCACGTCGGCGAGCCCCGGAGTGGCTATGTCCGCCAGCTCGCGGGCGGTCTGCTCGACCTCCAGCGAGGTGCCGACCCGGGTGGAGGCGTCCGCGATGAGCGCGAGCCGACGCCTGGCCCGGTCCGCCTCGGCGGCGGCGTGGTGCCGCTCGGTGACGTCGACGACCGAGGCGGCCGCGCCCAGCACCCGCCCGCCGGGGTCCTCCAGGCGGTAGAAGGACAGCGACCAGGCGTGCTCGTGCTCCGGGTCCGAGGGCGGCAGGCCCACGTGGTACTGGTCGAGCAGGGGCAGCCCGGTGGCGAGCACCTGACGCAGGCAGGACTCGACGGTGCCCACGTCGAAGAAGGGCAGCATCTCCCGCAGCCGGCGCCCGATGTGCTGCTCGGCGGGGACGCCGTCGATCCGCTCCAGCGCCGGGTTGACCAGCAGGTAGCGCAGGTCCGGGTCCAGCAGGGCCAGACCGATCGGGGACTGGTTGATCAGCCGCTCGCACAGGGCCAGATCGGTCTCCACCCGCTGCAGCAGCGTGTGGTCGGCCGCGATGCCCAGCGCGTACACGTCGCCGACGTCGTCGAGCAGCCGCATGGTGCGGAACTCCGTCAGGCGGCTGCTGCCGTCCTTGTGCCGGATGGGAAAGGCGCCGGCCCACCCCCGGCCGGTCTGCAGGACCTCGGAGAACAGGCTCACCACGGCCTGCAGATGCTCGGGCCGGACCAGCAGCTGCGCCGCGTACCGGCCGAGGACGTCCTCGGCGGTGTATCCGAAGAGGTCCTCGGCCTGCGGGGTCCAGAAGACGATGCGGCCGCTGGTGTCCAGGGCGACGGCGGCCACGCTGAGCACGTCCAGCAGGCCGGTCGGGCGGGGCCCCTCGGGGCTCTGGTCGTCGTCGGCGCGGAAGGAGTCCACTGCCATACCGGGTCCACCTCCACCGGTCGGTCGTCGGGGGCCTGCCCGAACGCTGCGGACCGGTACCTCCATGCTGCCCCCGGCGCCGGGTCCGCCCCAACCGCAGAGCGGTCCGTGCGCTTCGCGCGGACTGGCAGCACCATGGGTAGGACGGAGGTCGAACCGATGGAACCTGCCGGACCGGGCCGCGACGCGTCGACGCCCGCAGCGTCGCGCGATCCCCTCGACGCCTCCACCGACGCGGTGGCGGTGCTGTCGGCCCACGGCGTGGTGACCGGCTGGACCCGCGGCGCCGAAGCGCTGCTCGGTCATCGCGCGCAGGACGTCGTCGGCCGTTCCGCCGCGCGCCTGCTCGCCGGGCCCGGGGACCCGGCCCGGGCGGCCGCCGTCGCGCGGCACTGCCGTGCCGGGATGGGCTGGAACGGCCGGATCCCGCTGCGCCACCGCGACGGCCGCGGCCTCGACCTCGACATCCGGGTCTCGGCGGCCTTCCGGATCCGCGACGAGGAGTGCTTCCTGGTCTCCGCGCGTGAGCAGCGGACGCGGTGGACGGTGGGCCAGTCCGTCCTCGACGGGTTCCTGACCCGTTCGCCGGTCGGCATGGCCGTCATGGACCTGGGCCTGCGCTGCGTATGGCTGAACGACACGCTGGAACGGTTCGGCGGTGTGCCGCGGGAACAGCGGCTGGGGCACCGGCTGAGCGAACTGATGCCCGGTCTGCAGGCCGAGGTCCTGGAAGGGCGGATGCGCAAGGTGCTGGCGACGGGGGAGCCGGTGACCGACTACGAGTACATGGGGTGGAGCTGGGCCGATCCCAACCGGCAGCACGCCTACTCGACGTCGTTCTTCCCGCTGGTCGACGCCGAGGGCGCCCGCAACGGCGTCTGCTACATGGTCCAGGACGTCACCGAGCGGTGGAACGCCCGCCGGCTGCTGTCCCTGGTGAGCGAGGCCGGCACCAGCATCGGCAGGACGCTGGACGTGCCGGCCACCGCGCAGGAGCTGGCCGACTTCTCGGTCCCGCGGTTCGCGGACTTCGTCGTCGTCGACCTCCTGGAGCCCGTGCTCGGCGCCGAGGGCGACGGCGCCCGGGCGGCAGGCGCCGGCCGGCCGGGCGGGCCGCCGGCGCTGCGCCGCGCGGGCCTGCGGTCGGTGCGCGAGGGCTGCCCCGAGGCGGTGGCCGGGGTCGGCGAGGAGGTGCGCTTCCTGCCGCCGCCCGGCGACGGGAACCTGCTGATCAGCGGTGAGCCGGTGCTGGTCCCGGTCATCGACCCGGCCGACCCCGCCTGGCGCGCCGGAGAGCCGGTCTGGCCGGACCGCCTGCGCCGGTTCGGCCTGCACAGCCTCATCTCCGTGCCGATGCGGGCCCGCGACACCGTCCTCGGCCTCGCCAGCTTCTTCCGCTCGGTCAATCCGGTGCCGTTCGGCCCCGACGACGTGCTGGTGGCCCGGGAACTGGTGGAGCGGGCGGCGCTCTGCGTGGACAACGCCCGCCGGTACACCCGGGATCACATCACATCGGTCACCCTGCAGCGCAGCCTGCTGCCGGACGTGCTCAGCGGCGGCACGGCGCTCGACGTCGCCTCCTGCTACCGTCCGGCGGACGCGTCGGGCGGGGCCGGCGGCGACTGGTTCGACGTGATCCCGCTGTCCGGGGCCCGGGTGGGGCTCGTCGTCGGCGACGTGGTGGGGCACGGCATCTCCGCGGCGGCGAGCATGGGCCGGCTGCGCACGGCCGTCCAGACCCTCGCCGCGCTGGAGATGCCCCCCGACGAACTGCTGGCCCACCTCGACGACCTGGTGCTGCGGCTGAGCGAGGAGGAGTCCGGACGCGACCAGGACAGCCGCAGCACGGCCACCTTCACCGGCGCGACCTGCCTCTACGCCGTCTACGACCCGGTCGGTCGCCGGTGCACGATGGCGCGGGCCGGGCATCCGCCGCCCGTCGTCGTCACGCCGGACGAGCCCGCCCGGTTCCCGGACATCCCGGCCGGGCCGCCGCTGGGACTGGGCGACATGGCCTTCGAGTCCGCCGAGTTCGCCCTGCCCGAGAACAGCCTCCTCGGCCTCTACACCAACGGCCTCATCGAGGGCGCCGACCACGACATGGAGTCCGGCATGGCCCGGCTCGCCCAGGTGCTCACCGGGTCCGGGGCCGACCTCGACGCCCTGTGCGCGGCCGCCGTGCGGCGCCTGGTGCCCGTGCCCCAGCCGGACGACGTCGCCTTCCTGCTGGCGCGTACCCGTGCCCTGGGAGCGGGACCGGGTCGCCTCGTGGGACGTGCCCGCCGAACCGGCCGCCGTGGGGCGCGCCCGCGCCGAGGCGACCCGCCGGATGGCGGACTGGGGCCTGGGTGAGCTGGCCATGACGACCGAACTCATCGTCAGCGAACTGGTCACCAACGCCATCCGCTACGCCCGGGCCCCCATCCGGCTACGGCTGGTCCGCGGCACCCGGCTGACCTGCGAGGTCAGCGACGCCAGTGACACCGCCCCCCGGCTGCGGCACCCCCGCAGCACGGACGAGGGAGGGCGCGGGCTGTTCCTGGTGGCCAGGCTCGCCCACCAGTGGGGAGCCCGTCACAAGGCCGACGGAAAGATCATCTGGGCCGAGCAGGAGATCCCGTGACAGCGGCCGGCCGCCGGGGCCGTCGTCGGCGTGGTCGATGCAGTGGTCGGCGAGCGAGGCGGGCCCCGGGCCGGCCATCGGAATGGCGTCCAGGTACTCCCGGGGCAGGTCGAACGCCTCGACCAGGTCGGTCATGCGCGGGGCGAGGTCGCGCAGCAGGTCGTCGAGGAGCTGCGGGAGGGCGCGGACCTGGTCGCCGGAGAGGTGGCCGTCGGCCAGCAGGTCGCCGGTGAACTCGCCGATCTGCTGCAGCAGGAACAACTGGCACAGCCGCTCCAGCAGTTCACCCGCCCCGGGGTGGCGCGCCCGGGCCACCGCGGCCAGGAAGGCGTCGGCCGCCTGCAGCCGGGCGTGCACCGAGACCATCTCCAGGGCGGCCGAGGAGGCGCCGTTCCACCGCTCCACCGGGTCGCCCGAGGGTCCCCGGCGCAGTGCGGCCCTGGCCCGGTCCTGCCAGACGGCCTCGGCCCGGGCCAGCAGCCCGCGCAGGTGCCGGACGTCCGCCAGCCGCTCGACGCCGCCGGGGGGTTCGGGCTCCTGGCGGGGCGGCTGGTGCTCGAAGAGCATCTCGGCGGCCGCCTTCACCCAGATCACCAGGTTGTCGCCCTCGGCGGTGATGGTGCCCTCGATGTACTGCGGGAACTCCGACAGGCCGTTGGCGGCGAACAGGCCCTGCGCGCCGCAGCGTTCCCGGCACTCGACCGTGATGTCCCGGGCCTGCCAGGTGATCCAGCCCTTGGCCACGGCGATCAGCCGCTCGGCCGCCGCCCGCTCCCCGGCGTCCCCGGCGGTGCGCCCGAAGGCCCAGCGGGCGAGCGCCGCGCGGTGCAGGAAGGTCATGGCGTAGGCCGTGGCGATGCCCTTCAGCAGCCGCCCGTGGTGCGAGCGGTGGGCGTTGACCGGGACGCGCTCGCCCGCCCGCGGCCCGCTGACCAGCCGGTGCTCGCCGTGGCGCACGGCTATCGCGAGCGCAGCCCGGGTCGCCCCGACGGCGGCGCCGCTCATGCACAGCTTGCCCATGGTGACCCTGCCGATCGAATGCAGGAACCGCTTGCGCCGGTTGCCGAGAGCGCTGTGCAGCCGGCCCTCGGCGTCCAGCCGGCCGTGCTCGGACTCCAGCAGCGCCTCGCGCGGCAGCGCCACCCGGTCGAAGGCGGTCAGGCAGTGGTCCACCGGGGCCCCGGTGCGCATCGGCAGCCGGCGGACCCGGACGCCCGGCAGCAGCCCCCGCTCGTCGCTCAGCGGGGTCAGGAACAGGAAGACGCCCTCGTCTCGGCCTCCGACCAGGAGGCGGGCGGCGACCACGGCGCTCTTCGGACCGCCCGTCATGCTGGTGTTGGGCATGAACTTCTGCGCGCCCGCGTGCGGGGTGCTGAGGACGAACCCGCCCGTCGCCGGGTCCAGTTCGGCGGTGGTCTCCAGCGCCGAGGCGTCGTTGCCGTGGTCCAGCTCGGTGCACAGGAACGTTCCGGTGCGCCGCAGCGCGGTGAAGTCGGACAGGTCCCGGCGCCCGGCGCCCCCGTGGTCGAGCAGGCTGCCGAGGAAGAGGTTGTAGTGGATGCTCGCCACCGTGCACAGGCCCCCGCCGCCGTCCACGATCGCCGCCCACTCGTGCAGCGCCGCCAGCAACTCGGGGTCGTCCGCGAGCCGTTCGGCGCCCCCGGCCGTGTCGTTCACCAGCCGCAGCCACTCGTAGGAGAGCGCGGCGCGCTCGGCGGCGCCGAGTCCGGGGCGGTGCCGGAAGGTGTCCTTGGCGATGAGGTCGCGCCACATCCCGTGTGCGCGCTCGCGGTCGTCGCCGAAGAGGAGCCGGGTCAACTCGCCGTGCTCCCCGAGCTCCGGCGGAGAGGGGACATGTACCTGGGACGTCAAAAGGGTCATGACCCTCTCCCGTGGTCGCAGATCCGGCAGGGTGGGTTGCGCAGGGTCAGAAGATACGGACCTCCCGGTTTGCTTATCAAGCCAAGTTTCTGCCAACGCTGGCCGAACGGAGGTGCTTTGTAAACCTCCCGGAGCGCCACCTCGGGCGAAACGCCCGGCTCCCCCCGGGCGGCAGGCTTCCCCGTGCCGACCGGGCCGGCAGGGCATTGAGATACCGGGCGACAGGTTTTATCGTGGCGTCGGCGACGGCCCGGGGAGCCCCGCGCACCGGTGAGGGGGAGGCATCCATATGGTTGAAAGGCCATCTTCGGGGGTGGCACGATACGTACCTGTCGGTTTCTTTTCGTGGCCGACCGGTCCGTGAAGCCAGTGCGGAGGATAGGCCGTGGCCCTGCAGGAACGAGCGATCAGGACGAGACGCAACATCCTGGTGGCGGCCGCCGAGGTGTTCGCCGACGTCGGCTACGAGGCGGCGACCATCTCGGAGATCCTCCAGCGGGCGAACGTCACCAAGGGCGCCCTCTACTTCCACTTCGCCTCGAAGGAGCAGCTCGCCCAGGCGGTGCTGACCGACCAGCTCAAGTCGGTGCCGGAATCGCCGCCGCGGCAAGTGGTGCTCCAGGAAGGGCTGGACGCGGGCTTCCTCCTCGCCCATCTGCTGGGCTCGGGAGATCCCCTGGTGCGCGGCAGCATCCGCCTCACGGTGGACCAGGGCTCACCGCACGACGGCCTGGACCGGAGGGTGCCGATGGCCGCCTGGATCGACTACAACGCGACGCTGCTGGAACGGGCGAAGGCGAACGGGGAACTGCTGCCCCAGGTCGACGTCCGGTCCGCGGCGGAGGCGTTCGTGGCCGCGTTCACCGGGGCGCAGGTTCTCTCCAAGATCATGAACGACCACGCCGACCTGATGGAGCGGGTGGTCGACCTCTACCGGCACCTGATGACCAGCATCGCGGTCCCCGCGGTCCTGGTGCGCCTGGACATGTCGCTCGACCGGGGCAGACGCGTCCACGAAGAGGCCATGGAACTGCGCGGGGAACCGGTGGAGGCACCGGCCGCCGGCTGAACGTAGGGTTTCCGCCGGGCACGGCCGCCGGCCCCTCCCGGACGCCGGGGAGCGGGCGCCCTCCGGCGCGCGGAAGCGGACATCGCTGCCATGGGCACGTCGCCACGCAACAACGTGATGCAGGACCGACCCAGGGAGCACACCGATGGAACAGACCGCCTGCCCTTACGCCTTGGACCTGATGGGCGGGGACCACATGGGCGAGGCCGCGGCGCTGCGCGCCCAGGGCCCCGCGGTACAGGTCGAGTTGCCCGGCGGGGTCCTCGCCTGGGCCGTCGTGCGGCAGACGTACGTGGAGCGGCTGCTGACCGACCCGCGCGTCTCGCGCAGCGCGCGCCTGCACTGGCCGCCGTTCGTCGAGGGCGAGATCACCGAGGAGTGGCCGCTCTATCCGTGGGTGGCGAACGAGAACATGCTGTTCGCGTACGGGGAGCACCACACCAGGCTGCGCCGCCTGATGGCCGGCGCGTTCACCGCGCGGCGCTCCGAGGCCCTGCGGCCCCGCGTGCGGGAACTGTCGGCCGAACTGCTCGGCGAACTGGCCGCGCTGCCGCCCGGCACCCCGGTCGACCTGCGCACCGCCTACGCCGAGGTGCTGCCGCTGCGGGTCATCTGCGAGCTGTTCGGCGTGCCGCGCGGCGCGGAGACGGACGCCCTGTCCGCCGCGCTGAGCACCGTGTTCAGCTCCACCGTGCCCGCCGCCGAGATGGAGGCCGCCCGGCTGGAGGCCTTCGGGCGGCTGGCCGCACTGGTCGAGGCCAAGCGGGAACACCCGGGTGACGACCTCACCAGTTCGCTGATCGCCGCCCGGGACCAGGGCGACCGGCTCACCGAGGACGAACTGCTCGGCTCCCTCTTCATGTTCATCGCCGCCGGTCAGGACACCACCGCCACCCTCATCACCAACGCGGCCGGCGCCCTGCTCACCCACCCCGGACAACTGGCGCACGTGCGCGCGGGCCGCGCCGGCTGGCCGGACGTGGTCGCCGAGACCATGCGCGTGCACACGCCCGGCGCCTACGCGCCGATGCGGTTCGCCGTGGAGGACATCGACCTGGACGGAGTGCGGATCCGCAAGGGCGACTGCATCCTCGTCAACTTCGCGGCGGGCGGCCACGAGACCGAGCGGCACGGGCCGGACGCGGACCGCTTCGACCTGCTGCGCGAGCGCGACCGGGACATCCTCGGCTTCGGCCACGGACCGCACCGCTGCCTCGGCGCGCCGCTCGGGGAGATCGAGGCGGCCTCCGCGCTGTCCCGGCTCTTCGAGATGTTCCCGGACGTGCGACTCGCCTGCGCGCCCAAGGAGTTGGCGCCGCTGCCGACGTTCATGCTGAACGGCTACCGGTCGCTGCCCGTCCTGCTGAACCCGCAGGCCTCCTGAGCGCGCGCCGACGCCCGCCGGGCCTTGCCGTGCCCGTCCCCCATAAACATACTGAACGTGCGGTTTACGGGGCTCGGAATCGGCCTGCCTCCGCGCCGGCCCAGGAGGAGGGCGTCATGGTCAAGCAGGCACGGGCGGCTCGCACCCGGCAGGCCCTGATCCGCGCGGCGGCGGAGGCCTTCGCCCACGACGGCTACGCCCGCGCCTCCCTGCCCGCGATCAGCGGACGGGCCGGGGTCAGCGCCGGCGCGCTGCACTTCCACTTCCCCAGCAAGGACGCCCTCGCCCGCGAGATCGAGGGCGCCGCCGCCTGCTCGGTGCGGGAGCTGGCCGAGTGCGCCCGGTCCGCGGAGTCCGGGGCGGCGGGGACGCTGGTCGCCGCGATCCGCCGGCTGGTGGTGGCCCTGGCCGCCGACCCGGTGGTGCGCGCCGGGTTCGTGCTGAGCGCCGACCCCGCGCGGGGAGAGGGGACGGCGGTGCTGGACACCTGGCACGACTGGGTGCGCGACACCGCCCGGCAGGCCCATGAGGCGGGGGAACTGCGCGCCGGCGTCTCGCCCGAGAGCATGGCCACGGTCGTGGTGGCGGCGACGGTGGGCTTCGAGCGGCTCGGGGGGCCGGGGCGCGACCCGGAGTCGGAGGAGCGCATGCTGGAGTTCTGGACCTGCCTGCTGCCCCGGCTGACCGCCGCCCCGCCCGCCCGGATGCCGGCCGGCGAGCCGGTCGCCGCGCGGGGCGCCGGAAACAGCATGGCCGGCCTGTAGCCCGCCGTTCCACGTCGCCGCGCGCCGACCGCACCACGAGCGCACCGCGGCGCGCGCCGGGCAGCCGGTAGGGGCGTATCCCGCCGCGGCGGGCGGCCTGACGGTGAACCGTCCGTGTCCCCGGCCCCCGGGCTGCGTAATCGCGCCCTGCGGGGTACCCGGTGCACATGGCAAAGCTGCATCTTCCAGGGCACAGGGACCACCACGGCGGCGACGAGGCGCAGGAGCCCGAGCCGCCCTCGCCGCAGGAGGCCGGGCCCGGCCCGGAGGTCCAGCGGCGCGAACCGGACGCGCCGACCAAGCTGCCGAAGGCGGCGTGGGGCCGGGTCCTCAAGGGCTCGCTGCGCGAGTTCAAGGACGACGAGCTGACCGACCGGGCCGCGGCGCTGACCTACTACGGCGTGCTGTCCCTCTTCCCCGCCCTGCTGGTGCTGGTCTCCCTGCTGGGCATCACGGGCAAGTCGGCCACGGACAAGGTGCTCAGCAACCTCAAGCACCTCGCCCCCGGCCCGGCCCGCGACATCCTCACACGCGCGGTGGAGCAGCTGCAGGGCAGCGCGGGCACCGGATCCGTCCTGGCGATCGTCGGCGTGGTGCTGGCCGTCTGGTCGGCCTCCGGCTACGTCGCCGCCTTCATCCGCACGGCCAACGCCGTCTACGACGTCCCCGAGGGCCGGCCGATATGGAAGATCCTCCCGGTCCGCCTCGGGGTGACGGTCGTGCTGATGGTGCTCGCCGTGATCAGCGCCCTCATCGTGGTGTTCACCGGCGGCATCGCCCGGCGCGCCGGTGAGGCCCTCGGCATGGGCGACGCGGCGCTGACGGCCTGGGCGATCGCCAAGTGGCCGGTCCTCGTCGTCCTGGTCACCGTGATGATCGCGATCCTGTTCTGGGCGAGCCCGAACGCCAAGGTGAAGGGGTTCCGCTGGGTCACCCCCGGCAGCTTCCTCGCCCTGCTCCTGTGGCTGATCGCGTCGGCCGGGTTCGCGCTGTACGTCGCCGGGTTCTCCTCGTACAACAAGACCTACGGGGCGATGGCCGGCGTCATCGTCTTCCTCGTCTGGCTGTGGATCAGCAACCTGGCGATCCTGCTGGGCCTGGAGTTCGACGCGGAGACCGCACGGCAGCGGGCGATCGCCGGCGGCAACCCGCCGGACAAGGAGCCGTACGTCGAGCCGCGCGACACGCGCGCGTGGGACGAGCGGGACGTACGCCGGCTGGACGACGCGTGAGCGAGCGGGGCCGCGATCCGGTAGAGCGGCCCGCGCGCGGGGAACCCCTCGTCGCATGCACATCGATCTGACAGGACGCACCGCCCTGGTCACCGGCTCGACGCAGGGCATCGGCGCCGCCATCGCCGCCGGTCTCGCCCGCGCCGGCGCCCGGGTGGCGGTGAACGGACGCAGCGAGGAGAGCGTGTCGGCGGCGGTCGCCGCGCTGGGCCGGGAGGTCCCCGGCGCCGAACTGGTGCCGGTGGCCGCCGACGTGGCGAGCGAGGAGGGAGCCGAGCGGGTGACCCGGGCGCTGCCGCGGGTGGACGTCCTCGTGAACAACGTCGGCATCTTCGGATCCGCCGACCCGCTGGAGATCACCGACGCCGAATGGCGGCGGTACTTCGAGGTCAACGTCCTGGCCGCGGTGCGGCTGACCCGGGCGTACCTGCCCGGCATGACCGAGCGCGGCTGGGGGCGTGTCCAGTACGTCGCCAGCGACTCGGCCGTCGTCATCCCCGCTGAGATGATCCACTACGGGATGTCCAAGACGGCGCTGCTCGCGGTCAGCCGCGGCTTCGCCAAGAAGGCGGCGGGCACCGGCGTGACGGTGAACTCCGTCATCGCCGGGCCCACCCACACCGGCGGTGTCGAGAACTTCGTGTACGAACTCGTCGACCGCTCCCTGCCCTGGGAGGAGGCCCAGCGGGCCTTCATGCGCGAGCACCGCCCGCAGTCCCTGCTGCAACGCCTGATCGAGCCGGAGGAGATCGCCAGCATGGTCGTCTACCTCAGCTCCGAACAGGCCTCGGCCACCACCGGGGGAGCGCTGCGCGTCGACGGCGGGTACGTCGACGCGATCCTGCCCTGACCCTTCGCGCGCTACCAGGTCACCGGCAGGACGCGCGGCCCGCGGATCAGTCCCTCGCGCTGGAACTCGACGTCCTCGTCCGCCACGGCGAGCCGGAGCCGCGGGAAGCGGCCGAGCACGGCCCGGATCATGACCTCGGCCTCCATCCGGGCCGTCAGGGCCGCCAGACAGAAGTGCGGGCCGTGCCCGAAGGCGACGGCGTGGGGATCCTCAGGATCGCCACCGAGGACGTGGAGGTCGGCGGCCGGCTCATCCGGGCCGGCGATGTCGTCTGCAACGCCTCCGTCGCCGCCAACCGCGCCGCCGACGGCCCGCACGCCGGGAGCGGTCCGGGCGCCCACGGCGACGGGATGCGCCGTGTCTCGCCATCCGAGGCACCCCCATGTGCGTGCGTGCCACCGGTGACGCTCGCGATGTGTGGCTGCCGACCATGTTCCGGCAGGTGTGGGAGGCCAACCATGTGCACGGCACGCTCCAGCACCTCCGTACCCGCACCACCGGACCCGGAAGGCCGCACCATGCACCCCAGCCGTCGAAGCACCCTGCTGTCCGCCGCCCTGCTCGCGGCGGCGACCGTCACCCCCGCGGCCTCGGCCCGGGCCGCCGACGGCTCGCCCGGCCGGCGCCCCGGGCGGGGGCCGGTCACGGTCCCGGGTGCCGAACTGCAGCAGACCTCCCGGCACGACGACCTGACGACCAGCGCCCTCGCCGGCACGCCCTGGACCGACACCGCCGACTGGGCCGGGCTCACCGCCCGGGGCACCCGCAACCCCACCGGCGTGCCCGGTCTGCAGATCGACGGCTACTTCCCGGGGCCCTCGCGGCTGAACACGCTGCACGGCTGGAACCACGACGCCCAGTTCGTGATCCGGCTGCCCGACGACTGGAACGGCAAGCTGGTCGTCACCGGCGCCCCGGGCGTCCGCAGGCAGTACGCGATGGACACCCTCGTCTCCGACTGGGTGCTGGCCCAGGGGTACGCGTTCGCCGCCACCGACAAGGGCAACAGCGGGCCCGACTTCTACACCGACGGCAGGCGGCCCGGTGACGCCGTCGTCGAGTGGAACCGGCGCACCACCGAGCTGACCCGCGCGGCCAAGGCGGTCGTCGCCCAGTACTACGGGCACGCTCCGCGCCGCACCTACATGACCGGGATCTCCAACAGCGGCTACCTCACCCGGTGGCAGCTGGAGAACCACCCCGAGCTCTACGACGGCGGGGTGGACTGGGAGGGGCCGCTGTGGCGCGCGGAGGGCCCGAACCTCTTCACGTTCCTGCCCACCGCCGTCGCCCGCCAGCTCGGCCGGGCCGGCGACGAGGACATGTACGCGGCCGGGTTCGCCCGCGGCTCGGAGTTCCTGTGGCCGTACCACGAGAAGGCCTACTGGGGACTGACCCAGAAGACCTACCGCGCCGAGTTCGACCCCGGCTACGACCCCGACTGTCCCGGCACCTCGGCCGGTTCGACGGTCGAGGAGATCTTCGCCCCCTGCCCCTCCGACGCCGGCTACGACTACGCGTCCCGGCCCCGCGCCGTCCACGACGCGGTCGCCCGGGTCGCGCTCACCGGCCGCATCGGCAAGCCCATGATCACCGTGCACGGCACCCTGGACGCGCTGATCCCCATCCGGGTCCAGTCCGACCTGTACGCCCGGATGATCGCCGAGCAGGGCCGCTCCCGGCTGCACCGCTACTACCGGATCGAGGGCGGCACCCACGTGGACAGCCTCTACGACACCTACCCGGACCGGCTGCGCCCGATCCTGCCCTGCTACCGCGCCGCCTTCACCGCCCTGACGGCCTGGGTCGAACGCCACGAGGAGCCCCCGGCGAGCGGCACGGTGCCCCGGCCGGCCTCCGGCGACCTGGTGAACACGGGGTCGCTGACGTGACCCCGCGGCCCCCGTCGCCGACGTGACCGCGCGGCGGCTGTCCCGGGGGTCGGTGGCTGTCGCCGGCGGGGGTTTTCCGGGCGGCGGGTTCTCCGGTCGGTGACCGGCGGCCGCCGTGCGGTGCGTGTCCCGGGGTTCGGTGGCCGTCGCCGGGCGGGGTGCCGCCTGGGCCGCGGGAGCGTCGGGTCGGTGACCGGCGGCCTGGTGCAGGGGGGCCGTTGGTGTGACCGCGCGGCGCCTGACCCCGGGTTTCTGCCGTCGCCGGACCCGGTGCTGCACGGCCGGCCGGTGTACCGGCCGGCACAGGCGGCGCGCCGGCCTCGGTCGGACCGTGGGACGGCCCGTCCGGGGTCGGCGCGCCCGGCCGGTCACCCGCGACGGCGTCCACCGGACCGCGTCGTGGTCCGGTGGAGCGCGCCGACCCCGGACGACGCCGCCTCTCGGACCGGGCCGGCCGGGTTCGCATCCGACCTCAGCGGTGTCCGGCGGTCGCGCGGTCCAGGGCGTCGTGAGCGGTGGCGAGGGCCTCGGCGCGGTCCTCGGGGACCAGGCCGATGCGGGTGCGGCGGTCCAGCAGGTCGGCCGCGTCCAGGGCGCCCTCGTGCAGTGCGGCCCAGACGAGTTCGGCCCGGGTGACCGGGTGGCCCGGCAGCACGGGTTCCGCCAGCGCGGGATCGCGTTCGGCCAGGGCCCGGACGGCCGGCGCCTCGGTGCCGTGCCGGCGGACCAGGCGGCGCGGCGCGGGCAGGGAGCGCAGCAGCCCGGGCGCGGCGGCGCCGACCAGCGGCAGCTCCGCGGTGGGGGAGGGGCGGGCGTTCAGGCCGCGGGCCGCCAGGGCGGCGTCCACCGCGTCCTGCGCCATCCGCCGGTAGGTGGTGAGCTTGCCGCCGACGACGGTGGTCACGCCGTCCGGTGAGGTGAGGACCGCGTGCCGGCGCGAGATGTCGGAGGTCCGGGCCGGGGCGTCACCCGCGCTCGCGGCCCCGCCCGCGTCCAGCAGCGGGCGCAGCCCGGCGAAGGCCCCGACGACCTCGTCCCGGTGGACCGGGACGTCCAGGACGGACCCGAGCACGTCCAGCAGGAAGCCGATGTCGGTCTCGGGCACCTCCGGGACGTCCGGCAGGGGGCCGTCGACCGGTTCGTCGGTGAGGCCGACGTAGACGCGGCCGTCGCCCTGCGGCAGGACCAGCACGAAGCGGTTGGTCTCGCCGGGGATCGGGATGTGCAGCCCGGCCGGCAGCGTCCCGAGCCGCTCCGAGCGCAGGACCAGGTGGGTGCCGCGCGAAGGGCGGATCCGGATGCCGCCGGCCAGTTCGCCGGCCCACACCCCGGTGGCGTTGATCACCACGCGGGCGCGGATCCCGCCCTCCTCGCCGGTCAGTTCGTCCCGGA
The DNA here is from genome assembly GCF_042793175.1 of Streptomyces sp. NPDC056580. NCBI lineage: Bacteria > Bacillati > Actinomycetota > Actinomycetes > Kitasatosporales > Streptomycetaceae > Streptomyces > Streptomyces sp. NPDC056580. The sequence goes on along the minus strand of NZ_JBHTVE010000001.1, from coordinate 96,324 downwards.
CGCGGGCGCCGGTCCCGGTCAGCTCCAGCGCCCGCACCCGGGTCAGCACCCGGGCGCCGTGCGCGGCGGCGGTGCGGGCCAGGGCGGTCACCAGCCGGGCGTCGTCCGTGACCCGGCCGTCCCAGGACAGCAGCCCGCCGCGCAGCCCGTCGGCGCGCACCGCCGGCGCCAGGTGCCGGGCCTCCGTCGCCGACAGCCGGCGCGGCGCGGGCAGCACCTGGCGCGGCGTCCGCGCGGCGAGCCGAAGCATGTCCCCGGCCCGGAACCCGGCCCAGGCCAGCGAGGCCTGGGCGCGTGACACCAGCGGGGTCAGCGGCAGCACGAAGGGCTGGGCGGCCACGAGGTGCGGGGCGGTCCGGGTCATCAGCACGCCGCGCTCCACGGCGCTCTCGTGGGCGACGTCGAACTGGGCGGAGGCCAGATAGCGCAGCCCGCCGTGGATCAGCTTCGAGCTCCAGCGCGAGGTGCCGAACGCCAGGTCGTGGGCGTCGACCGCGACGACGTCCAGCCCGCGGGCGGCCGCGTCCAGGGCCGCTCCGGCGCCGGTGGCGCCGAGCCCGACGACCAGGACGTCGCAGACCCGGCCGTCCGCGGCCTCGGCGAGTTCGCGGGTGCGCCGGGCCGCGCTGAGGGACGAGCCGGGTACGGCCTCGGGACGGCTCATGGCGTCAGGGTCCTCTCCAGAAGGGTGCGCAGCTCGCCGAGCAGGGCGGCGGAGTCGAGACAGGGGTCGTCCTCGTCGGTCATCGTGCGCAGGGACAGGGCGAAGGACTGCACCACCAGCAGCAGGGCGCGTGCCTGCCGCTCGGTGTGGGCGGTGCGCACCGAACCGTCCGCGTGGCCCTCGCGCAGCGCGTCGGCCAGCAGCGCCAGCAGCGCCTCCTGGCTGGTGCCGCGCCGGTCCAGGACGTAGGGGAGCAGCAGTTCGGGGTCGACGTCGACGATCTTCCGGAAGAGGGGGTGCGCGCGGAACGCCTCCACCCCCGCCACCAGCCCGTCCACGATCCGGGCCCGGGTGACCGTGTCCGGCGTGGGTTCCGGTATCGCGCGGGTGGCCACGTCGATCCACTCACGGGTCATCAGATCGCCCACCAGAGTGCGCAGGTCGGGCCAGCGCCGGTACAGCGTCATCCGCGAGACACCGGCGCGGCGGGCCACGTCGGCCAGGGTCGTGCGGCGCACCCCGACGGCCAGCACGCAGTCGCGCACCGCGTCGAGCACGGGATCGCTGTCCGAACCGTTGTGACGAATAGGCGTCATGTGTCACAGTGTAACGCCCCGGGGGCCGGGCGGAGCCGCCGCCGCGCGAACCGAGCACACCGACCTGTGAGGACGACCCTTCGATGGACATGCTGTGGAACGGCTGGGGCGACCCGGCGAAGGCCGCACCGCTGCCCGCCGCGGTGACCGGACTGCTGCGCGACCTGCTCGGCGTCACACCGCGCACCGCGCCGGCGCTCGCGCTGGAGGACATCCGGCTGCCCGCTCCCACGGCCGGCCCGGCCGCGCTCGAGGCGCTGGCCGAGGCCGTGGGCGGCGACCGGCACGTGCGCACCGACGCTGAGAGCCGCATCCGGCACACCCGCGGCAAGTCCACCCCCGACCTGCTGCGGCTGCGCACCGGCGATGTCTCCGACGTCCCGCAGGCGGTGGTCCTGCCCGGCTCCCACGACGACGTCCTCGCCGTACTGCGCGCCTGCGCCGCGCACGGCCTGGCCGCCGTCCCGTTCGGCGGCGGCACCTCGGTGGTGGGCGGACTCGCCCCCGAACACCGCGCCTTCGTCGCCCTGGACCTGCGCCGCATGAACGGCCTGCTCGACCTCGACCCGGTCTCCCGCACCGCCGTCCTCCAGCCCGGCCTGCGCGCCCCCGAGGCCGAGGCCCTCCTCGCCGAACGGGGCTTCACCCTCGGCCACTTCCCGCAGTCCTACGAGTGGGCCACCATCGGCGGTTTCGCCGCCGCGCGCTCCAGCGGGCAGGCCTCCGCCGGCTACGGCCGCTTCGACGACATGGTGCTCGGACTGACCCTCGCCACCCCCGAGGGCACCATCGACACCGGCCGCGCCCCCCGCTCCGCCGCGGGACCCGACCTGCGCCAGCTCGTCCTCGGCTCGGAGGGCGCCTTCGGCGTGATCACCTCCGTCCTCGTACGGATCCGCCCGCTGCCGCAGGTGCGCCGGTACGAGGGCTGGCGGTTCGCCTCCTTCGAGGAGGGTGCAGCGGCCCTGCGCCGGCTCGCCCAGGACGGCCCGCGGCCCACCGTGCTGCGCCTGTCCGACGAGACCGAGGCGCTCGTCGGCCTCGCCCAGCCGGACGCCATCGGCACCGGGCTCGCGCAGGGCGACGCCGGCTGCACGGCGATCACCGGCTACGAGGGAACCGCCGAGGACACCGCACGGCGCCGCGAGCGGGCGGCGGCCGTGCTGCGGGACTGCGGCGGCACCCCGATCGGCGCCGAACCCGGCGAACGCTGGGCGCACGGCCGCTACTCGGCGCCCTACCTGCGCGACGCGCTGCTCGACGCGGGCGCCTTCGCCGAGACACTGGAGACCGCCGCGTTCTGGTCCCGCATCCCCGACCTCTACGCCGGGGTGCGCGCGGCCCTCACCGACACCCTCACCCGGGCCGGCACCCCGCCGCTGGTCATGTGCCACATCTCGCACGTGTACGAGAACGGGGCCTCCCTCTACTTCACCGTCGTCAGCGCCCAGGGCGCGGACCCGGTCGCGCACTGGGCGCCCGCCAAGCACGCCGCCAACGACGCCGTGCTCGCCGCCGGCGGCACCATCAGCCACCACCACGGCGTGGGCACCGACCACCGCGACTGGTACCTCCGGGAGGCGGGCGCCCTCGGCGTGGCAGCGCTGCGCGCCGTCAAGCACCGCCTCGACCCGCGAGGGCTCCTCAACCCGGGCATCCTGCTGCCCACCGACTGACCCACCCCGGCCCCTGTTCCGCTCCCACCGTCACCGCCCGGAGGCACACCGATGCGACAGTTCACCGCCGTCGTCAACCCGACCGCGGGTGACTCGACCGGGGCGGCGTCACTGCTCCAGGTGGCCCGCCTGCTCCGCGCGGCCGGTGCCGGACTGGAGACGGAGTATAGCCACAGCCTCGCCCACGCCCAGGACATCGCCCGGCAGGCCGGAGCACGCGGCCGGGTGGTCCTGGCGGTCGGCGGCGACGGCATGGCCGGCGGCATCGGCGGTGCGCTCAGCGGCACCGGCACCGTCCTCGGTCTCGTGCCCGCCGGGCGGGGCAACGACTTCGCGCGCGCCCTCGGCCTGCCCCGCGACCCCGCCGCACTCGCCGGGATCCTGCTGCACGCGGAGCCCGCGCCGGTCGACACCATCGAGGTCGAATCGGCCGTCCACCCGCGCACCGTGGTCCTGGGCAGCGTCTACGCCGGGGTCGACGCGCTCGCCAACCGGCACGCGAACACCACCCGGCTGCTGCGCGGCGCCGCCTCGTACTACGCGGGCGGCCTGCGGGCCGTCACCACCTGGCGGCCGGCCGACTACCGCGTCACCGTCGACGGCGAGGAACACCGGCACCGCGGCTACACCGTCGTAGCCGCCAACTCCCCCTACTACGGCTTCGGCCGCCTCATCGCCCCCGGCGCGCGGGTCGACGACGGACTGCTCGACGTCGTGCTGATCCGCGAGGCGCCGCGCCTGCTCTTCTTCACGCTGATGAACGAACTGAAGACCGGCGCCCACGTACGGCGCCCGGAGGTACGGGTGCTGCGCGGACGCGAACTGCGCATCGAGGCGTCGCGGCCCGTCCCCTACGGCGCCGACGGCGAGGTGGAGGCCACCCTGCCGGTGACGCTGCGGGTACGCCCCGGCGACCTGCCCGTGCTGTACCGGCCGGGCACCGCCGGCGACTGACGGACCCTCCCCGGGCCGGCCGCGCGGGGGGAGCATGAGTCAGCCGGCGTCGGGCGGCCGGAAACAGGCGTGCACGATCTTGCCGTCCGGACAGGGACGGGCCTGCCAGGTGTCGGCCAGCGCGTCGACGAGCAGCATGCCGCGCCCGCCCGGACGCTCGGTGTCGGCCGGGCGCGGTACCGGCAGCCGCCGGGAACGGTCGTGCACGGTCACGTGCAGACAGGAGCTGTCCCAGGTCAGCACGAGGTCGGCCGCGCTGTGCGCGTGCACGTGGGCGTTGGTGACCAGTTCCGAGATGGTCAGCAGAACGTCGTCCATGGTCTCCGGCGCCGACTCGGCCCAGCCCAGTGACATGAGATGTTCGCGCGCCCAGTCGCGCGCGGTCCTGACGCTCGAGTTCAGCGGCAGCGAGCGCGCCCAGCCCACCGCCCGCAGTGATGATTCGCCCAAGGGATGCCTCCAGCTGTGGCCGTGCCGACGCGCGTACCCGCTCGCAGCGGTCGTACCCCAACGGGCGCACCGGAACCGGGCAGCGCGCCGACGTTCCCCGGAGGCCGTGCGGCCCGACGCGCTCAGGTCCGGGTCTCGGCCTCCCACCGGTCCGGGCCCATGCCGCGCCAGTCGATCAGCGGCGAGTCCGCCACTTCCTCCGGCTCGATCTCCAGGCCCGCCCGGCGCAGGAACTCGACCAGATCGCGCACGCTGTGCGCGAGGCCGAGGATCTCGCCGTCGACCCGCACCCGGCGTCCGCCGGTCGGGGACGGCAGCTGCACGATCACTGGACGCTTCCCGGGCATGGCTCCAGCATCGGCCGAACCGGCCGCCCGCGCACCCGGGACGGCGGGCCACGTGTCGGACGGGGCCAGTCAGGGCACTCGGCGAGGACAGGCAAACGGACGTATGCAGCAGGAGGCGCACGTGGCGGTTCGGCATCGTCTGATCAAGACCAGTCCGGCCAGGGTCTGGCAGGTGCTCGCCGACGGCAGCCGGTACGCGCAGTGGGTGGTGGGAACCGCCGCGTCCCAGCCGAAGGACGGTGAGTGGCCGCAGGAGTCGGCGTCGATCAGCTACCAGATCCGGCTGGGCCCCTTCGAGGTCGGCAACGAGACGGTCGTACGGCGCTGCGTGGAGGGATCCGTCCTGGAGCTCGAAGCCAAAGCGGGTCCGCTCGGCACCGCCCGCATCTGCATCGAGCTGCGCAAGTGGGGTGAGTACTGCCTGGTCATCGTCGACGAGCACCCGCTCCAGGGCGCGGGCGGGACCCTGCACAACATGGGCTTCGAGATGCTGATCCAGCTACGCCACCGGGCCATGCTCGCCCGCCTGGCGAAGACCTGCGAGGACGGCGACACCACCGAGGAGCGGGAAGGTCGGTCGCGGCCGCTCGGACGGTACGCCACGGGTGGGAACGGAGCCCGCCATGCCTGACGCGGTGGTGATCGGGGCCGGCCCCAACGGCCTGGTGGCCGCCAACCTGCTGCTGGACGCGGGATGGAGCGTCAGCGTCCTGGAGGAGCAGCCGGAGCCGGGCGGCGCCGTCCGGCACGACCGGGGCGTGGACCCGGACTTCGTCAGCGACGTGTTCAGCTCGTTCTACCCCCTTGCGGCCGCGTCCCCCGTGCTCTCCGCGCTGCACCTGGAGGAGCACGGACTGCGCTGGACCCACGCGCCGAGTGTGCTGGCCCACCCCCTCTCCGACGGCAGATGCGCCGTGCTGCACCGGCGGACCGACGAGACGGCGGCGTCCCTGGAGTCCTTCGCGCAGGGCGACGGAGCCGCCTGGCATCGCCTGTTCGGGCTGTGGCAGAAGCTGCGGCCCGATTTGCTGGGCGCCCTGTTCACCCCCTTCCCGCCGGTGAAGGCCATGGCGCGGCTGGCCCTCGCCGTGCGCGCCTCGGGCGGCCTGCGCGTGGCGCGGTCCCTGCTGCTGCCGGTGCGCCGCATGGGGGAGGAGGAGTTCCGCGGCGAGGGCGGCCGGCTGCTGCTTGCCGGCAACGCGCTGCACGCCGACCTCGCGCCCGAGTCCGAGGGCAGCGGGGGCTTCGGATGGCTGATGTCCATGCTGGGGCAGACCTACGGCTTCCCCGTGCCGGTGGGCGGCTCCGGCGAGCTCACCGCGGCGCTGGTACGGCGCCTGCTCAGCCGTGGGGGAGAGCTGCACTGCGGGCGGCGCGTCGCGCGGGTCGTGGTGCGCGGCGGGCGGGCCGTGGGCGTCCGCACGGCCGACGGGCAGGCGGTGCCCGCCCGGCGCGCCGTGCTCGCCGACGTAGCGGTGCCCACCCTGTACCAGGAACTGGTCGGCGCCGAACACCTGCCCGGGCAGACCCAGGACGACCTGCGGCGCTTCCAGTGGGACTTCGCCACCTTCAAGGTCGACTGGGCACTCGACGGACCGGTGCCGTGGCGGGACGAGCGGGCGGCCGGCGCCGGGACCGTCCACCTGATCGACGGGATGGACGAGCTGACCCGCTTCGCCGCGCAGATCGCCATGCGCCAGGTGCCCGACCGGCCGTTCTGCCTGTTCGGCCAGATGACCACGGCCGATCCCTCTCGTTCCCCCGAGGGCACCGAATCGGCCTGGGCCTACACGCACATCCCGCAGGACATCCGCGGCGACGCAGGCGACGAGGGCATCACCGGGAAGTGGGGGCCCGACGACCAGGAGCGCATGGCTGACCGCGTCGAGCGCCACGTCGAGAGCTTCGCGCCCGGCTTCCGGTCCCGGGTCCGCGGCCGCCGTATTCTGGCCCCGCCCACCCTGTGGTCGCTCGACGCCAACCTCGTCGGGGGCGCCATCAACGGCGGCACGACCGCCATGCACCAGCAGCTCGTCTTCCGCCCGCTGCCCGGCACCGGACGGCCGGAGACCCCCGTCCCGGGTCTCTACCTGGCCTCCGCCGGCGCCCACCCCGGCGGCGGTGTGCACGGGGCGTGCGGCGCGAACGCGGCCCGGGCCGTGCTCCGCGGCCACCGGATCAAGGGTCTGGCCGGCGCCCAGCGGATGCTGGCCCGGCGCGACCGGGCCGGCCGCAGGCACTGACACCGGCCGGCGACAGCGAACAGCAGGGAGCGGTATGAGCGGACACCAGGACGGCCCCGACCGCCGGCACCGGCGCCCCGAGGGCGTCGACGACAAGACGGTCGAGGCCCTCGGATCACTGTCGAAGGCCCTGGAGACGACGGAACGGGCCCGGGGCCGCCTCTACGACTTCCACCAGCTCACCGGCGGCGCCGATCTCGAACTCGACCGCGCGGTGCGCCTGTTGCGGGAGGCCGGGCACACGGAGTGGGCCGACAGGGTCGAGACGGAGATCCTCGGCCGTAACGTCATCCCCGGCCACTGGACGTTCCAGATCGTCGAGGCCTACGACCAGACCTACTACCGGCCCTTCCAGGAGCTCGAACGCGGCGCGGTCGACGAACTCGCGGACGGACGCGACCACTTGTACGAGGCGGAGATGAAAGAGGCCCGCCGTACCGCCGGGCACCCCCACCACACGGCGCGCCCGGGGGCAGGGGAGACATGACCCCCGCCGCCGACAGCCCGCTGCGCGGCCGTGTGGTCGTGGTGACCGGCGCGGCACGCGGCCTGGGCGCCGCGCTCGCCCACGAGGTCGCCCGGCGCGGCGGGGTGCCGGCGCTGCTGGGTCACGAGCCGGCCCTGCTGGCCCGGGTCGCCGCCCGGCTGCCGGGGCCGGCCCTGGTCCACGAGGTCGACATCACAGACGCCCCGGCTCTGCGGGCCGCCGCCGAGGAGGTGCGCCGCCGCCTCGGGCGCCCGTCCGCCGTGATCGCGAACGCCGGTGTCGCCGAGGGCGGTCCCTTCGCCTCCTCCGACCCCGCCGAGTGGCGCCGGGTGATCGAGGTGAACCTCGTCGGCAGCGCCCAGACGGCCCGGGCCTTCCTGCCGGACCTGACGGCCACGGCCGGCTTCTACCTGCAGATAGCCTCCCTGGCCTCGATGGGCGCCGCACCGATGATGAGCGCCTACTGCGCCTCCAAGGCCGGGGTGGAGGCCTTCGCGCACTCGCTGCGGGCCGAGGTGGCCCACCGCCGGGTCGGCGTGGGCATCGCCTACCTCAACTGGATGGACACGGAGATGATCCGGGACGCCGACCAGCACGCCGTGCTGCGGGAACTGCGCGGCCACATGCCGCCGCCCGCGCGCCGGGTGTACCGCGCCGACGTGGCCGCGGCACGGGTCGTCCGCGGCCTGGAACGCCGCCGGACGGCGATGTACGTACCCGCCTGGCTGCGGCTCGTGCAGCCGGTGCGGGCCGCCCTGCCCCCGGTCGTCCTGCGGCTGTCCCGCCATGAGCTGCCCCGCCTCGAGGCGCGTGAACCCCTGCTGCACACCGGGCTGCTCGGCGCCGGCGGCGACGCCGACCGCGCGGCGGCCGGAACCGGGGGACAGGACTTCCGGTGACCGCGACGAGGGACTCGAGGGGACGGGAGCGGGGCGGGACCGGAACCGGGCCGGCGCCTGATGGCGCCGGCCCGGTCCGCGCCGGGGTGCCGGACGGGCCGGGCGCCGGGCCGTATGCCGCACGGTGGGGGTGCCCGACGGTGCGGGTGCCGGAGGCTGTGGGTGCCGCGGCGTGCGCCGCGGCACCCACCGGAGCGTCAGCCCCGGTCGGCTAGCTTGCCGATCAGATTGACCGCCGTGCCCACGCCGTCCTCCACGCGGAGCCGTTCGCCGATGGCGGCGGCGCGCTCGCGCAGGTCGTCGCCGACCAGCCGGTCCAGCACGCCCACCAGGTGCTCGAGTCCGAACTCCTGGAAGTTCGCGTATCCGCCGACGCCGAGGCGGGCCACGCGGTCGCCCCAGAACGGCTGGTCGCTGAAGACGGTGTAGATCCAGGTGGGCAGCCCGGCCGTCAGGCCGGCGGCCGTGGTGCCGGCGCCGCCGTGGTGCACCACGGCCCGGCAGCGCGGGAACAGCCAGTCGTGGTCGACGGCGCCCACCAGCCGCACGTTCTCCGGCAGGTCGCCGGTCAGGCCGGACAGGTCCGACCAGCCCACGCCGACCAGCAGCCGCAGCCCGGTGCGCCCGGCGGCCCGCACGATCAGGTCGACCAGCTTCTGCGGGTCCAGCACCGGCATGCTGCCGAAGCCGAGGAAAACGGGCGCCGGGCCGTCGGTGAGCCAGTCGGCCAGCCCGCCGGGGATCACCGCCTCGCCCACCCGTTCGCGCACCGCGTGCGGAAGCCGCCAGAAGCCGGTGACCGTGTTCTGCGGCGCCCAGTCGTGCGGGCGCGGGACCACCTGCTCGCTGAACGCCTGGAGCGTCGGCAGACCCAGGTCCACGGTCCAGGTCAGCGCCGCGCTGGGGGCCGGCAGCAGGCCGAGCGAGTCGCGGAACTCGTTGATGTCGTCCTTCTTGCCCTGCCAGTAGACATCCTCGGCCACCCGGTGGGTCTGGAGGTGGTACTGCTCGGCAGGGACGCCGTCCGGCACCTCCATGGGGGTCAGCGGTTGCGGGAACTCGTCGGTCAGCAGCCACGGCGTCAGGTGCCCGAGGACGATGGGCGTCCCGCGCGACTGGGAGACCGCGAGCGCGTAGTCCTCGGTGTTGACGCCGGTGACCAGGACGTCGGCGCCCTCGGCCGCCGCCAGCACCGAGGCACCGATGGTGTGCCGGGCCTCCGACAGCATCTTCGCGATGCCCGCGAGGTACGCCTCCACGTTCCCGGCGGCCAGCCAGCGCCGGCCCTCCTCGGAGCGCAGCACCTCGCGGACCTCCAGGTCCATCTCGACGAACTCGGCGTCCGTCCCCGCGACCAGGCGGCGGGCGTCGCGGGGCGCGGCGAACACCACCTCGTGACCGGCGTCGATCAGGCCCTGGGTGAGGGCCACGTACGGTTCGAAGTCGCCGCGGCTGCCGGCCGTGGACACACCGATCCTCATGCGGCCACCTCCGCCCGGCGGGACGCGGCCTCGGTGCGCCGGACCGTTGGCTGTTCCATCTCGTACCTCACTTCGTCGGGTGCCTCGTTCGCACGGTTTCGGGTCTTGCGGGTCTTGCGGATGTGGCGGGTGTCGCGGCACGGGCGCCGACGGTTTATGGGAGCGCTCCCACTTGCCGCCGGCACCCGGACGCGCTTCTCTCTCGCCGTCGACTCGACCTTCGTCGCGGTGTGGGCTACCAGATGACCGGCAGGCTCCTCAGGCCGTACACGAGGGTGTCGGTGCTGACGGCGACCTCCTCCCGGGGCACGGCGAGCCGCAGTCCGGGCAGGCGGCGGAAGACGGCGCCGATCGCCACCTCCAGTTCCATGCGGACCAGCGGGCCGCCGGGGCAGAAGTGCGCACCGTGCCCGAAGGCCAGGTGGTGGGTGTTGTCCCGGTGGATGTCGAACTCCGCCGGGGCGGCGAACACGGTCTCGTCGTGGTTGGCGCCCGGGATGGAGACGATCACGGCGTCCCCGGCGGCGATGCGGGTGCCCCCGATGGTCAGCTCCTCGGCGGCGACGCGGACAACGTTGTCCTGGGCGATCGACCAGTAGCGCAGCAGCTCGTCGACGACCTTCGGCAACAGGCCCGGATCGGCGTGGAGTTCGGCGAGCACGTCGGGCCGGTCCAGCAGGGTGAAGACGCTGAGCGCGATCTGGTTGGCCGTCGTCTCGTGGCCGGCGATGAGCATCAGCCGGACCAGCGCCACCAGGTCCTCGCCGGAGAGCCGGCCGGTGCGCACGTAGTCGACGGTCAGCCGGCTGAGCAGGTCGTCCCGCGGTTCCCCGGCTCGCGCCTCGGCCAGCCGGGCGAGGTACTCGGTGGTGGCGATGAACGCCTCGATCGCCTTTTCCGGTTCCGCCTGGTTGAGTATGGCGCTCGTATTCTCCTTGAATTCGGTCATGTCCTCGTCCGGAACTCCGAAGATCCGGGCGATCACGATGCACGGGAGCGGCAACGAGAAAGCCGCGTGGAAGTCCACCGGCCCGGTCGCCCCGGTCATCTCGTCCAGTAACTCGTCCGCCACCGATTCGATGAGCGGTCGGAGTATCTGGGTGCGGTGCGCGGTGAAATCCGGCGCCACCATTTTCCGGTAGGTGCCGTGTTCGGGCGGATCCATGCGCCAGAAGGAGACGGCCCTCGGAGGTACCGGGAACAAGAGCCGATTCGGCCAGTTCGGGTGCTGGTCGTCGACGCTCAGCCGGGGCTCGGCGAGGGCTTGGCGCACATCGGTGTGACGGGAGATCAGCCAGGCGCGCCGGCCGTTCCGGAGCTGGACCTCACGCGGCGGGCCGTCGCGGTACTCGGCCAGAGCTGGAGGTTGGGACATCGGACACGTGCGCGGGAGCGGCCACTCCATGGGGGTCGCCTCAGCGTGGATCATGATTCCCTTTCTCGTTGCGCGGTCGGCTCGGATAGCGCTTTCTCGGAGGGGGTGAACGTGGGTCGCACCCAGCTTGAGCAGGCCCGCTGACACGGCGCTGACATGGCCGAATTCTTTCCGTGGGTCGTATGCGAAGATGCTCTCGGTGTCCTGGGTGTCATGGACGCGAATATCTGTGCACGTGATGTCGCACGCCATTCGAAACGTAATGAGATAAATCCCCGAGGGGGCATTCATGGCGACCGAGGAGTTGTCCGGGCCGGAGCTGATGGAGGCGCCCGCCGCGCCCTCCCAAGAGCCGCCGCGCTGGAGTCCGCTCGTACTGGTGTCGCTCGGCACCTTCATCACGGTGCTGGACTTCTTCATCGTGAACGTCGCCGTACCCGACATGCAGAGCGAGCTGCACGCGAGTTCCGTCGCCGTGCAGTTCGTCCTCGCCGGATACGGTCTGCCGCTGGCCACGTTGATGATCACGTCCGGCCGGATGGGCGATCTCTACGGCAGGCGGCGGCTGTTCGTGCTCGGGCTCGCGCTGTTCACCGCCGCTTCCGCCTGCGCCGGACTGGCGCAGAACCCCGAACAGCTCGTGGCGGCCCGGGTGTTCCAGGGCGTCGCCGCCGCGCTCGTCACCCCGCAGGTGCTGGCCCTGCTCGGCGCGATGTACGAGGGGCGGGCCCGGGCGGTGGCGTTCAACGTCTACGGCCTGGCGATCGGCATGGCCGCCGTGTTCGGGCAGCTCATCGGCGGCTCGCTGATCGCGCTCGACCCGGGCGGCCTCGGCTGGCGGGCGATCTTCCTGGTCAACGTGCCCATCGGGCTGGTCGCGGTGGCGCTGGTGCCCAGGCTGGTCCCCGAGTCGCGCGGCGGCGGGGGCGCCGGCCTCGACGTCGTCGGCATGCTCCTGGTCATGATCGGCCTGGTCGCCGTCGTCCTGCCGCTGACCGAGGGCCGCGAACTGGGCTGGCCGCTGTGGTCGGTGCTCTGCCTGGTCGCGGCGGTGCCGGTGCTGGGGGTGTTCGCGCTGCAACAGCACCGGGGCACGGTCCGGGGCGGCTCACCCCTGGTCGACACGGTGCTCTTCCGCTCGCGGACGTTCTCCGTAGGACTGGTGGCCATGATGTTCTACTTCGCCACCATGGGCGCCTGCTTCCTGGTGCTGTCCCTCTACCTCCAGCAGGGGCGTGGCATGTCGCCGCTGGGTTCGGGCCTGATGTACCTCCCGATGGGCGCCGGCTTCTTCGGCGCCACCGCCCTCGGCGGCAGCGCCGTGAGCCGGCTCGGCAGGTGGGCCCCGGCGGTCGGCGCCTTCCTCGTCGCCCTCGGCTACGGCGGACTCGCCCTCCTGGTACGGGAGATCGGCGCGGGCGGCGAGGTGGCCCTGCTCGCCCTGCCGCTGCTGGTGGCCGGGGTCGGTATGGGCCTGACGATGGCGCCGCTCTCGGCCATGGTCCTCGCACCCGTGGGCCCCGACCACGCGGCCGCCGCCTCCGGCGTCCTCACCACCGCCCAGGAGATCGGCGCGACCGTGGGCACGGCCCTGACCGGCAGCATCTTCTTCCGCCTGGTCTCCGACCACTCCGGCCCGGCCACCGCCCCCCACGCGTTCAGCGTCTCCCTGACCGTCCTCGTGGCGTTCGACCTGCTGGTCGTGGCCCTGGTGGGCTTCATGGGACGGGCGAAGGAGGGCGCGGTCTGACCGGGAGGCCGGGGGGACCGGCGGACCGGAGGACTGGCGGCCGCGACAGGGGGGACCCGGCGAAAGGACCGACGTCCATCGGCAGGGGGGCCGCCAGGGAAGGACCGATGACCATGGCCAGGAACAAGCGCCAGGGCTCCGGCGAGGATCTCTCCAAGGGCGACACGGTGGCCTGGAAGAGCCATGGGAGGACCGCTGAGGGCGAGCTCGAGCGGAAGATCACCGAGCGTACCGAGGCCGCCGGGCGCACGGTGGACGCCTCCACGGACGACCCCCAGTACGAGGTCCGCAGCGACAAGTCCGGCAAGCGGGCGGTGCACAAGCCGTCCGCCCTGCGCAAGAAGTGACCGCGGACCGCCGCGGAAGGCGAGGACGGCCGCCATGCAGACGTTCCTGCCCGACCCCGACTTCCACCGCTCCGCCCTGCTCCTGGACCGCCGGCGACTCGGCAAACAGCGTGTCGAGGCGCTCCAGGTCCTGCGCGGCCTGACCGTCCCGGGATACGGCTGGCGCCGGCACCCCGCAGTGCGCATGTGGACCGGCTACGAGGAGGCCCTGGTGCGCTACGGCCTGGAGATCTGCCGGGTCTGGCGGGACCAGGGCCACCAGGACAGCTGCGCCGCCTCGCTCGTCGCCGGCCTCGCCGGCGAGCGCCCCGGCGCACCCGTGCGCGACCAGCCGGCTCTCGCGGCCGCCGGCGAACTGCCGCCCTGGCTCGGGGACGAGGACTTCCACCGCAGCCACCAGTCGGCGCTCGTCCGCAAGGATCGCGACGCCTACGGACGCACCTTCCCCGGCGTGCCCGACGACCTGCCGTATGTGTGGCCGCGGTCCGACCGGGAACGAGAGGGGGTGCCCGCCGGCGAGTGACAGCGGCGGCCTACGGGAGACGGGAGTGAGCCGTGCTGCCGGACCTGCGCGCCCAGCTCGGCGCGATGCTCTTCCGCCGGGTCGCGGGCCCCGACGGCGGGGCGATCCGCGCCCGTATCCACCAGACCCCGGGCCCGCGCTGGTTCGGCCCCGACCGGCCCATCCGGACCGTCCACGGCGACGCCTCGATGTTCATCGGCGGTGTGAGCGCCCTGCTGCTGCAGTCCCTGCACCCCCTCGCCATGGCGGCCGTGGACGCCCACTCCGGCTACCGCGGCGACCCCTGGGGGCGGCTGCAGCGCACCAGCGCCTTCCTGGCCGTCACCACCTACGGGACGGCGTCGGACGCCCAGGCGGCCGTCGACCGGGTCCGCGCCATCCACGAGGGGGTGCGCGGACGCACCCGTGAGGGTGATCCTTACCATGCCGCCGACCCCCGTCTGCTCGGCTGGGTGCACACCGCCGAGACGGAATGCTTCCTGCGCGCCCACGAACGCTACGGGGCCCACCGCCTGGACCCGGCGGGCTACGACGGCTACGCCGCCGACGCCGCGACCGTCGCCGAGGCCCTCGGGGCGGCCGACCCGCCGCGCGACCGCCGCGCCCTCGCCGACCGGCTGGAGCACTACCGGCCCGAGCTCCGGTCCACCCCCGAGGCCCGGGCCGTGGCCCGCTTCCTGCTCCTGGAACCGCCCGTGCCGCTCGTCGCGCGCCCCCTGTACGGCGCGCTGGCGGCGAACGCGGTGAACCTGCTGCCGGACTGGGCCCGCGCTCTGCTGCGGCTGCCCAGGCTCCCGCTGGTCGAGGACCTCACCGTGCGCCCGGCCGGTCACCTGCTCACCCGCACCATCCGCTGGGCGATGGCGCCGGCCCGGCCGTCGTCCTGACGGTGTGCGAATGCGTGGGGGTGGCTTGCTTCCCGGCGATGGATGCGGGACGGTTGCCGAAGGACAACATCCCCTCGAGCAGGAAGGTGGTGGGGCGCGCGGAGTGCGTGCCCCCGCTTGTGTGCGCTTCCCCGAGTTCATTTGCCGACCCGCGGGACGCCGGCGTCAACGTCGGCGCGACCTGGGGTGATGCCCCCTACCCGGTCCTCGTCATCGACCGGGACGGCGCTCTCGTCGGCCTGAACGCCGCCGCCCGCCGGCTCCTGCCGCACGGGAACGGCGACGGTGCGCGGCAGCACCTGGTGCCGTCCTGGCTGTGCGCGGCCCACCGGCGTCTCACCGACGGATCGGTAGGCACCTTCGCCGGCCCCCTGACCGGAGAGATCGACGAACGCCGCTACGAGGCGCATCCCACCCCGTCCGAGGACGGCGCGGTGGTCTGGTGGCTCATCGACGACACCGACCGGCGCGTGGCCGAGACCGCGCTGCTCAGCGCGCAGGAGCGGGTCGCCGTCCTGTCCGCGGTGTCCAGCAGGCTGCTGTCCACCCTCAACGTGCCGCGCTGCGCGGAGGCGACCGTGTCGATGGCGGCGGAACACCTCGCCGAGGCCGCGGTGCTCGTGCTGCCCCCGCAGGGGCGCCGGCACTCCCTGACCTACGCCCAGCGGGGCCGGCCCGTCCAGCGGGCGCAGCGGCAGATCGACCCGCGGGCTGTGCACGGCCTGGCCGAGGCCCTGCAGGGCTTCCCGCCGGTGCCCGCCCGGTGGATCGACCCCGACGGCCTGCCCGACTGGGCGGTCCCGGAGGGCTTCGCCGGGCCCGTCGGCTCGGTGATCGTCACCCCGCTGCCCGGGCACGGCGTTCCCGCCGGCGCCCTCATCCTGCTCCGCTCCGGCACCGAGCGGGCCTTCACCGAGGGCGAGGAGATCTTCGCCAGGCTGTTCGCGGCCCGGGCCGGAGCCGCCCTGTCCGCGGCCCGGCTCTACACCGAACAGGCCGCCGTCACGGCCACCCTGATGCGTGAACTCCTGCCGCCCGCCCTGCACACCGTGGACGGGGTCGAGTACGCCGGGCAGTACCGCCCCGCCCGGGACGAGGAGCGGGTGGGCGGTGACTTCTACGACTTCCACCCCGGCGCCGAGGCCTCGCAGGAAACCCTCGTCGTGCTCGGCGACGTCGCCGGCAAGGGCCTGGACGCGGCCGTGCTGACCGGCAAGATCCGCAACACCCTGCACGCCCTGCTGCCTCTGGCCGGGAACCACGACCAGGTGCTGAAGCTGCTGAACGGCGCCCTGCTGACCGCTCAGCACACCCGGTTCGCCACCCTGGTGCTCGCCTCCGTGCGCCGCCGGGACGACCGGGTGCACGTGCGGCTGACCAGCGCCGGGCACCTGCCGCCGCTGATCGTCCGCCAGGACGGCAGCGTGGAGGAGGTGCCCACCCGCGGCACCCTGGTCGGCGCCCTGCCGGAGATCAGCTCGGTCGGCGCCGAAGCGGTGCTCGCCCCGGGCGAGACCTGTCTGCTGTACACCGACGGCATCACCGAGGCACGCGGCGGGCCGCTCGGCGACGAGATGTTCGGCGAGCGGCGGCTGCGGCGGACCCTCGCCGAGTGCGCCGGGCTGCCGGCCGAGGCGGTCGTGGAGCGGGTCCAGATGATCGCCGCCCAGTGGCTCGGCACCGGCCGCCACGACGACATGGCCGCCGTCGCCGTCAGCGCACCCGCGAAGGCCCCGGCGGGCGCCGCGGACCACGCCGGGGCGGGAGAGCGCGCCGGGAGGTCGGAGTGAGCGTTCCGATACGGGTGAGCCTGCTGCGGGACCGGCTCTGGCAGGCCGTCGTGGACGGCGACGAGTACAGCGCGGTAGCCGTCGTGCACGGCGCGCTCGCCGAGGGCGTCGCCGAGGAGACCGTGCTGCTGGACGTCATCGCCCGGGTCCAGGAGAAGGTCGGCGCCGAATGGGCCGCCAACCGCATCAGTGTGGCCCAGGAACACGCCGCCACCGCCATCAACGAACGGGTCGTCGCCGCCCTCGCCCACCGGCAGGACGGCGACCCGCGGCGCGGGCACCGGGGACGCGTGACGGTCGGCTGCGTGGACGGGGAATGGCACGCCTTCCCGGCCCGGCTGGTCGCGGAGATCCTGCGCCTGCGCGGCTGGCAGGTGGACTACCTGGGCGCGCAGACACCCACCCCGCACCTCGTCGCGCACCTGCACCGCACCAATCCGCGGGCGGTGCTGCTGTCCGGCTCGATCCCCACCCACCTGCCCACCGCGCACGCGGCCATCACCGCCTGTCAGGCCGTCGGCGTCCCGGTGCTGGCGGGGGGCCGCGCGTTCGGCCCGCAGGGCCGCTACGCCTTCGCGCTCGGCGCGGACCGCTGGGCGGCCGACGCCCGCGGCGCGGCCGCGGCGCTGGAGGCCGACCTGCCGCACCCCGACCCGGCCGCCGCCCGGCAGATCGTGGACGACCTGCCGCACCTGGCCGACCAGGAGTACACCCTGGTCGTCCAGTCGCGCGGCACGCTCGTCAAACAGACGCTGCGAGACCTGGAGGACCGTTTCCCCGCACTGCGTGAGTACAGTGACGAGCAGCGGGAACGGACCGCCGAGGACATCGCGCACGTCGCCGACTTCCTGGCCACCGCGCTCTACGTCGACGACGTCGAGGTGTTCACGGGCTTCCTCCTGTGGACCGCGGAGATCCTCGAGGCACGGCACGTCCCGGCGCTGTCCCTGGTCAGCGCCCTGGACGCGCTGTCCGACCGGCTGCGTGACTTCCCGCGAACCAGGAAACTGCTCCGTGAGGGCGCCACCGCCCTGCTCGAACGCGCCCACTCACCCGCTCACGGACCCGGACCCGACCTGCACGTATGACCCAGCACCCTGCCACCGAATTCAGCCTCACCACGATCAGCGAGCCGTCGGCCCTGACCGTGCGCGTCGCCGGCGAACTCGACTACGACACCTGCGACGAGCTGGTGGAGACCGTCGTCACCGGCCTGGCCGGCCCGCCGGCCCCCCGCCATGTGCGCCTGGACTTCGCCGACCTCACCTGGATCGACTCGATGGGACTGTCGGCGCTGCTGATGATCCACCGGTACACCCGGGCGGCCGGCGCCGCGCTGCACCTGGACAACCGGCCGGACGTCCTGGAGCGCGTCCTGAGCCACACCAACGTGCTCGGCCACCTCACGGCCCCCGTCACGACCCCTGCCGCGGCAGGCGAACCGGGGCCGCCGGAAGAGGGCGGCGGCACCGGGGCGGGGGTCTTGTGACACCGGCCTCGCCTTCCCCGGACCACGGATGGCAGGATGACCGCATGCGGTGGGGATCCGAGACAACAGTGCAGGTCGCGCGGCACGCGCGTGTCCTGGAGATCAGGGTGCGCGGAGAGATCGACTACGACGAGTGCGACCTGCTGCGCGCCGCTTGGGCCGAGGCCGACGAGTCCGATCTGCCCGTCACCGTGGTGGACCTGTCCGGGGTGACCTTCGGCGACAGCCAGTTGCTCAGCGCCCTCCTCGACGCCCAGCGGCGCCACCGCGCGCGGGGCCGCGAATTCGTCATTCTCGGCCCGCTCCAGGAGGGCCTCGTCCGGCTGCTGACCATCAGCGGCACCATCGGGCACTTCTCGATCACCGACTCCCGCGACAGCGCGCTGCGCAGCGACACCTCCTGACCCGCGGTGCACCAGCGCGAAAGACGGGAAGCATGCCGGGAACACCGAGGGGGACGGAATTGTCCTTGACACACGAGAGCGAAGGCGGTCACGGGCCGCACACGGCCGAACCAGCGGACGCCCCGGTCGGTGACGGGCCGGACGAGACGCTCCGCTTCAGCGCGACCTGGGGTGACGGCGCCCTGCGCATCGCCGACGCGCGCGGCGCCGTGCGCACCCTGCTCGTCCGGGCCGGGCACCCTCCCGGCCGGCGTGCCAGCCAGGACGCCCAACTGGTGGTGAGCGAACTGATCACCAACGCGCTGCGCCACGCCCCCGGTCCCTGCGCGCTGCTGCTTGAGGTCGCTCCCGGCCGGCACGAGGTGCGCGTCACCGTCTCGGACACCTCCCAGGGCCTGCCCGTCGTCCGGCCCGTGGACGCCCAGCGCCTGGGCGGGCGTGGACTGCACCTCGTGCTGAGAATCTGCGGCCGCCTGCATGTCACCCGGCACGACCAGGGCAAGCGGGTCTCGGCCACGGTGCCGCTGCCCGCCTAGGCGGACGGCCGGCTCAGACCTCCCGCCAGCGGGCGTTGCACCAGGAGAAGACGCCGAACGCGGCTAGGCCCAGGGCGACCAGGGCGAGCAGCCAAGGACCGGCCGGCAGATCCCGGAACGAACGCAGCGTGTCGTCCATGCCCTTGGCCTTGCCAGGCTGGTGCTGAACCGCCGCGACCAGGGCGAACACCCCCGCGACGGCGAAGACGAGGCCGCGCGCGGCACCGCCGGCGACACCGAAGAAGTCGGTGAAGTGCTTCGCCTTCCGGGACATCTCCGCGGTCCGCAGGTGCTTGCGGAACTTCTTCAGCACGGCCCGGACGGCGATCCACAGTCCGGCGACCACCACTGCGGCCCCGGCCAGCCCGACGATCCACTGCCCGCCCGGCCACTTCAGCGCGGTGGCCGTGATGTCGTCGGTGTGCCGGTCGGAGGAGCCGCTCCCGCTGCCCTTGTCCCCGGCCGCGTACGAGAGGACCGAGAAGGACAGGAAGGCGTAGAACACCGCCCGGCCCGCGGCCATGGCCCGCTTCGACGCCTTGCTCCCGTCCGTGCCGGCCCCGCCGAACACCGCCTCCGACAGCCGCCACAGCGCCATGCCGACGAGGGCGACACCGACGATCCACAGCATCGCCGAGCCGAACGGCTTCGACGCCAGTTCGCCGAGCGCGCCACCGCGGTCGGCCTGTTCGCCGCCGCTGTCACCGCCGAACGCTATCTGCAGGGCTATCACGCCCACCAGCACGTAGATCAGCCCCCGGGCGGCGAATCCCGAGCGGGCCGCCGCGGCCATCGCCGTGCTGTCGGCCGCCCGGCGGGCGCGGCCCCGGCCACGCAGGGCCCATGACTGTGCATCCATACTGCGCCGATGCCCCCGGAGCCGGTTTCGACACCTGCCCGGCGTGGGCGCCGGTCCCTCTCGCGCTCGGCGGGACCGCCCGAGCCCGCGGCGGGACGGGAACGAGCCCCCTACAGGAACCTGCTGATCGGCCTGACCGAGAGCTCGCGGGCCCGCTGCAGCACCGGCCGGCGCCGCCAGCGCACGGGATCGACCGGCTCGCTGCGCTTCAGGTCCTCATCGAAGTCACGGTCCAGACCTGCGGTGAACTCCTCGTCGAGCACGGCGAGCATGACCTCCTCGTCGTGCTCCATGGAGCGCCGGTTGAAGTTGGTCGAGCCGATCAGCGAAGCGACCGAGTCGACCGTGATGATCTTCGTGTGCAGCATGGTCGGCTGGAACTCGCGGATCTCCACGCCCTCGTCCAGCAGCCGCTGGTAGTGGTGCTGCCCGGCCAGCCGGCAGGCGCGCTGGTCGGTGTGCGGCCCGGGCAGCAGGATCTGCACCCGCACGCCACGCCGGGCGGTGGCGGCCAGCAGGTCCACGAAGTAGTCGTCGGGCGCGAAGTAGGCCGTGGAGAGGCGGAAGCTCTCCTGCGCCGACGTCAGCACGACCCGCACGAGCGTCTGCATGTCCTGCCAGCCGAAGCTGGCCGAACCGCGGACCACCTGCACGACGGCGCGGCCCGGCTGCTCGTGCTCGACGAAGCGGTCGCGCTCGTCGTAGAGCGTGTCGTGGCACTCGGCCCAGTTCTGCGCGAACGCGGCGGCTATGCCGTCCACGGCCGGACCGCGCACCTCGACATGGGTGTCCCGCCACTCACCGGGGCCGCGCGCGTCGCCGCACCACTCCTCAGCGATGCCGACGCCTCCGGTGAAGGCGAGGCTCTCGTCCACCACCAGGGCCTTGCGGTGACAGCGGTGGTTCTGCTTGAGCGGGGACAGCCGCACCGGCTTGCGGAACCAGGCGACCTGGACCCCCGCGTCGTCCATGGCGTCAAGGAGGCTCTGCTCGATCTCCTTGGCTCCGAACCCGTCCAGCAGCAGGCGGACCCGCAGCCCCGCCCTGGCCCGCTCCGCCAGGGCGTTCGCGAACTCGTGGGCGATCTCGCCGCGCCAGTAGACGAAGGTCATCATGTCGATCGTGTGCCGTGCCGAACGGATCGCGTCGAGCATGGCGGGGAAGATCGCGTCGCCGTTGCGCAACCGCGTGAGCTGGTTTCCCTCCGTCGCGGCGATGCCTAGCAGACGCTCCAGCCGTCTTCGCAGCCGCTGCTTGCGGGCCTCCGTGCCGTCCGCCGTCGCCACCCCCGCGTCCGGGTACCCGTCCGTCTCCACCGGCCGCTGCAACATGCCTGCCTCCCTGTCGTGGCCCGTCCCGCCGCATGGCCGCGCGGACGGGCGCCTGATCCGCCGGGCGTACGTATACCCGCACGGCGTGCCGCATGCCTGCGGGAGCGGTCGGCGGCGGGCCGCGAGGACCGACGGTCGGGTCACCGGCTCCCGGGGCGCGGCCGCGCACGACGGGCGGCGGGTACGGCCGAGCCGCGCACCACGGCGGCGGGCACGGTCGGGCCGCACACGACCGCGGCGCCCGCCCTCCGCGTCGTGCGGGGGGCGGGCGCCGCCCCGTCCGTGTCACCGGCCCCGCCGCTCGGCGGCCGGGGCGCGGCGACTCACCCCGCCGTGTTGTCGACGCGCAGCCGCACCTGGTCCTCCAGGCGCCGCAGGCTGTTGTCGAGCGCGTCGCACACCTGCCGCTCGCCCGGGTCGTGCCTCTTGTCGAAGAAGGACAGGTGCACGGTCACCTCGCTGGCACCGCTGCCGATCCCCGCGACCTGGAGCCAGCCCGCGTAGCTGCCCTGCTCGCGGGTGCCCCACTCGATGCGCATCTGGTCCTTCTCGGCGCGCATCAGGGCCGCCGTGTCCTGGCCGGTCCCGTCCTCGTGGACCGTGACGGCCGGGAGATCCTCGACGTGCACGTGCAGCTCACGCGGCAGCCAGGCGTCGAACTGGCGGACGTTGGCCGCCTGGTCGAAGACGTGCTCGGGCTGCGCGGGCATCGTGCGCGAACGCTCGTACTCGGACATCGGGACACCGCCCCTCCGGTCGGATGGCATACCCCCGACGCGTGCCCCATTTCCCGTGGTCGAAAAGCCCCGGTTCGCCCGACTGTCGAGGCACCCGGCGGCCCGTCTTGCCGTTCTCCTACCTGTGAATTGCCCCAGGATATGTGCTGTTCGGCCCATGGGTTTGTTAGATTTCGCAACCAAAGAAACCCAGGTGGAGCCGCCAGTGCGCCCGGACCGGTCCGGCCTGCCGGGCCTGACCGTTCAGGGGAGTGGAAGATGAGCGACCCGTGGGACGGCCCGGGCGGGCAGGCCACGCGCAGCCGCACCGCCCGGGTGCCCGCACAGCGCGCCGACGAGGCGGACGGGGCGCCGCCGCCCGCCGGCGGCCGAGGCGCCGCCCGGAAGGCGGCCCGGGAGGCCGCCCGCCCCCGCCGCGGCACCCGGGCGCGGCGGGCCAGGCCGGTCGGGCGCGGCAGGCGCGCGCTGCGGATCGCCGGACTGTGCGCGGCCCTCGGGGTGCTGGGCACGGCGGGCGTCGGCTGGTGGTTCTACGAGCATCTGAACGGCAACATCCACAGTGTCTCGCTCGACGGCAAGGGCGGCACCGAGAAGGCCGACGCGTTCGGCCGGACCCCGATCAACATCCTGGTCATGGGCTCGGACGGGCGCACCAGCAAGGCGGACTGCAAGCTCGGCGGCGGCTGCTCGCGCACCGGCGTGCAGACCGGCAGCAACGCGGACGTGGAGATGGTGGTGCACATATCCGCCGACCGCTCCAACGCCACCGTGATGAGCATCCCCCGCGACACCATGACCAAGGTCCCGGCCTGCGCGGACAGCGCGACCGGCCGGTCCACGGCCGGTTACTACGGCCAGATCAACAGCGCCCTGCAGTACGGTCCCGCCTGCCAGGTGGCCACGGTCCACCAGCTCACTGGCATCCCCATCGACCACTTCGTCAAGCTCGACTTCTCCGGCGTGGTGAAGATGTCCGACGCGGTCGGCGGGGTCTCCGTCTGCGTCACCGACGACGTCTACGACACCTACTCGCACCTGAAGCTGTCCAGGGGCAGCCACACCCTCAAGGGGGTCGCGGCCCTGGAGTTCGTCCGCTCCCGGCACGGCTTCGGCGACGGCAGCGACCTCGGCCGCACCATCTCCCAGCACATCTTCCTCGGCGCGATGATCCGCAAGTTCAAGAGCGCGGGCACGCTCACCGACCCCAGCGCGGTCTACGGACTCGCGGACGCCGCCACCAAGGCGCTGACCGTGGACGACGGCCTCGGCTCCGTGAAGAAGCTGATCGGTCTCGCCACCGACGTGAACAAGGTCCCCACCAAGCGGATGACCTTCACCACCATGCAGACGGGCGCCGACCCCGGCGACAGCAACCGGGTCGTGGTCGGCTCCGGCGCCAAGGCCCTGTTCTCAGCCATCGCCGGCGACCGCTCGCTGACCACCGGCGCCGGGAAGAAGTCGGGGGCGGCCCCGGCGACTGCCGAGGCCAAGGCGAAGGCCAAGGCCACCGCCTCGGCCGTGCCCGCCTCCCACATCGCCGTCACGGTGCAGAACGGCACCGCGATCACCGGCCGCGCCTCCGCGGTCGCCGACGCCCTCACCGGCCAGGGCTTCGGCACCGGTACGACCACGGGCAACGCCCCGAGCCCGGCGGCCACCACCACACTGACCTACGGCGCCGGCCAGAGGGCTGAGGCCCGTACGGTCGCCGACGCCCTGGGGCTGCCCGCCTCGCACCTGAAGCAGGGCGCGGGCGCCGGGCTCACCCTGGTCGTCGGCGCCGACTGGCCGAGCGGCGCCACCTGGCCCGGCGGTTCGTCGACGGCCTCCTCGGCGCCGGCCGACACCGGGGCCGCGGTCTCCGACGCCCACGCGCAGACCGCCGACCAGGCCAGGACCTGCGCCAAGGTCAGCCCCTACAAGACCGTCAGCCTCAACGGCGTCCCGATGACACCGGCCCAGGCGTACGCCGCGGCGCGCGGCAAGCCGGACTCCGACGACTGAGCCGTGGCCCGGGCTGCGCCGCGCCCGGCGCGCAGCGAGGGCGCGGAGCCCGCGGTGTCGGCGCTACTGTTGATCGAACCGGTGAGCGAGACGGGTGGTGGCGGATGGATTGGCGGGAGTACGCCGAGGCGATGGCCCGGTTCGCCAGGGAACTGCTGGAGCAGGACTCGGTACAGGCGACGCTGGACTTGATCTCCGCGGCGGCGGTGGACCTCGTCGAGGGATGCGAGTCGGCGGGCATCCTCGCGGTGCGCAAGGGCAGAGCGGTCACCCTCTCCGCCACGGACGACGTGGTCCGTGAGTGCGACCGGCTGCAGGGGAAGCTGGGGGAGGGGCCGTGCTTCGACCTGGCCCGGCGCAAGAGCGGCGACCGCGTGTACCGCATTCCCGACATGTCCGCCCCCCAGCCCGGCTGGGAGGCCTTCGCCGCGGCGGCCCGCGAACTCGGCGTGTGCAGCATGACGGGAGTGCTGCTGTACACGGACCAGGAGGACTTCGGGGCGCTGAACCTGTACAGCTCCCGGCCCGGGGCCTTCGGCGAGGACATCGAGACGGCCGGCTGGCTGCTGGCCTCCCACGCCGCCGTGGCGCTGGCCAGCGCACGCACCATCGACCAGCTGGAGCACGGGCTGGAGAGCCGGCACGCCATCGGAGAGGCCATGGGCATCCTGCGCGAGCGCCACAAGCTCAGCGAGGAGGACGCCTTCCAGGTGATGCGGCGCATTTCGCAGGAGCACAACGTCAAGCTGCGTGACATCGCCCAGCGGGTGCGCGAGGACCGGCCCGGGCCGGGCTGACCGGCCGCGGGCGGAAGTGTCGTCCGTTCCTGGGGTGGTCCGTCGCGTCTCGGTGGCGGTCCGTTCGGCGGATCGGCGCGCGTCCGCATCCGCGGTGTCCGGCGCAGCGGATCCGGGTCCGCCGTCGCCGCCGGGCCGCGCGCGCCGGGCAGCAGGAGCTGAACGTCGACCTGCTTGCCGTCGTGGTGGGCCGTCACGGAGAGGGTGTGGCTGATCGCCTTGACGATCTCGAGCCCGTGGCCGCCGATCCGCTGTCCGTCGCGGGCCCTGACCTCCGGCAGCCGGCGGGAGGAGTCCCACACCGTGATCCGCAGGCACTCGCCGTCGCGGGACACCTCCAGGGCGAGCCCACATGGTCCTGACGTGTGCATAACGACATTGGTGATCAGTTCGCTGACCACCAGTTGCGTGTCCTGTACCACGCGGTCGGGGACGGGAATGCGGCCGGTGGCACGGACACGGTCGAGAAAGCGCTCCGCCGCTGCGCGGGCCTGAGCGGCGCTGGTCGCACCGCTGTCCCAGGTGTGGTCCCACCGCAGCGAGGTGTCCCCGTTCCGTTCCGGTCCATCCGATGCCTTCTGCCTAAGCGGGATGGCCATGTATGCCTCAGTTGTCACTGGTTACGTAGCTGATCTGAATCAGTCGGCTACCCAGAAGCCGGAACGCTAGCCATCTTCCGGCCCACCGGTGTCGGACACGGAGGTCGCACACCCGGACGATGAGTCATATTGGCGATATGTCTACTCTTGGCGGTGTGGACGGCCCGTCGGCGGGCAGCCGATGGTCCAGGAACTCGACGACGACTTCACTCCGCTTGTCAGTGGAGGCGCTATGCGGCCCGGTCCCCATGAGGGCGGCGCCCTGGACGAGGCGCTCGGGTCCGTGCTGACCGGCGTGGTGCGCCGCACCGGCGCGTCGATCGGCGGTCTGTTCCTCACCGAGGAGTCGCAGGGGGTGCTGCGCATGGTGGCCGTCTGCGGCGTGCCGCAGGAGTTCACCGTGCCGTGGCGGCGCCTTCCGCTCACCGCACCCGCACCGCTCACCGAGGCGGTCCGCGAGCACCGCATGGTGTGGGTCGCCGGCCACGACGAGATGGCGCGCCGCTATCCGCGCACCGCGGCCGTGCTGCCCTACCGGTTCGCCCTCGCCGCGATCCCCCTGACCGGTGCCCGCCGCTGCTGGGGCGGCCTGATACTGATGTGGCCCGACGAACGGGCCCGCGCCGCCTCGGCGCGCGAACGCGGCCACCTCGCCGCCGGCGCGCACCAGCTCGCCCGGCTGCTGGACGACCTGCCCGAGCCGCCGCACCTGCCCGAGCTGCCCCGAGTCCTGCGCGTCGACACCGAGCGTCACCCCCTGCTGACCGGCATGGCCGCGGCCGACTTCCTCGAACGCCTCCCCGAGGGCGCCGTCTCCCTCGACCTGGAGGGCCGCGTCACCTTCGCCAGCACCGCGGCCGCCCGGCTGCTCGGCCGCTCGGTGCGGGAACTGCTCGGCACCCGTCCCTGGCAGTCCCTGCCGTGGCTGGACGACCCCGTCTACGAGGACCAGTACCGCACGGTCGTCGTGAGCCGGGCGCCCGCCTCCTTCGACGCGCTGCGGCCGCCGGACCAGTGGCTGACGTTCCGGCTCTACCCGGACGGGAGCGGCATCAGCGTCCGTGTCCTGCCGGGGCGCGAGCAGGACACCGAGCCGACGGCGCCGGCGGTGCGCCGGGCCGCACCGGCACCGACCGGACGGCTCTACCAGCTGGTGCACCTCGCGGCCGCGCTCACCGAGATCGTCACCGTGAAGGACCTTGTCGCGCTCGTCACCAGCCAGGTCCTGCCCGCCTTCGGCGCCCAGGGCATGATCCTCTCCGCCGTGGACGCCGGCCGGCTGAGCATCGCCGGCCATCACGGCTATGCCGCCGAGGCCGTGGAGCGTCTGGACGCGCTCCCGCTGGACACCGAGCTGACACCGGCCGGCGACGTCCTTTCGACCGGCGCCCCCGTCTTCTTCCGCAGCCCGGCCGAACTGGCCCGCAGCCACCCCGAGGCGGTCCGGATCAGCGGCAAGCAGGCGTGGGCCTTCCTCCCGCTGGTCGTCTCCGGCCGCCCGGTCGGCTGCTGCATCCTGTCGTACGACCGCCCCCACGACTTCAGCGCCGACGAGCGCGCCGTGCTCACCTCACTGGCGGGCCTGGTCGCGCAGGCGCTGGACCGCGCCGGCCTGTACGACACCCAGTACCGTCTCGTCCGCGAACTTCAGCAGGCGCTCCTGCCCAGCGCCCTGCCCCCGGTGCCGGGTCTCGAGGTTGCCGCCCGCTACCTGCCGGCCGGGCACGGCCTGGAGGTGGGCGGGGACTTCTACGACCTGCTGCGCCTGGACGACGGCACCGCCGCGGCCGTCATCGGGGACGTGGAGGGGCACAGCGTCGCCTCCGCCGCGCTCATGGGGCAGGTCCGCACCGCCATCCACGCCCACGCGACGGCGGGGGCGACACCGGACCAGGTCATGGGCCGTACCGACCAGCTCCTGGTGGACCTGGACTCCGAGCTGCTCGTCGCCTGTCTCTACGTGCAGCTCGACCTGCCCGGGCACCGGTTGCGCCTCGTCAGCGCCGGTCATGTGCCGCCGCTGATCCGGCCCGGGCCGGGGCGCGCGAGGACGCTGCACGTGGAGCCGGGGCCGCTGCTGGGCATCGGCTCCCGGGTCCGCTACCCCGTCGCCGTCGCCGCCCTGCCCGCGGGCGCGATCCTCGCCCTGCACACGGACGGGCTGGTGGAGCTGCCGGGCGCGGACGCCGCGCGGACCACCACGGAGCTGGCCGCACACCTCGCCGGCGCCGACAGCGGGGACCTCACGGGCCTCGCCGACAGCCTCGTCCGGCACGCCTGGCCGGGCGGCCGCCGTACCGACGACGTGACCGTGCTGCTGCTGAGGGCACTGGGCGGGCCGGAGCGGTGAGGCCGGCCCGCCAGGACCCGTCCCTACCGGGCGGTGCCGAAGTCCTGGGTCCAGTAGCTGCCGGGCTGCGCGAGACCGACGCCGATCTCCTTGAACGCGCAGTTGAGGATGTTGGCCCGGTGGCCGGGGCTGGACATCCAGCCCGCCATGACCTGCTCAGCGGTGGAGTAGCCGTACGCGACGTTCTCGCCGTACGAGCTCCAGGTGTAGCCGGCGCTCGTGATCCGGTCGCCTGGGGAGGACCCGTCGGATCCGGTGTGCGACATGTTCTGGTGGGCGGCCATGTCCTGGCTGTGCGCCTGCGCCGCCTTGGTGAGCGTCGCGTTCAGGGTCAGCGCGGAGCAACCGACCTTGCCTCGCTCGGCGTTGACCAGCTCCAGGACGCGGGCGACGACACCGGAGGCCGTGGCGGTGGGCTGCGGGGAGGCAGGCGGCGCGGTGGTGGCCGGCGCGGTGGTGGCCTTGGGCGCCGGCACGGTGGTGGCCTTGGGCGCCGGCTTGGGCGTGGTCCGGGGCGCGGCGGCGCGGGCCGGGTGAGCGCTGGGGGACACCTTGACGGTGTGCTGGTGCGCTTGCTTGTGCTTGTGCTTGTGCTTGTGCGCCGGCTTCGACTCCGGGTTCGGCTTGTCCGAAGCGGCCGGCGGAGTGCCCGGCGCGGTCGTGCCCGGCGTCCGCGACGGCAGCCAGCTCGGCGCGATGCCACCGTCGCCGTGCCAGTAGTGCTGCCCGTAGCCGTCGTCGGGGCTCTGGGCGGCGGCGTCCTGCACGGCGACGGGCCGGCTGCTTCCGCCGTGCGGCCACTCGCCGCAGGCCATGGCTATGGACGGCACTCCGACGGCGCCCACAGCGACCGCAGCGATGACCACCCGCCGGTAACGCTGCTTCTTGCGATGCTCTCCCATTGCGTGACCTCACTCGCTGGTCGTTGCGCGCCCCGGTGTCGGCCGGCGCGCCGCGGACTCCGTTCCCGACCTGCGGGAACGCCTTGCGGATGGTCATTCTTAGGAAGCCTTCACACAGCATGCAAAGAGGCCTTCGTACTACCGCTGTTAGTAGGCCCGTGCGGCCCTTGCAAAGGGGTACCGGGCGTGCAGGTCCGGCCGGCGCCGGCCGCCCCGGCTCCCGGCGCACCGTCAGAAACCCTGCTGTGCCCCGTGGACGGGGACCGCGGCCGCCCGGGCGCGACGACCTGCGGCCGGGTCTGATCCACTTCCACACCAAGGCGGACAAATCCCATATGTCCCCGGAGCGGTGTCTACTATGCGGGGCGCTCATGTCGCGGGCGGGCTGTGACGGATGTCACGGAACCATTGCTTCCGCTTGTGGTCCGGGGGCCGGAACGAGGCGGCGGCCGGTCCGGCCGGTCAGAGGCGCACGGTCATCGTCACGCTCACGTCGTCACCCGCCGACAGACCCTGCGGCGCGCGGACGGCCTTCTTCAACGGCAGCAGATAGCCGCCGTCCCTGGGGAAGAGCGAGGTGGAGAAGGCGCGGTCGCCGATCCGGGCGTCGACCGGGATCACGCCCCAGCCGTACGTGGCCGCCGAGGCGATCTGCCGGATGTCGGCGGACTCCTCCTCGGGCACGGCGACGAAGTAGAACGGCGACGGACCCCGCCACTCGACGATCCGGCCTTCGAAGGCAAGTTCCATAGGGACGGCTCCGGTTGACCGAGCGGGACGGTTCGCCGTCAGCCTACCCGCCGGGCGGGGCCCCTTCCGCGCCGCGGGTGACGCGGGACGCCGGACCGGGGCCGCGCCGTCGGCGCGGCGGGGGTCAGGCCGGTTCACCCCGCCAGGCGCCGTCCCGCTGGGCCCAGCGCACGGCCGGCGCCACGCAGAGCCCGGCGAGGGCGAACACCGCGCCGAGCACCGCCCAGCCCAGGGCGCCGTGGGCGATCGCGGTGATCGTGACCAGGGCCGGTCCCGCCATCATCCCCGCCGACGCGCCCGCACCGAACACTCCCTGGTAGACGCCGTGCGCGCGGGCGTCGGCGAGTTCATAGCCGAGGGTCCAGCCGCCCGCCGCGGACAGCACCTCGGCGAAGACCTGCACCACCGCCCCGGCCGTCAGCGACAGCACCGCCCACACCGGGGAGAGGCCCGCGGACAGCGCGTACACCGCGCAGGCCGTGGCCAGCAGCAGCCCCGACCAGCCCATCGCCCGTACCGCCGTGGCCACCCGGGAGGCACGCCGGGCGACCCGCACCTGGAGCAGGGCCACCAACACACAGTTGACGATCATCAGCAGGGCCGCCGTCCAGCGCGGCGCCGTGGTGCGTTCCACGATCCACAGCGGCAGCCCCACCTCCGACAGCGTGTACTGCACCACCAGCACCGCGTTGAGCACCGTCACCGCCAGGAACGGCAGGTCGCGCACCGCCCGCCAGCCCTCGCCCGCCGGAGCCCCGGCGGCCGGAACGGCACGCTCACGCGCGTGCGGCGCCAGCGGCAGCCGGGGCAGCAGCAGGGCGGGTCCCGCGAACGACAGCGCGTTCAGTGCGATCACCGTCAGGTAGGCCCCCCGTGTGTCCACCTGGAGGGCGACCGCGCCCAGCGCACCGCCCGCGCCCATCCCGACGTTCGTCACCATCCGCAGGTAAGCGCGCGCCTCCACCCGGGTCGCCGGCGGCAGCACGTCCGCGTACAGCGCGCCCTGCACCCCCCGGCTCGCCATCTGCAGACCCGTCGCGCAGATCACCGCCCCGAGGAACCCGGCGTACGACCCCACGAGGACGTACGAGGCGGTGGCGACCCCCGTGCCGCCCCAGAGCAGGGCCCCGACCCGCCGCGCGCCCCACCGGTCCGCCGCACGTCCGGCGGGCACCCCGGCGGCCACGCCCACCAGGCCCGCGACCGTCATCCCGAGCCCGACCGCGGTCGCGTCCAGGCCGACGATGCGCGTGAAGTACAGCACGCCGAGGGGGAAGTACAGTCCGTTGCCGAGGGAGTTGACGGCGGTCAGCACGGTGGCCAGACGCAGCACCGGGTCGGCCGGCAGCAGCCCGCCCGCCCTTGTCGCGCGTCCGGCCGGTGAACTGCCGTTCCCGTCATGGGCCTTCGGAAGGGGTGTGGTGGTCATGCGGGACAGCCAACCCCGCACCCGGCCCGGTCCGACAATGATTTAGCGTGGCGCTCAATGATCGAGTTCCGCTTCGCCGTCGGCGACCTGGCCACCACCTCCTTCGCCTACTCCCCGCTGCAGGAGGCGGTGTTCTCGCTGCGCTGTCTGCACGACCCCGCCCGGTACCCGCACCACCGGCCGTGGCTGCGCCGCATCCGCCCGCTCCTGGAGCGACTGGACCGCGAGGTGCTCACCGTCCTGGTCGCCCCCTGGCTGTGGGTGCCCGACTTCCTCACCCCGCGCCCGGCGCGGGCCCGGCCGGTCTTCGCGCAGGAACTCGACGAGGTCCGCCGTACGCCGCCGGACGTCGTCGCCGCCGACTTCCGGGCCACCTACCGGGCCGCGGACACCCTCCCGCCGGTCGTCGCCCGGGGCCTGGCCGATCCGGCGGCTTTCCTCGACCGGCTCGCCGGAGCCCTCGACGCGTACTGGCGCACCTGTCTGGCCGACGCGTGGTGGCCGCGTGCGCAGAGCATCATGGAGGCCGATCTCGCCTACCGGGCGCGGGTGCTCGCGGAACAGGGCGCGGCGGCCCTGTTCGCCGGACTCGACCCGCAACTCGTCTGGACCGGCGACCAGTTGCGACTGAACCGGGAGGGCGACACCGCCCCCTGGCCGTCGGCCGACATCCGCATCGCGGGACGCGGCATGGTGCTGATGCCGACGCTCTTCGCGCGCGGCGCCCAGACGATGATCGACGCGACACGACCGCCGCTCCTCGTCTATCCGGCCCGCGGCCGTGCCACCCTCTCCGAGACACCGCCCCCGGTCACCGGCCGCGCCCTGGTCCGGCTCCTCGGCCGCCCCCGCGCCCGGCTGCTGTGCCTGCTCGCCGAACCGGCGTCCACGACCGAACTCGCCCACCGGCTGGGCGTCACCCCGGGCGCCGTCAGCCAGCACCTGGCCGTCCTCTACGACGCGGGCCTGCTCAGCCGGACCCGCAGCGGCCGCACCGTCCGCTACCGGCGCACGCCACTGGGCGACGAGCTGTGCCGGTAGCGGACGGCCCTGCCGTCCGGGCCCGCGCTCAGCCGGCGGCGAGCAGTTCGAGCGTGTCGATCACACGGTTGGAGAAGCCCCACTCGTTGTCGTACCAGGCGACCACCTTGACATGGCGTCCGTCGACCCGGGTGAGGGCCGAGTCGAAGACGGACGAGGCCGGGTTGCCCGTGATGTCGGAGGACACCAGGGGGTCCTCGGAGTACTCCAGGACGCCTGCCAGCGGCCCCTCGGCGGCGGCCCGGTACGCGGCCAGCACCTCGTCGCGCGTCACGTCGCGCGCGACGGTCGTGTTCAGCTCGACGATCGAACCCACCGGAACCGGCACCCGGATGGAGTCGCCCGACAGCTTGCCGTCCAGGTTCGGCAGCACCAGGCCGATCGCCTTCGCGGCGCCCGTCGTGGTGGGCACGATGTTGACGGCCGCGGCCCGGGCCCGGCGGGCGTCGCGGTGCGGGCCGTCCTGCAGGTTCTGCTCCTGCGTGTAGGCGTGCACCGTCGTCATGAAGCCGTGCTCGATCCCCGCGAGTTCGTCCAGCACCGAGGCCAGCGGGGCGAGCGCGTTGGTCGTGCAGGAGGCGTTGGAGACGATGGTGTGCCGGGCCGGGTCGTAGGCGCCGGTGTTCACCCCGAACGCGAGCGTGACGTCCGCGCCGTCCGACGGCGCGCTCACCAGCACCTTGCGCGCTCCCGCCGACACATGGGCGTGGGCGGCCTTGGCGGAGGTGAAGCGGCCGGTCGCCTCCAGCACGATGTCGACGCCGAGTTCGCCCCACGGCAGCCGCTCCGGCTCACGCTCGGCCAGCACCCTGATCCGGCGGCCGTCCACGACCAGGGAGTCGCCGTCGGCGGTCACCGGGCGGCCGAGCCGGCCGGCCGTCGTGTCGTAGGCGAGCAGGCGTGCCAGCGTGGCGGGCTCGGTGAGGTCGTTGACGGCCACGACCTCCAGGTCGCCGCCGCGCTCCAGCAGGGCGCGCAGCACATTGCGTCCGATGCGGCCGAAACCGTTGATGGCGATACGAGTCATGAGTGGTGTCCCTTCGTCCGCCACCAGGGTCGCGGACGGCGGCGGCTCCTGACAGCGACTGGATCGCCACCGTTCGCAAGGATCGCGCCAGCGGGCGGCTACCGGCTACTCGCCGCGCGTGAAGGTGCGCCGGTACTCGCTCGGCGTGGTCCCGAGGACCTGCTGGAAGTGCAGCCGCAGGTTCGCGCCGGTCCCGAGACCGACGTCGGCGGCGATCTGCTCGACGCCCCGCTCCGAACGCTCCAGCAGCTCGCGCGCCAGGTCGACGCGGGCCCGCATCACCCACTGCATCGGGGTGTAGCCGGTCTCCTCGACGAAGCGGCGGGAGAACGTGCGCGGGGACACCGCCGCGTGTCTTGCGAGCACGTCGAGGGTGAGCGGCCGGCCGAGCCGGTGCAGCGCCCACTCGCGGGTGGCCGCGAACCGCTCGCCGAGCGGCTCGGGCACGCTGCGCGGCACGTACTGGGCCTGGCCGCCGCTGCGGTAGGGCGCCGCGACCAGACGCCGGGCCGCGTGGTTCGCCGGGGCCACCCCGAGGTCGCGGCGCAGGATGTGCAGGCACAGGTCGATGCCGGACGCCGCGCCGGCCGACGTGAGCACGCCGCCCTCGTCGACGAAGAGCACGTTCTCGTCGACCCGGACGAGCGGATGCCGCGCGGCCAGCGCCCGGGTGTAGTGCCAGTGGGTCGTGGCACGCCGGCCGTCCAGCAGGCCGGTCGCGGCGAGCGCGAAGGCCCCCGTCGAGATCGCGGCCAGCCGCGCGCCCCGCTCGTGGGCGCCGAACAGCGCGTCGACCACGGCCGGCGGCGGGTCCTCGCGGTCCGGGGACCGGTAGCCGGGGATGAAGACGCTCTGTGCCCAGTCCAGCGCCTCAAGGCCGTGCGCGACGTGGTACGACAGTCCGTCGCCACCGGTCACCAGACCGGGCGCCGCCCCGCACACCCGTACCTCGTACGGCATGCTCGCGCGCGTCGTGAACACCTGCGCG
Source organism: Streptomyces sp. NPDC056580 (assembly GCF_042793175.1). Lineage (NCBI taxonomy): Bacteria > Bacillati > Actinomycetota > Actinomycetes > Kitasatosporales > Streptomycetaceae > Streptomyces > Streptomyces sp. NPDC056580. The sequence goes on along the minus strand of NZ_JBHTVE010000001.1, from coordinate 62,612 downwards.
GGGATACCCACGTCCAGCGGTTTCGCACCTTCCAGGACGAGGACGGCGACACGGTGCGGCTGTGGGGGTGAGGCGGACACGGTCAGCAGGGTACGCGGACCCGCGCAGACGACCGGCCCGCCAGGCCCTTCGGCCGGACAGGCCGGTCCGCGTGACCACCCCGGGGACGAGCCCGGGTCCTACCAGTAGTGCCGGCGCCCCGCGACCGCGTGCCCCATGGAGCCGAGGATCCAGAGGACCGCGCCGATCACCAAGAGGATGATGCCGATGGTCCACAGGATGGAGATCCCCGTGAGAAAACCGACGATGAGCAGGATGACTCCGAGGGCGATCATGACGTGCCTCCTGACGAAGTAACGCTCCTACCCCTCCGTGTGCCCCGAAGCGGCGCGTCAAGCCATCTGCAGAAGCAACAATTCAGGACAGGTCCAAAACTTTAAATAAGTCGGAAGCAACAAATCTTGACGTCATCGACCGCGTTTCGTACGTTCCGCAACGGCCGCGACGAAAGACGAACTCGGCTGACACCCCACCTTGTTGGCAGCACGTCCCGTCCTTCGAGGAGCAGACGATGCGCGGAGAGAGATCCAAGGTCACCCGATCCGGGCCCGGGGAGGGACACGAGCCCGGAACCGAAAGCGAAGCCACAAGCCGCACCGGGTCCCGGCCGACGCGACGCCCGTACGCACGCGTGCGGTCCGTGCTCGCCGTCCTGGCGCTCGTGCTCGGCGCCCTGGCCGGCCTGAGCGAGCCGGCCGAGGCCGCCGGCTCGCAGCCCTGCGACATCTATGGCGCGGCCGGCACCCCGTGCGTCGCCGCGCACAGCACGGTGCGCGCGCTGTTCGGGGCCTACAACGGTCCTCTGTACCGGGTCACCCGGGCCTCGGACGGCGCCGCCGCCGACATCGGACTGCTCTCGGCGGGCGGCTACGCGGACGCCGGGCGGCAGGACACCTTCTGCGGCGGCACCACCTGCCGCATCACCAAGATCTACGACCAGACCACACGCCACAACGACCTCACCCCCGGACCCGCCGGAACCGCCGGCATGGGCGCCGACCGGGGCGCGGACGCCAGTGAGATCGCCGTCACCGCGGGCGGACACAAGGTCTACGGCGTGTGGATCTCTCCCGGTGTCGGCTACCGGTACACCGGCGTGGCCTCGGGCGTCGCGGTGAACGGACAGCCCGAGGGCGCCTACATGGTGGCCAGCGGCACCCACGTGGGCTCGGCCTGCTGCTTCGACTACGGCAACGCCGAGAGCACGCCCGCCGACACCGGCAACGGCCACATGGACGCGGTCAGCATCGCGACCACGTGCTACTTCGCGCCGTGCACCGGTTCGGGGCCCTGGGTCGAGGCCGACCTGGAGAACGGCATGTTCCAGGGCGACAACGGCTCCAACACCGCCAACCGCGGCAACGACAGCGCCTACGTCACGGCCGTGCTGAAGAACGACGGGCAGACCAGATACGCCCTGAAGGGCGGCAACGGCCAGTCCGGCGCGCTGACCACGTGGTGGGACGGCGCCCTGCCCACCCGTGGGGGCTACCGGCCGATGCACCAGGAGGGCGGCATCATCCTCGGCACGGGCGGCGACAACAGCAACTGGAACATGGGCACGTTCTTCGAGGGCGTGATGGTCGCCGGCTACCCGACCGACGCGGCCGAGAACGCCGTGCAGGCCGACATCGTCTCGGTCGGCTACTCCGGCCGGACGGACGTGCCCAACGGCCCACAGGGCACGGTCACCGGGCCCGGCGGCAAGTGCGTCGACGTCGCGGCGGACGACACCGGCGTCAACGGCACCGCCGTACAGCTCTGGGACTGCCAGTCGTACGCGGAGGACCAGTTCTGGACGCACAACCCCGACGGCTCGCTCGGCACGCTCGGCCGGTGCCTGGACATCGACGGCAACGGCACGGCGAACGGCACGAAGGTCGAACTGTGGGACTGCAACGGTGCCGGCGGCCAGAAGTGGGTGCAGCAGACGGACGGCTCCTTGCTCAACCCGCAGTCGGGCCGCTGCCTGGACTCGCCGAGCGGCGCCACCGCCAACGGCACCCGGCTGCAGATCTGGGACTGCAACGGCGCCTCCGCCCAGAAGTTCTCCGTCAACGGCGGCGCACCCGTCGCCGGGCCCGGCGGCAAGTGCGTCGACGTCGCGGCGGACGACACCGGCGTCAACGGAACCGCCGTACAGCTCTGGGGCTGCCAGACCTGGGCGGTCGACCAGCACTGGTTCCACCGCTCCGACAACTCCCTCAGCACGCTGGGCCGTTGTCTGGACGTCGAGGGCAACGGCACGGCGAACGGCGCGAAGGTCGAGCTGTGGGACTGCAACGGCGTCGGCGGCCAGAAGTGGGTGCAGCAGGGGGACGGTTCGCTGTTGAACCCGCAATCGGGCCGCTGCCTGGACGCACCGGGCGGCGCCACCGCGAACGGCACCCGGCTGCAGATCTGGGACTGCAACGGATCGGCGGCGCAGAGGTTCCGGCTCGGCTGAGTGCACATCGTGTGCGGAAAGACTCACAAAGACTCCGCCGCTGTTGTTTCTGGCTTTCAATCACCGCAGTGAGCTGCGGTGATGTCCGTGGTTTCCGTCGCGGGCGGGGGGATCCGGTGGAGGAGGTGTGTGCGGGAGTGGCTTCGCTCCCGCACACGCGGTTGATCTGTGCGTGACCAGCAGGCACGCTCCGAGTCGCACCGGCCTTCGTCGCCGCTGCGTCCCTCCACGGCGTCGCCCAGAAGCCAGGATCGTCGCCGTCAGAGTCCTCGACGACAACGGCTCCGGCGCCACCGAGCAGGTCGTGGCCGGCATCGACTGGGTGACCGAGAACCACAAGGGCCCCTCCGTCACCGGGGTGAGCCTCGGCGGCGGCGCCGACCCGGCTCTCGACGCGGCGGTCGCCAAGGCCGCCGCCGGGGCCTCGGTCCTGCCCGGCGACCGTTACTCACTTTCGGGTGAGACCGGGGTGACGAACCGGGCCGGGACGTGTAGGACGGCACCCGGCACCCTATTCACCGCATAAATGGACATTGCATCCAAGAGTCACGGAAATATGCGTGAACCGTAACGGACTCCGTGTGTCCGTCGGCGATGCGGCCCGCGGCGAGCACGGTGTGGCTGTGCGGCCGCCCGGCCGCCACCCGCACAACCCTGAGAAGGGGGACACCTTGTCCGCTTCTGTCATCGTGACCGCACGTCGTGTCGCTGCCGCCACCGTCGCCGCGGCGGCCGTCGTGGGTGCGGCGGCACTGCCGGCCTCGGCCGCCGACCACGGCCGTTCGCCGCGCGCACAGGTCGTCATCAGCGCCGTGCAGCACGGCTCCCACGTGCGCGACGCCCGCGCCCTGAACAGAGAGTGGGTCGAACTCACCAACGAGGGCCGCCGCGACGTCAACCTGAGCGGCTGGACGCTGTCCGACGCGGACGGTCACACCTACGTCTTCCGCTACTACCGGCTCGAGGGCCATGAGACGGTCCGCGTCCACACCGGTACCGGCCGGGACCGCTTCGGAGACGTCTACCAGGACCGCGGTCGCCAGGTGTGGGACAACAACGACACCGCGACCCTGCGCGACAACCACGGCCGCTACGTCGACTCCGCTTCCTGGGGCAACGACCGCCACGGCCGCTGGGGCGGCGGCCACCGCTGGGGCGGAGACGACCGCCGCTGGGACGACCGCCGCGACGACCGCCGCTGGGACGACCGCCGCGACGACCGCCGCTGGGACGACCGCCGCGGTGACCACCGCTGGGACGACCGCCGCGGCGACCACCGCTGGGACGACCGCGACCACCGGGGCGACCACCGTGATAACGACCGCGGCGACCGCCGCTGACCCTGCCGACGGCGACAACTCCTGATCCGGCACGACAGGACGGCCGGGGGGGGGGCCCCCCCCCGGGGGGGGGGGGGGCGGGGGGCGGGGCGGGGCGCCCCGGGCCCGGGGCCCCCGGGCGCG
>NZ_JBHTVE010000001.1:0-58633 GCF_042793175.1 Streptomyces sp. NPDC056580 | reverse complement strand
CGTGATACCGCCCGGGGCGACCGCCGCGGCCCCGGCCGACGCCGACAACTCCTGATCGGGCACTCCCGGCGGGCCGGCGGCGCGCCACTCACGCGAAGTGGCGCGCCGCCGGTCCTGTCGCGTCACGCCGCGAGCGCGTGACCCGGGTGCAGTACGACCTTTGTGTAGCCCTCGATCCGCTTGTCGAACTTCTCGTACGCTTCGGGCGCGTCCTCGAGGGGCAGTTCGTGCGAGACCACGAAGCTGGGCTTGGCCCGCCCGGCGATGATCATGTCGCGCAGCTGGCGGTTGTACCGCTTGACGTTGCACTGGCCGGTGCCCATCTGCTGGCCCTTCTCGAACATCCGGCCGATGGAGACCAGCAACTGGCCGTGCTTGGCGTGCTCGTCGGGTGCGCCCGGGTCGGACGGCACGTACAGGCCGGGCACGCCGAGCATGCCGGTGGCCCGCACCGTATCGACAAGGGTGTTGAGGACGACGGCGGGCTCCTCGTGGCCGACGTCCTTGTGGGACGTGGCCTGGTAGCCGACGGCGTCCACGCCCTTGTCGGTCCCCTCACCCGCGGTCTGCTCCTTGATCTGCTCGGCCGGGTCGCCCTTGGTGAAGTCGATGGGGATGGCCCCGATCTCCTCCGCCTTGGCGAGCCGCTCGGGCACCCGGTCGACCGAGAACACCTTGGACGCGCCGCGCAGCAGCGCCGAGTAGGCGGCCATCAGGCCGACCGGACCGGCGCCGAACACGGCTACGGACTCGCCGGGCGACACCTGCGCCAGCTCGCAGCCGTGGTACCCGGTCGGGAAGATGTCGGCGAGCAGCACGAAGTCCGCCTCGAACTCCTCGCCCGGCGGCAGCTTCAGGCAGTTGAAGTCGGCGAACGGAACGCGCAGCCGCTCTGCCTGGCCGCCGGGGTAGGGGCCCATCGCGACGTAGCCGTACGCGCCGCCCGCGAACCCCGGATTCACCGTCAGGCAGAACCCGGTGTTGCCGGCGAGACAGTTCTTGCAGAATCCGCAGGCCACGTTGAACGGCATCACGACCCGGTCGCCCTGGGACAGGGAGACCACGCCGCTGCCGGTCTCCTCGATGACGCCGAGGTTCTCGTGGCCGAAGACGATGCCGGGCTGCGCGGCCGTACGGCCTTCGTACATGTGCAGGTCGGACCCGCAGATGGCGGACGACGTGACCCGCACGATCACGTCGTTCGGGTGCTGTATCTGCGGATCGTCGACGTCCTTCACCGCCACGTTGAACGGCTTCTCATAGACGACGGCTTTCACCTTCGGTCACCTCCGCGTCGAACACCGGACGGCGGCGGCGACGGGCCGCTCCGCGGGGCGCCCGGACGGGCGGGCCGGCGGCCGCGCCCCACTAAGTCCTCGCCGCGCTGCTGAACACTTCCAGCATTCGCCCGCCCGGCCCGATCCGCAAAGGCACGCCCCTCGGCGGCCGCCAACCACCGTTGAAGTCCGCGATCTTGGGCACGCGTAGCCGGGTGATCTTCGTCGTCTCCACGGAGGGAAGCCCAGCATGACCGTCCCCGCGCCCCCTTTCCGCCCCGTCGACCGTGACCGGCGGCGTTTCGACCTGCGTGCCACCGCCCTCTTCTTCGTCCTGCTCGCCATCATCCTGTGTGTCATGGCGTTCGTCGCCCGCACCGCGGTCGACATCGTCGAACGCCGTCCGCTCTGGGCCGGCGTGCTGGCGGTGGTGAGCCTCGCGGCGGCGCTGATGTGCGGGTCCCGGTGGCGGCGGTTGTCCGTCGCGAGATGTGCGCGCCGGGCCACCGAGACCCTGGAGGCGGCGGCCGAGCGGGCGTCCGACACGCTGCGCGCCCCGGAACCGGCCGGGCCGGTGGCGGCGGCGCCGCCGGCCGCCCCGGGCACGGCCGGCGGCACCGGCCCGGTGCCGGCGTGCGCCCCCACCGAGCCGCTCGTGCCCGTCGGCGAGGAGGCGACCGTTCCGCTCGACGACGTGATCGAGGTCGACCACGCCGAGCTCGACCCGCACGCCTTCGAGCAGGCGATAGCCGACCTGTGCGCACGCGACGCCTGCCGGGAGGTGGAAGTGGTGGGCGGAGCGGGCGACTTGGGCGCGGACGTCCTGGCGGTCACCCCGGACGGCAGGCGCCTGGTCATCCAGTGCAAGCGCTACGGCGACACCAACAAGGTCGGCTCGCAGGACATGCAGCGCTTCGGCGGCACCTGCTTCACCGTTCACGAGGCCGACATAGCGGTGGTCGTGACGACGAGCGACTTCACGGCGCCGGCTCTGGAGTACGCCCAGCAGTGCGGCATCCTCTGCGTCAACGGCCTGGAGCTGACCGCCTGGTCGGAGGGCACCGCCCCCTGCCCCTGGGACCTGGCGGAGCCCGGCGCCTGAGGGAGAGTGGCAGCGCGCACGCCGTGCCCGGGGGCGTCCTCGGCTACTCGGTCCCGGACTCCAGGACGCGGCGGGCCGCCTCGGCCTCCGCGGCCGGCGGGGACAGCTCGTCGAGGGTGTCGAGTTCGGTGTCCGCGTCCAGCTCCCGTTCCCAGGCCGCGGCGAGCCGCTCCTGCTCCTCGCGGGGCCTGGCGGACACGGCCTCCCGGTGCTCCGGGTCCAGGGCCGCCAGGAAACGCCCGACCGGGTCCGTCGGCATACCGTGCTCCTTGTTCGCCGGGAAGGGGGCAGCTCGCCCTCCAGCATGGCGGGCGGACTCCGCGCAGGCCGCCAGACGCGGCCCGCGACCACCCTGATGGCCCCGTCGCCCCGCTTCGGAGCCGCCACAGCGAAGACCCCCGCCCCGGAGCCGCCCCGCCCGCGGCCGGCCGGGTCAGGAACGCGTGAGGACCACGAGTTGCCCGGTCGCCCTGGTCATCGCGACATAACGGTCCACCGCGCCTTCGACGCCGTCGCCGAACGCCGCCGGGTCGACCAGGACCACCAGGTCGAACTCGAGGCCCTTCGCCAGCTCCGGAGTCAGCGACCGCACGCGGGACGTCGCCGGGAACGCCGGATCTCCGATGACGCACGCGATGCCGTCGTCGTGGGCGGCGAGCCACGTGGCGAGGACCGCGTCGAGGTCCGCCCTGCGTCCGTGCGCGACCGGAACGCCGTTGCCGCGGACGGAGACCGGCACGTTGGCGTCCGGCAGCACGGCCCGGATGACCGGCTCGGCCTCGGCCATGATCTCCCGCGGCGTACGGTAGTTGATGCTCAGGGAGGCCTCCTCGATGCGGTCGAACCCGACCCGCTCCAGCCGCTCCCGCCACGACTCGGCGAACCCGTGCCGGGCCTGCGCCCGGTCCCCGACGACGGTGAAGCTCCGCGACGGGCACTGCAGCAGCAGCATCTGCCACTGCGCGTCGGTCAGTTCCTGGGCCTCGTCCACCACGATGTGCGCGAACGGTCCCGCGAGCGGGTCGGGTTCGGTGGCGGGCAGCTCCGACTCGTCCACCAGGTTCCGCCGGAGGTCGGCCCGGCGCAACTGCGTCACCAGGCCCTCGCCGTCGTCGTCCGCCTCGATCAGGCTGTCGGCCACCTGCGCCATGCGTGCGCTCTGGGCGGCGAGGGCGGCCTTCTGGCGACGCCTGAGCCGAGGCGCCTCCGGGTCGCCGAGCCGCTGCCGTGCCGCGTCCAGCAGCGGCAGGTCGGACAGCGTCCAGGCCTGGGCGTGCGCGCGCTGCAGTCCGCGGACCTCCTCGCGGCCGAGCCAGGGCGCGCACAACCGCAGGTAGGCGGGGACCGACCACAGGTCTCCGACGAGGTCGGCCGCCTCGATCAGCGGCCACGCGCGGCCGAAGGCCGTGAGCAGGTCCCGGTCCCGGGCCAGTGACGCGCGCAGTGCGTCGGCCGGGGCGCCGCCGCGATGCCTGTCCACCAGGATCGTCAGCAGTTCCTCCCAGATCCGGTCGCGGGCCTCGTTGTGCGGGGTGCCGGGGTCCGCCGACTCGAACGCCACGGCCCAGTCGCCGGCGCTCACTCGCACCTCGCACCAGGGCGTGGTGACCGTCAACTCCTCGGCAGGCGGTTCCTCGTAGAACCTGACGGCCGTCTCGACCGCCCGCACCATGTCGGCCGACGACTTCAGGCGGGCCGCCTCCGGGTCGGCTTCGGCACCCGCCCCCGCTCCCTCGGCGACCAGGTCCCGCAGGGTGCAGGTGCGCACCCCCTCCTCGCCGAGACTGGGCAGGACGTCGGAGACGTAGTCGAGGTAGGGCCGGTGCGGGCCGACGAACAGCACACCTCCCCGGCGGTGCCCGAGGCGCGGGTCGGAGTACAGCAGGTAGGCGGACCGGTGCAGGGCGACCACGGTCTTCCCCGTGCCCGGGCCGCCGTCGACCACCAGCGCGCCCCGTGAGCCCGCCCGGATGACGGCGTCCTGGTCGGCCTGGATGGTGCCGAGCACGTCCCGCATCCGTGCCGAGTGGTTGCCGCCGAGGCTCGCGATGAAGGCGGACTGGTCGTCGAGCGCGGCGTGCCCGGCGAAGCCGTCAGCGGTGAACACCTCGTCCCAGTAGTCGCCGATCCGGCCGCCGGACCAGCGGTACCTGCGGCGGCTCGCCAGGCCCATCGGGCTGGCGTGGGTGGCGCCGAAGAACGGCTCGGCCGCGGGGGAGCGCCAGTCGACCAGCAGCCGGCGTCCCGCGCCGTCCGTCAGGCCGAGCCGTCCGACGTAGACCGGTTCGGGGCTGTCCGCGGCGACCATGCGCCCGAGGCACAGGTCGAGGCCGAACCGGCGCAGCGCGCGCAGCCGAGCGGTCAGCCGGTGGATCTCCGCGTCCCGGTCCATCGCCTGCCGGCCCGCGCCACCGGGCGCCCTGCGCTCGGCGTCGAGGCGGTCGGACACCTCGGCGATCGACTGCTCGAGAGCCTCCGCGACGGCGGCGAAATGCCGTTCGTCGTCGGCGATCAGCCGCGGATCGGCCTTCGCGGAAAGGCGGTCCGGAAGGTCGAACGCACTGGTGGTCTGGGGATTCAGAATAATCAGCTCCGCATTCTCGGACCGAGGGCGCACCGGGCGCGCCGGCCTGGTTCGGCGTCCTCACGCGAACCGGTGCCGACAGCACCGTAGGTACTTCGCGATTCCCGCGTTTTCGCAGGTTCTGGCTTCGGCCGGTCATTGTGCGACACATCGGGGGCCTTGCCGCAAGCCCCCCGGTGCGCTATAAGTTGAGAGTGGAAAGGAGTGGGAAACCGCCTTTCCCTTTCTTTTTGCCCCCGCTCTTTCACCGGCCGTAATGCGACCGGCTTTCCCGCCTGCCGTCCGGTCCGCTGCGCGTGCCGGGCACCGGACGGTGCGGGACTCTGTAAACGTGTGTGCTGCTCCAGCCGGCCGGATCCCCGCGGCCTACGCCGCCTCGGGCCGCCGGGCGGTACGCGTGACGCTGGTCGCCACGACGGGGTTCTTCCTGTTCCGCTACGGACTCGGCCTCCCGGTCGCGGCCACGTACGCCCTGTTCTCCGCCGTGGCGCTGGGCGGGCTCTCCAGGATCCCCGGCACCGGACGGCAGCGGGCCGCGACGGGACTGCGGGCGCTGCCGGTGTGCTGGCTGCTGGTGATCGCCGGCACCTGTCTGTCGGTGCGGACCTGGAGCGCCGTCACGGGCATGCTGGTCGTCGGCTTCGCCCTGGCCTTCTCCGCCGTGGGCGGCCCCCGCCCGGCCGGGGCGGCCCCCGGTCTGCAACTGCTCTACATCCTGCCCTCCTTCCCGCCCTACGACCCCGGCTCGCTCGGCGAACGCCTCCTAGGGACGACGACGGGAGTGGTCCTGCTCATGGCCGCCGAGGCGCTGCTCCTCCCCGAGCCCCCACCGCCGTCGTACCGGGAGCGGGCCGCCCTCGCCGCACGGACCGCGGCGCACTGTGCGACCCTCCTGACCGCGCCCCCGTACGCCCTGACCGGTACGGACAGCGTGGCCGCCCGGGAGGCCGGCGCGGCTCTGCGGCCGCTGACGGTGCCGGAGGCGGAACGTCCGGCCGGACCGGGGCCGCGCGACCGCGCCCTCGCCCACACCGGTCTGGCCACCCGCACCCTGCTCAGCCGGATGGCACGGCTGACCACTCCGGGCGACGTGCAGGGTCCCCGGGTGACCGCCGTCCTGCGCGCGGTGGCGGCCCTGTCCGCCGCGACCGCGGACAGCCTCGGATCCGGGCCGTCGCCGGTGGCCGCCCACGCGGAACTGGCGGCGGCCCGGGCAGAGCTGTCGGCCATGTCGGCCGTCCCCGCGGCCGCCGGCACGGGCGGCCCCCACCTGCCGGAATTCCCACCCGCCGTACTGCGCCGGCACGCCGCCGTGCTGGAGATCGCCGACGCCGCGCTGGCCATGGCCACCACGGCCGACCTGGCGGTACGGGGCCGGCGGGCGTCGGTGCCGGTGCCGCCGGGCCCCTTCTGGTACGCCAGGAGCCGGACCCCGGTGCTGTGGTGGCACCGGGCGCGCGGCCACGCCGGGCGCCGGTCGGTGTTCTTCCAGAACGCGGTGCGCATCGCCCTGGCCCTGACCGCGGCCCGGCTGATCGCGGGCGTGGACATGCTGCCCCACGGCTTCTGGGCGATGCTGGCCACGCTCACCCTCACCCGGACCACCATGGACGAGACCTGGAGCACCATCCGCCTGGCCCTCGCGGGCACGCTGGCCGGGGCGTTGCTGACCGCCGGTCTGCTGACCCTGGTGGGCTCCGGCACCGGGATCTACGCCGCGGTACTCCCGCTGTGGATGCTCCTCGCCTTCACCCTGGGCCCGGTCAAGGGCGTCGGCTGGGCACAGGGCCTGTTCACGGTGCTCGTGGCCCTGGTCTTCGCCCAGCTCGTGCCGCCGACCTGGCGGCTGGCGGAGGCGCGGCTGCTGGACGTGCTGGTCGGCAGCGCGATCGGCGCGGTGTTCGGCCTGCTGGCCTGGCCCCGCGGCGCCCATGACGAGCTGCGTCGCTCGGCGGCGGAACTCCTGCGCCGGGCGGCCGAGATCGTGGTGGCGACCAGCGCCGACGTGGCGGCCGGCGGCACCGTGGCCGCGCCGCCGGTGGTGTCCTGCCACCGCTCGCTGCACCAGGCGGTCATCCTCGCCGAGTCCGCGTACGCCCAGTTCCTGAGCGAGCCCACGCCCTTCGGGGGCCGGGGCAGGAGGAGGGCGCCGGCGCCGGTGGACTGGCAGGCCGTGCTCATCGCCGGGCACCACACCCTGTGGGGGTCCGAGCGGCTGCTGGATCCGCCGCCGGCGGCGCTGGGCCCGGCCGCCGCCGAGTCGGCCGCCGGACTCGGGGACCGGGTGGCCGGCCGGATGCTGCTCGTCTCGGCGGCGCTCGACCCCGGGAGCGACACCCCGGCCGCGCCGGTGCCCCGCCTCGACCCGGCCATCTCGGGCTTCACCGCACAGCCGCCCGGCGCGCCCCGGCGGTACTACGCGACCGTCTCGTGGCTGAGCGCGCTGATGACGGACCTCTCACGCATCCCACGCACCGGCCCGGAACCCGAGCCGGCGACGACCGCGGCACGGGCCCGCGACTGAGGCCGCCTTCGCGACAGCCCTGGAGGGTCACGTCTGTCTGTTCCGTCACGGCGACGGCCGGCGAGGACAGAAGCGGTTGCGGGAGCCGGGCGGGCGCATGGATGATCCATTTGAGGCCGCTCGCTCACATCTGATCGGCACGACCGTCGCACACGAAGGGAAACCCCATGCCCGAGCTGGACGAACGCTTCGACGTCGTGGTCCTCGGAGCGGGACCCGGCGGCTATGTCGCCGCCGTCCGCGCCGCGCAGCTGGGCAAGCGCGTCGCCGTCGTCGAGGAGAAGTACTGGGGCGGTGTCTGCCTGAACGTGGGGTGCATCCCGAGCAAGGCGCTGCTGCGCAACGCGGAACTGGCGCACATCTTCACGCGGGAGGCGAAGACCTTCGGGATCAAGGTCGACGGAACGGTGTCCTTCGACTTCGGCGAGGCGTTCCGCCGCAGCCGCAAGGTCGCCGACGGCCGGGTCAAGGGCGTCCACTACCTGATGAAGAAGAACGGCATCACGGAGTTCGACGGCCGCGGCACCTTCCTCGACTCGCACACGCTCGAGGTGGCGGGCTACGACGGCTCGACCCGCACCATCGGCTTCGACCACTGCATCATCGCCACCGGCGCCACCCCCAAGCTGCTCCCCGGCACCCGCCGCACCTCACGGGTGGTGACCTACGAGGAGCAGATCCTCGCCGAGGAACTGCCGCAGTCGATCGTGATCGCGGGCGCCGGCGCGATCGGCGTGGAGTTCGCGTACGTCCTGCACAACTACGGCGTGAAGGTCACCGTCGTCGAGTTCCTGGACCGTATGACCCCGCTCGAGGACGCCGAGGTGTCCGCCGAACTCGCCCGCCAGTACCGCAGGCTGGGCATCGACGTGCTGACCTCCACCCGGGTCGACGCCATCGACGAGTCGGGCCCGACGGTGCGGGTCACCGTCACCGGCAAGGACGGCGCCCAGCAGGTCCTGGAGGCCGACAAGGTGCTCCAGGCGATCGGCTTCGCCCCGAACGTCGAGGGCTACGGCCTGGACAAGGCGGGCGTGCGGGTCACCGAGCGCGGCGCGATCGACGTCGACGGCCGCTGCCGCACCTCCGTCCCGCACATCTTCGCCATCGGCGACGTCACGGCCAAGCTGATGCTGGCGCACGCCGCCGAGGCGATGGGCATCGTCGCCGCCGAGACCCTCGCCGACGCGGAGACCATGGAACTGGACTACGCCATGATCCCGCGCGCGACCTACTGCCAGCCCCAGATCGCCAGTTTCGGCTACACCGAGGCCCAGGCCCGCGAGCTGGGGCACGACGTCAAGGTCGCGAAGTTCCCCTTCACCGCGAACGGCAAGTCGCACGGCCTCGGCGACGCCACGGGCTTCGTGAAGCTGATCAGCGACGCCAAGTACGGCGAGCTGCTCGGCGGCCACCTGATCGGCCCGGACGTCACCGAGCTGCTGCCCGAGCTGACCCTGGCCCAGCAGTGGGACCTGACGGTCCATGAGGTGGCGCGCAATGTGCACGCCCACCCGACGCTGGGCGAGGCGGTCAAGGAGGCCGTGCACGGCCTGGCCGGCCACATGATCAACATGTGAGAGCGGGCCGCGGCCACGATCCGGCGGTCGTGGCCGCGGCTCGTCCCCGCCCGCACCGGTCAGTTGAGCGCCGGCGGACCGTCATGGGCGCCGGTTCCCCACCCGGACGGTTCGGCGCCGACCGTGAACGCCAGCGACCGCATGCCGCGCAGCTCCCGCGTGGTCACGTAGGTGCGGCCGTACGGGGCGCCGTCGACGCGCGCCGACTGGATGTAGCGGTCGCCGTCGGAGGTGCCGGGCGCCGTCACGGTGAGCGAGCCGCGCGGGTAGTAGCGGCGGTCCAGGGTGAGGTCGACCCGCTCGAAGACGGGTGTGGACAGCCCCCAGGTGTCGTAGCCGGGCTGCACCGGGAAGACGCCGATCGACGACAGCACGTTCCACGCGGACATGGTGCCGAGGTCGTCGTTGCCGGTCATACCGGTCGGGGCGTCCGTGAACAGGGTCAGCGCGGCATGCACCACGTCGGTGGTCTTCCACGGCTGGCCGGTCGAGAGATAGGTGTAGGGGGCGATGAGGTCGGGCTCGTTCTGCGGGTTGTACTTGTCCGCGTTGTAGTAGTCGTACGGCCCGTTCACCCACACCTCGCGGGCCGTTCCCGCGGGGTCCTTCACCAGCTTGTCGTAGGCGAAGAAGGAGTCCAGCCGCTCGTTCGCCGCCTTCTCGCCGCCGATCAGGCCGACCATGCCCGGCAGGTCCTGCGGCACGAGCCACTGGTACTGCCAGGACGTCCCCTCGTGGAACCCCTCGCTCTGCGCCGGGTCGGCCGGCCCGGTGAAGGCGCCGGAGGCGTCGCGCGCGCGGAAGAACCCGGTCGAGGAGTCGAAGATCCGGCGGTAGTTCTGGGCCCGGGCCGCGTAGCGGGCGGCGTCGGCGTCATGGCCGAGGTCGCGCGCCATCTCGGCGAGCATCGCGTCCGACAGGGCGTACTCCAGGGTCGCCGAGGCGCCGTGGTCGTAGTCCGAGTCGCCCGGCTTCGCGTGCGGCCGGCCCTTGACGTAGGGCGCGAAACCGTCCGCGATGTACTCCTTGTTGGCCTCGCGGCCCACCGCCGGCGAGTCGGCGGGCGGTACCCCGTCGGCGTTCTTCCTGAGGGCGCGGTAGGCCCGCTCCTCGTACCCGTTGAGCAGGCCCTGCTGGTAGGCGTTGGTGAGGAACGGCGTGACCGGGTCGCCGGTCATGATGTTCGTCTCGACCGTGCCGTAGCCCCACTTGGGCAGCCAGCCGCTCTCCTCGTCGATCCTGATCACCGATATCGCCATGTCCCTCGCCTCACGCGGCGCGAGCAGGGACAGCAGTTGCGACTGGGTGCGGTAGGTGTCCCACAGGGACCAGTTCTGGTAGTACGTGAAGCCCCGGGCGCGGTGGACCTTCTGGTCCCAGCCCGTGTACCGGCCGTCGGCGTCGCTGCCGACGTTGGGCGCGAGGAAGGACCGGTACAGCGACGAGTAGAACGTGCGCCGCAGGGTCTCGCTCCCGCCCCGCACCCGTACGTCGTCGAGCCGGTCCTCCCAGGCGCGCTGGGCCGCGGCGCGGACCTGCCGGAACGAACGGCCGCCCTCGGCACGCAGGTTGAGCGCGGCGCCGTGGGCGTCCACGTACGACAGGGCGGTCGTGGCCTCGACGGTGCGGTCCTCGCTCGTGTCGAAGCGGACGTACGCGCCGTCCCGGCCGCTGCGGGACCCGTCGCTGACCTTGGAGCCGTCCCAGGTGCCGAACGCGGTGAACGGGCGGTCGAACCGGGTGACGGTGTAGACGGTGTACGGCTTGGTGTCCTGGCAGAAGCCGCTGCCGGTGATCGCGGTGCGCACGGTCCGGTCGTCGAGCACCTCGACCTTGGTGGAGAGCGCGCGGTGCAGCGACTGCCCGGCGTTGAGCAGCACGTTGGCCTTGTCGGTGGCGGGGAAGGTGTAGCGCTGCACACCGGTGCGCGCGGTCGCCGTCAGCTCGGCGTCGATGCCGGTCTTCAGACCGACCTTGTAGTAGCCGGGGCCGGCCTGCTCGGTGTCGTGGCTGAACTCAGCCTGGTACTTGGTGTAATCGGTCGACGTGACGTCGCCGGTGGTCGGCAGTACCGGCAGGTCCCCGCCCAAGCCGCAGCCGACGCCGGACAGGTGGACGAGCGAGAAGCCCCGGATGTGGTTCTGGGCGTAGTCGTAACCGGTGTTGTGGCCGGTGTCCGGGGACAGTTGCACCATCCCGAAGGGCACGGCGGCGCCCGGGTAGGTGTTGCCCTCGTTCTGGGTGCCGATGAACGGATTGACGAGATCGGTCAGTCGGCCGTCCTGGGCCGCGGCCGCCTGGGCCGTGGGCGCGGCGAGGGCGGCGCCGATCAGCGCTGCCGCCGCGACCACCGTGCCCGCGCCGCGTAGGCGTCGGCTCCAACTCGTGCGCGGATGGGTCCCATTCATGGGCGCGTGCGCCTCCCGGGGCTGGACAACGTTGTCAACTCGCACAGCGCGCCCATTCTTTGTGTTGTGCGTGTACGCGTCAAGGGTGCGGACCGAGCGGCCCGGATCCCGGAACCCCGGCAGGGCACGAAGGCGGCCGACGGCAGGCCCCGGTGCTACGCCGTGACCCCGAGCCGGGCGACCCGTCGCCTCACCTCGGGCCGCCCGGCACTTGACGGGACGCGGGCGGCCACCGCTCGAACGGTGGCCGCCCTCTGTGCGGCCTCGGGTCCGTGCCGCCGCTGCCTACTCGCGGGTGCCCGGTGGTGACGGCGGCCTGCTCCGCCCGGCGGTACACCGGAAGCGGGGACCGCGGTGTTCAGGCGCTGGAGGTCGCGCCCCGCGGGTGCGCTCCGGTGGCCTGCGCCTTGTGCAGCTCCGCGGTGAACTGCGCGCCGGCGAGCAGTGCGAGGTTGGACAGCCACAGCCAGATGAGGAAGACGACGATCCCGGCGAGGGACCCGTACAACCGGCTGTAGGTGCCCAGTACATCGGCGTACAGGGCGAAGCCGGCCGAGGCGGTCAGCCACAGCGCGGCGGCCAGCGCGCCGCCGAGCAGGCTGTCCCTGCTCCGGCGGGCCGGGGCCGGCCCGGTGTGGAAGACCACCACGACCAGCACCGCCACCAGGCACAGCAGCAGCGGCCAGCGCGCGACGCCCCAGATGAGCTGCGTGGTGCCGTCCAGGCGCAGCAGCCGTCCGAGGAGTTCGGCGACGGGCCCGGACAGCATCAGCACCAGGGCGCTGACGACGAGCAGGGCCAGCAGGACCAGGGCGGTCGCCACGATGCGGTGCGCCTTGCGCCAGGGCGAGCGGCGGTCGGGGATGCGGTACATGCCGTGCAGGGCACGGCGGAAGACCGCGAGATAACTGCAGGCCGACCACAGGGCGCTGGCGGTGCCCCCCGCCATCAGCGTCCAGGTCGTGGAGTGCCGCCTGAGCACACCGGCGAGCACGCCGTGGAGTTCGGCGCCCGACTGGCCGGGGGCGTAGTGGGTGACGTGGGCGATGAACTCCGCGGCGGTGCTGGGGCTGACCATGCCGAAGGCGAGCACGGTGACCAGCAGCGAGGGGAGGACCGCCAGGATCGAGTAGTAGGTCAGCGCGGCGGCGTAGTCGGTGAGGTCGTCGTTCCACATCGTCACCGGCGTCCGGCGCAGGGCCGGCCACCACTCGTGGGCCGGCCGGGCCAGGCCGCCGCGCAGGCCGCGCGGCCTGCGGGCCGGGCGCAGGTCAGCGGACATGCGGCGGCGAGGGGGAACGGCGGCCGAAGCACAGGGTGGCTGCTGTGCGCAAGGACAACATCTCTTCCAACGGTGCGGGCGTGCTGACCCGTCCTGCTCGGTCACGGTCGCCGAAGGCTATCAGCAGACCCCGGTGAGCTGGCCCGATGCGGTGGTCCCGGGCGCAGGGCGCGTGTTCAGGGCAACGAGCGTACGACCGACCTACTCCCTTAGGGGGCGAATGTCATCCCATTGGCGGCGTAATCGGCCGGTCAGGGCGCATTACCCGGTTTGTCGCCCGGAGGATGGTGACCGACTGACAACGCGAACCGCGAGCATCGGGAGAGATCCGACCAGTGAGCATCCTCAACGAACCTCCCGGAGCAGCGGCAGCCGAGGACTCGTACGAGAACGAGCTGCCGGTCAGGCGCAAGCAGCCCGGCAACGTGGTGGTCAGATGGCTGACGACCACCGACCACAAGACGATCGGCACGCTGTACCTGTCGACGTCGTTCCTGTTCTTCCTCTTCGGCGGGGTGCTGGCGCTGCTCATCCGGGCGGAGCTGGCCCGTCCCGGTCTGCAGATCGTCTCCAAGGAGCAGTACAACCAGCTCTTCACGATGCACGGCACCGTGATGCTGCTGATGTTCGCCACCCCGCTGTTCGCGGGATTCACCAACTGGATCATGCCGCTGCAGATCGGCGCGCCGGACGTGGCGTTCCCGCGGCTGAACATGCTGGCCTACTGGTTCTACCTGTTCGGTTCGCTGATCGCGGTGGGCGGCTTCCTCACCCCGCAGGGCGCCGCGGACTTCGGCTGGTTCGCCTACGCCCCCCTTTCGGACGCCGTCCGGTCGCCGGGCTTCGGCCCGAACCTGTGGATCCTCGGACTGGGCTTCTCCGGCTTCGGCACCATCCTCGGCGCGGTCAACTTCATCACCACGATCACCTGCATGCGCGCCCCGGGCATGACCATGTTCCGGCTGCCCATCTTCACCTGGAACGTGCTGCTGACCTCGGTCCTGGTCCTGTTCGCCTTCCCGGTGCTCGCCGCCGCGCTGTTCGCCCTGGCCGCGGACCGCATCTTCGGCGCCCACGTGTACGACCCGGCCAACGGCGGCGCGATCCTTTGGCAGCACCTCTTCTGGTTCTTCGGCCATCCGGAGGTGTACATCATCGCCCTGCCGTTCTTCGGCATCGTCACCGAGATCATCCCGGTCTTCTCCCGCAAGCCGATCTTCGGTTACATGGGTCTGGTGGCCGCGACCATCGCGATCGCCGGTCTGTCCGTGACGGTGTGGGCGCACCACATGTTCGTCACCGGTGCGGTGCTGCTGCCGTACTTCTCGTTCATGTCATTCCTCATCGCGGTCCCGACCGGTGTGAAGTTCTTCAACTGGATCGGCACCATGTGGAAGGGCTCGCTGTCCTTCGAGACACCGATGCTCTGGGCGGCCGGCTTCCTCGTCACCTTCCTCTTCGGCGGCCTGACCGGCGTCCTGCTGGCATCCCCGCCGATCGACTTCCACGTCTCCGACACGTACTTCGTGGTGGCCCACTTCCACTACGTGGTCTTCGGCACGGTCGTCTTCGCGATGTTCGCGGGCTTCCACTTCTGGTGGCCCAAGTTCACGGGCAAGATGCTGGACGAGCGCCTGGGCAAGATCACCTTCTGGACGCTGTTCGTGGGCTTCCACACCACCTTCCTGGTCCAGCACTGGCTGGGCGCCGAGGGCATGCCGCGCCGCTACGCCGACTACCTGGCGGCCGACGGCTTCACCGCCCTCAACACGGTCTCGTCCATCGGCTCGTTCCTGCTGGGTCTGTCGATGCTGCCGTTCCTCTACAACGTGTGGAAGACCGCCAGGTACGGCAAGCCGGTCGCGGTGGACGACCCGTGGGGCTACGGCCGCTCGCTGGAGTGGGCGACGTCCTGCCCGCCGCCGCGGCACAACTTCTGCACCCTGCCGCGGATCCGCAGCGAGTCCCCGGCGTTCGACCTGCACCACCCCGAGGTGGCCCAGTTGGAGCACGAGGCCAACCTGGGCCGGCGTGACGCGGCCGAGCCAGAGGGCGGCCGGCGGTGACGACACCGAACCGTCCTGGCGCCCCCCGGGGCGACCAGGACGGCTCGCTCGCCAACGAGGTCGAGGGCTACCTGCTCCTGCACGCGGAACTCGAGCAGGCCCAGCGAGAGGCCGAGGCGCTCTGCGCCCGCCTGCCCTGGCTCACCACCGGCCAGGCCGAGGACCTCACCCAGCACTACACCGAGCAACGCCTCGGCCTGACGCGCCAGGCGCTCCAGGTCACGGCCGACCGCGCCAAACGGCTGCGCGGCGAGTACGAGGCCCGCTACCGGGAACTGCGCCGCACCCTGATCCGGCGCCATGCCGTGGCCGCCTGCTTCATCGTCACCTGCACCGGCACCGCGAACACCCTGGCCTGGTACGCGACCCGCTGAACCCCGGGCGCGGAACGCGGCCGGGTCCGGCGTGTGCCCCGGGGAGCGTGGGGAACCCGGGGCCGGGGGACAGGGTGCGCCCGGGGCAGGCAGCCCCGGCCCGGAGAGTGAGGTCCGGCATGCACGACATAGACGACATGGACGACACGGTCGATCTTCAATTCATCGGCAACGCGACGGTGCTGCTCCGGTACCAGGGCCTCACACTGCTGACGGACCCGAACTTCCTGCACCGGGGCGAGCGGGCGCACCTGGGGTACGGCCTGGTCAGCCGCCGGCTCACCGAACCGGCCCTGGACGTGGCGGACCTGCCGCGCCTGGACGGTGTCGTCCTCTCCCACCTGCACGGAGATCACTGGGACCGCCGGGCCAGGAACCACCTGGACCGGTCGGTTCCCGTCGTCACCACGCCGCACGCCGCGCGCCGGCTGCGCGCCTTCCAGGGGTTCGGCAGGGCGGGAGGCCTGCGCACCTGGGAGAGCTGCGTCCTCGAGCAGGGCGGCGCGCAGGTGCGTGTGACGTCCCTGCCCGGCCGGCACGCCCTGCGCCCCGTGCTGCGCGGTCTGCTGCCGCCCGTCATGGGCAGCATGCTGGAGTTCGGACCGGCCGGCGGCCCGGTACGGGTACGGCTCTACATCTCGGGCGACACGCTCCTGTACGACGGCCTGGACGAGATCGCCCGGCGCTTCCCCACCGCCGACCTGGCCGTGCTCCACCTGGGCGGCACCCAGCTCCCCGGAGGCTTCGTGGTCACCATGGACGGCGCCCAGGGAGCCGAACTCGCCCGGCGCCTGGACTACCGTCACGTCCTGCCCGTGCACTACGACGACTACACGGTCTTCCGCTCCCCGCTGCACGACTTCCTGACCGAGGCCCGCGGGCTGGGACTGGAGGAGCGGCTGGTGCACTGCCCCCCCGGCCGGCACGCCCGGCTGGCGCCCCGCGCCGACCGGCCCACCGTCCACTGAGACCGCCGGCGCCGTACGGCGGCGGGCTCCCGGTGCGGGCCGGGGCCGGTCATGAGGTGCGACCGGGCCGCGGTGCGGCCGTCCGGTGCGCGGCGCCGGTGAGCTGGTCGAGTATCCGCTGTTCCGAGGGCTGCAGCGGAGGCTCCAGGGCCTTCGGGAGGGCCGGTCCGGTCAGGGCGGCGAGCAGGGCCCTGGGCCGCAGGGCGCGCGTGGCGGGCGTGGTGAGGCTCGTGACGTCCCACAGCGCCGAGGCCGCCTCGTACGTCCCGGTGGCCGCCCGGGTCAGCCGGTTGGTGTACCAGGCGGCGACCCGGTCGCCGACCCCCGGCCGGGCGCCGACGACGTCCGGATAGAGGACGTCCACTCCGACGGCGGTCGACCAGGCCGTGTCGACGTGGCGGGCCGCGCCGCGCAGGACGCGCCGGGACAGTCCGGGACCGGTGAGGCCGCGCCGCCGCACCTCCCGGGCCAGGACCTGGGCGCCGAGCGCCGCCACCGACATGCCCTGGCCGTAGGCCGGGTTGAACGTCGCCAGCGCGTCACCGAGGACGATCAGCCGCTCGGGCCACCGGCGGGCCTTCTCCAGGTACCGGCGGTTGTTGTCGGTGCTGTGGCCCCGGCTGACCGCCACGTCGGTGAGCGGTTCGGCGCCGGAGATGAGCCGGCCGACGATGGGGTGCGGCAGGGTGAGGGCGTAGTCCAGGAAGCCCTCGGGGTCGCGGGGCGGTTCGCCGCCCCGGGTGCCGGCCGCGCTGACCATCCACCGGTTGCCCTCGATGGGCAGGACCATGGCGCTGCGGCCGGGCCGGCCGTTGTAGGGGTTCGCCTGCACCAGGGTCAGCGGGAACGACTCGGCACCCGCCGGGGTCCGGTAGATCCGGGTGGCGTTGGTCAGCCCGGAGTCGATCTTCTTCTCCTCGATCCCGCTGATGCCGATGGCAGCCAGCCAGGTGAGGCTGCCCGAGCCGCGGCCGCTGGCGTCGACGACGACGTCCGCCGCCAGCTCGGGGCCCAGCCCGGCGTCCGCGTCCCGGCCGAGACGGACGCCGCAGACCTGCCGGGCGTCGCCGAGGAACCCCTCGACGGTCGCCCGGTGGAACGACACGCCGGGCCGGGTCTCGAGCAGGATCTGCCGCAGAACCCAGTCGGTGAGCGCCCGGGTGCAGGTGATCATGTGCGGACCGCTGCGTTTCCAGCGGTGGAACCAGCCGCCGTCCGGAGTGAGGGCCAGCATCCCGTTGCCCAGCGCGATCTCGTGCGCCCCCGCCTTCAGGAGGCGGTCCCGCACGCCGACGGGGAACAGGTCCTCCATCGCGGACAGGCCGCCGGCCATGAGCAGGTGGGCGTGCCGTCCCTGGGGGACGCCACGCCGGTTCTCGGGCCCCTGGGGCAGCTCGTCCCGGTCGAGCACGTGGATCTGCAGCGTGGGTTCCGCCAGGGACAGCGCTGCTGCGGCCACCAGTCCGGCCGTGCCGGCTCCGATCACGACAGCTTTGTGCGGCAACGGGCTCTCCTCGTAGTGTTCTTGAGACTGCGTCACTGGGTGTGTATTCGCTCCGGCGCCGCCGCCTTGTGCAGGCGGTGCACGGCGTCCGCCAGCTCGACCAGATCGATGGTGATGCGGAACTTCTCCGGTGGATCGGCGGGGCCGGCGCACTTGCCCGACGCACGGCGTAATCCGTCCATGATCATTGCTTCCTCCGATGCGGCGCGTGCCCTGTCCTGACGCTCACCGCGCTGGACGGCCGCCGCGTACGCGGTGTGGCCGACCCGCTGGTCGAAGTGCGCGGTGAGCTGCAACAGGGCGTCGCGGATATTGGCCTCCAGCAGGTAGAGGCGGTTGCTCGGCAGTTGCCACCACAACTGCCACCAGGTCGGTTCCGCCCTCGGCGCCGTCGCCACGTCCTGCACGGCCGGCCACAGGGGCTTCAGCGCGCGGTAGGTGGCCAGGCTCTGCCGCTCCGCCGCGGCGGCGGAGGCGAGGCGCGGCAGGACGAAGCCGGCGGAGTAGATCAGGGCGCCCAGGGCGGCGGCCGGGGGCGCCACGGTGGTCGACAGGACGTCCAGGTCGTACCCGAGCCAGCGGGCGACGACCGCGGTGACCTTGGTGAGGGTGAATCCGAGGGTGTCGACCAGCAGGCCCGCGAGGATCAGCCTGAGGCCGACCCGCAACAGGCCGGTGACCTCGTCCCGCGCCCACTTCAGGCAGACCGCGCTCAGCACGATGGTGCTGGTCAGATGCCCCACGAGGTAGAGGACGATCATCTCCCTCATGTAGGGGGTGTTCGCGTAGTAGGTGTCCAGGTCGGTGAGCCGCTCCGTGCGCGCGTCCGCGAGGGCGAACAGCGCGACGACGGCGACCACGAGCGTGCCGTAGACCGCGACGGTCAGCCGGACCATGCGACGTATCCGCTCCTGCGGCCCACCCCGCCAGTGGATCAGCAGGATGATCAGCGAGCAGCTGAACGCGGAGATCGAGCCGTAGGTGAGCGGGGCGCCGACGTTGGGGATGCCGGTGGCGCGGTTGACCGCCGCGAGGGTCACCGGCGCCGCCCACACGAAGCAGACGGCGGCGAGGAACGTGGTGGCCCGGGTGGCGACGGTCAGGGGGGAGCGGGGAGTCGTACGTGGTCGGCGAAGCAGCATGGCGGCCAGGGCCAGGAGGAAAGCCGCCGTATACACGACAAGACTCATCTCGTGGGGGACTCCGTTCAGGTCCTCTTGCGGTGTGGGGGGATGGGTGGCGGTCGTCGTCAGACGCGGGGCCGGGCCGGTCCGGCCCCGCCGGCGACGGGGGCGATCGCCCGCGTCGCGCGCCCCGATCTCTTCAGGGCGTCGGCGATCAGGACCAGGGCCTCGGAGTCGCGGGGGTGGGACAGCCGGGCGGCCGCGCCGGCGGGTTCGAGCAGGGGCTGGGTACTTCGCTGGGCGGCGGCCGCGATGGTGGCGGCCCACGCCGCGGAGACGGCTCTCTCCCGGTCGCCCGTCCGCGTCAGCTCCGCGTCGTGGACCTCGTCGAAGAGCCGTGTGTCGAAGAGCGTCTCGATCGCGTGCAGCCCGTTGAGGATGGTGCTCCGGCGCCAGGTGCCCCACAGGAACGGCGAGCAGGGCCGCTCCACCCGCAGGGCGCGGTCGCGCAGCACCGGGTCCAGCGCGGCGTCCAGGGAGGCGAGCCGGAAGAAGTCGCGCCACGCCGAGAAGTGGTAGCCCGCCATCGGCAGCAGCACCCCCGCCACGGTCAGCAGGGCCCCGAGGCCGGCGCAGACGGGCGGTACGGACGTCGCGAGCACCGGCCAGTCCCGGCCCGACCACCGCGCGACGACGGCGATCAGCTTGGCGACGCTGTACCCGGCGGTGATCACCGTGCCGGTGCCGATCGTCAGCAGACTGGCCCGCAGCCAGGGCCGCTCGCGCACCTCCGCCTCGAAGGCCCAGCGCAGCGACCACAGGGCGCTGACCGTCACGGCCGTCAGGTGCGCGACCAGGTACAGGACGACCATCTCGGCGATCCAGGGCGTCGTCGCGTAGTACGTGTCGAAGTCGGTGCGCCGTTCCTGTGGCGTCCTCCCCAGCGCGAACAGCGCGGCGATACCGGCGAGAACGGCCGCGTAGCCGCCCATCCAGCGCCGCGTCGTCCGCCGTACCGCCGGGCCGCCGCGCCAGCAGGCGATCAGGATGAGCAGCGAGGCGCTGTAGGCGGTGATCGAGACGTAGGTGAGCGGGGCGGCCAGGTTGGGCACGCCGCTGACCCGGTTGATCATCCCGACGGAAGGGGGCGCGCCGAAGAGGAAGCACAGCGAGGCGAAAGCCAGCACCGCGTTGATGGCACGCTGGGACAGGTCGCTCCGGTGCCGGATCAGATCGGGCAGCTTGGCCAGCAGTCCGACCCACAGCAGACCGCAGCTGACGTAATTTATCGCCCCGCTCATTTCCGGTTTCCCCGATAGTTGAGAGCGTCGGCGATGCGGCGGGCCGTCTCACCGGTGATCACGTCCCGCTCCATCAGCGCCCGCATCTGCTGGCCGACCCGGATGCCGAACAATTCGGCCTCTTTCTCGGGGTCGTCGTCGAAACGAGAACGTGCGGCAGCCGGCTGCGCGCCGTGCTCATGCCCTGATTCCAGGGGGCCGCAGCCCCCGGCGGCCGGCTGCTCCGCGGCGAAGCCCTCCCGCTGCCGCATGTGCCACAACTCGTGACCGAGTATCTGCGCCTGGTGCCAGATCTCGGCGCCCTGCTCGATGATGACGTCGTCCCTGTCGGCACGTTCCAGCCACATCCCCGTCGCCTTGAACTCGCGGGGAATGGGCACGCGGTGCACCTCCAGCCGGCGGTCGCCGCGCCACTGCCTGGCCGACTCGACCAGGGCCTCGAACAGGTCCTCCGGGCTCCCGGCCGGTCCGGCACCCGGCCCGGCCCCGTCCGCGCCGGTGGCGCTCAGCCTTTCCCGGATGGGGTCGATGAGCGCCGCGGCGAGCCGGCGCATCTCCCGGTCGCGCCTGCGCTGCCTGTGCCACCGGCGGAGCCGGTCCGGGGAACTCATCGGCCGCCCAGCACACGCGCGGGGGCATGCCGGAGGAGCTCCGGGGCTCCGGCCGGTCGGACGCCGGCATCGTCTGCTGCCACCGAGTCCTCTCCCGGGCGCGTAGCTTCGGATCAGGGAACGTGCCTGACGTGAGGGTATCCGTAACGTCCCCCGGCAGGTCGCCAGTGTTCGGCATCTCCGATTCGTCCGCCGGCCCGACTGCCCGTTTCAGCGGCCTCAGTTGACACTCCGTGATGCCGGTCGACGGAACCACCACGCGCAGTGACCCCTCCGGTCGCGCCGGAGTCCGGCCCACGCTCGGCCGTTAATCGCTCAAATCCCCCCGCACCGCTCCGATAGCATGATCCGGCCCAAGACGAGCGCCCTCGACGCCCGTTCCGCGAGGAAGAACTGCCATCCGGCACAACTGGCGACCCCATAACCCGAGATCTGACAAATCGGCCAAAAAGTTGATACCTATACCATCGCGGGTGTTTTCGCGAATAGACAGCAGAGTCAAGTCCGTGCCGTGGCGTGAACCGCGGACCGTCCTGTGGATCACCGCGGGGGCGGTGACCCTCGGCTTCCTCGTCGCGCTCGAGATCGCCGCGCACCACTACGGACTGGCGGGACCGATCGCCAGTCAGGCGCGAGAGGTGATCTTCCCGCCCAAGTCGGGCTTCCTGCTGTACGCCAGCATGGCGCTGACGATGGTCGTGCTCACCTGGCGGCAACGGGTCATCGCGCTGTGCACCGCGATCGGCATCGACGCCGTCATCCTGCTGGTGCGCTGGGCCGCGGGGGCCGACCTGACCGAGGGCCACCCCTTCGGCAACGGCGCGCTGTGGGTGCTCCTGGGATGCGCGGTCGTCGCCGTCACCCGGCGTACGGGCGCGGAACGCGCCCTGCTGCTGAAGGGCGTCGGACTGGGTCTGCTGCTCGTGGCCGGCCGCAAGACGGGCGACACCTGGCTGGTCATCACGTCCAAGACGCGACCGGCGGTGCTCGACCAGTACGTGGCGACCGCCGACCACGCACTGGGCAACCCGTCGTGGCTGGTGGGCCGCCTGGTCCGGGCCACGGGCCCGGTCGGCGCCCACGCGCTCGACTACGTCTACGCCCAGCTCGCGGTCGCCGCCGTGGTCGTCACGATGTACCAGTTGCGCGACGTGGCGGCCGAACGCCGCTTCCCGCGCCACCACCTGGTGCGCACCTTCCTGGTCATCGGCCTTCTCGGGCCCGGGATCTACATGATCTTCCCGGTGGTCGGACCGGTGTTCGCCTACGGCGCCGACGGCGGGCACTGGGCGGTGGCCAACCTGTGGCCGGACACCCCGACGCCGCTGTCCGGCCCGCAGCACATGCCCTTCGACGGCATCACCCCGCGCAACTGCATGCCCAGCCTGCACACCGCCTGGGCCACCGCCATCTTCATCCACTCCCGCAGGGGCCCCCGCGTGCTGCGCTTCGCGGGCACGTTCTGGCTGGTCGCCACACTGACCGCGACCCTGGGCTTCGGCTACCACTACGGCGCGGATCTCATCGCCGGCGTGGTGTTCACGCTCACGATCGAGGCGGCCCTGCGCTCCCTCGAACGCGGCTGGGACCGCACGGGGACCCGGCTCGTCGCCCACGGCGCGGCGGTGTTCGCGGCGCTCCTCGTCTCCTACCGTTGGCTGCCGGTCGAAATGGCCACGCACCCTTGGGTGTTCGGACCGCTTCTCGTTCTGGCGATGGGCTCGGTGATCCACGCCTACGTACGCGCCACCAGACTCTGGGACCCGCAGCCGCTGCCGGTCCCGAATCCGGAACCGCAACCCGAGCCGGCGTGAGCCCGCCGGGGGCGGCAGGAGGAAGCCGCTCCCGGAATCGCCGCAACTCGCGCTCATGCCCTTCATCACATGGAAAAAACCAGCAATTCCCGTGCGTGTGGAGAAGAACCAAGGGCATTCGGTAGCCAGGAGGTTGATAACTATGGTTCCCCTGCTTCTGGTTCTTCTGCTGGCCCTCATTCTCTTCGGCGCGGGTTTCGCCCTGAAGGCACTCTGGTGGATAGCCGTCATCGTGCTGGTCGTCTGGCTGCTGGGCTTCGTCGTCCGGTCCGCGGACGGTACGGGCCGCAAGGGGCGCTGGTACCGCTGGTAGACAGGCGCACCCCAGCGCACGGAACACGCCACGCCTGATTCGTGGACGGGGCCCGGCCGTCACGGCCGGGCCCCACGTGTGTGCGAGCGCGCGGTGCGGTCCCGAGCCCGCACCGCGCGGGGCCGGAGCCGTCCACCACGGACCGGACCCGGCTCAGGAAGCGGCCGCGGCCGGGGCCGACGCCTCCCAGACGAACCCGTCGGGGTCGCGGAACGGACCGGCGGCGCCGGAGAGCACGAGCCGGTGCGATCCGGTGCCGTCGGCGGGCAGCCCCGCGTCCTTGGCGAGCGCGCGGCGCTTGTACAGAGCGAGCTTGACGGCTCCCGTTCCGGCGGCGAACTCGACGTACGTGCCGCCGAAGCTCCTGCCCACGGTGAGGCCCCGCTCGACGTAGAAACGCTTGCTCGCCCGCACGTCCTCGACGCCCAGCAGCAGCACGAACTGGTCGAAGCCACGGGTGACCGGGCCGGTGTCCTTCTTCGCCGACGTGGCGATCTTCCAGACCGTGCCGTCCGGGGCCTGGACGACTCCGCCGTAACCCCACAGCGACTTCGCGGCGGGCTTGAGCGGGGTCGCGCCGGCGTCGAGGGCCGCGCCGACGAGGGCGTCCACGTCGCCCGGCTGGGACACCACGAGCGACAGCGTGAAGCCCCGGAAGCCGCTCGTCGGTTCCCCGCCCGAGCGCAGGCGCACGAGCGAGGAGTCCAGGCCGAAGGCGGTGGAGTGGAAACGGGCGGCGGCCGCGGGGTCGGCCACCTCGAGGGTGACGGAGTCGATGGAGGTCATGTCCTCGACCGTAGGGAACGCCGGGGCGCCGGGGCTTCTCGAAAACTGACCGATCCGGCCCCGGCGGCACGGCCGGCGGCCGGTGCACCCGATCGGCGTCCCCCGGCGCACCCCGCTGCGGCGGAACGGGTGCGAACGCGGGACCCGGTGGGCGCGCCGCGTGCCCGGCCCCGGCTTTCGGAGTACAGGTTTCCGCGTCGAAGGAAGGGACCACGATGACTCCGCACAGCGGGCAGCCGGACACCGTCGTCGTCGGTGCGGGCCTCGCCGGCCTGGCCTGCGCACTGGACCTGTGCCACGCCGGCCGGCGCGTCGCCCTGCTCGAGGCGTCCGACGGCGTGGGCGGCCGCATGCGCACCGACCGGCGGGACGGGTTCCTGCTGGACCGGGGCTTCCAGGTGTTCAACACCTCCTACCCGCAGGTGCGGCGACGCCTCGACCTGAGGGGCCTGCGCCTGCGGCCGTTCACCCCCGGGGTCATCGCACACACCCCGGGGGGCCCCGTCCGCCTGACCGACCCGACCCGGCGGCCGAAGGAGGCGGGGTCGCTGCTGCCCGGGAGGGTCCTGCCGGCCCGCGACCTGGCCGCCCTCGCGGCGCTCACCGCACGGGACACCCTGCTGCCCGCCGGCGCTCTCAAGCGGGGCCCGGACCGCTCGACCGCCGCGACCCTGATGCGCGCCGGTGTCTCGGCGCGCACGGTGAACGAGATCCTGCGCCCGTTCCTGTCCGGTGTCTTCCTGGAGGACGAGCTGGAGACCTCCGGGCGCTTCTTCCATCTGGTGTGGCGGAGCATGGCCCGCGGGACGCTCTGTCTGCCGGCCGAGGGCGTCGGCGCCGTACCCGCCCGGCTGGCCCGCGACCTGCCCGGCGGCGTACTGCGGACGAAGACGCCGGTCACCGGGGTCACCGCCGCCGGCGTGCTGCTGGCGGACGGCGGTGAACTGCCCGCCGCGTCCGTCGTCGTGGCGACGGACGCCGGCACCGCGGCCCGGCTGCTGCCCGGCCTGGCCACTCCGGACAGCCGCACCGTCACCACGTACTACCATGCCGCCGACCGGTCACCGCTGGCCGAGCCCACCCTGATCGTGGACAGCTCCGGGGAGGTGCTCAACACCTGCGTCATGACCGAGGTGACGCCCACGTACGCGCCGCCCGGCACCGCGCTGGTCTCCACCTCGGTACTGGGACCCGACCGCCCGGAGGCGGGCCGGGCCGTGCTGGGGCGCCTGGCCGAGCTGTACGGCACCGACACCGGCCAGTGGCGGCAGGTCGCCGCGTACACCGTGGCGGGGGCGCTGCCCGCCATGAGGCCGCCCTGGCCGCTGAGCCGCACGACGCGCCTCGCGCCGGGCAGGTACGTCTGCGGGGACCACCGGGCGACGGGCTCGGTGCAGGGAGCGCTGGCGTCGGGCGCCCGGGCCGCCCGGGAGGTGCTGGCCGACCTCGCACGCGCCTGAGCGACGCGCTCCGCTCACGGGGGCGAGTCACCCCGCTCACGGGGGTGCGTCGCCCCGCGCGCGTTCCTGCCGGCGTACCTCGGCGAGGTCGGTGAGACGCTCCAGCTGCCGCACGGGCTGCGCGATCCGCTGGTTGTGAGCGAGGCGTTCGCGGTGCCGGTCCAGGAACGCCCAGTAGCCGGCGGTGTAGGGGCAGGCGTGCTCACCGGTGCGCTCGCCCGGCCGGTAACGGCAGGGCCCGCACAGGTCGCTCATACGGTTCACGTACGAACCGCCGGACGTGTAGGGCTTCGTCGTCATCCGGCCGCCGTCGGCGTACTGGGACATGCCGACGACGTTGGGGACCATGACCCAGTCGTAGCCGTCGACGAAGCAGCGGTGGAACCAGTCCGTGACCGCGGCGGGGTCCCAGCCCCGCTGCAGGGCGTGGCTGCCGAGGATCATCAGCCGGGGGATGTGGTGCGTCCACCCCGTGTCCCGTACCTGCGCCAGGACCGTGCGCAGACAGCGTGCCCCGACCGCGTCCGCGTCCAGCTCGTTCCACCAGCCGGGCAGCGGGGCGGTGTGCCGCAGGACGTTGGAACGCCGGTACTCCTCGCCGAAGTACCAGTACAGCTGCCACACGTACTCGCGCCAGCCGGCGATCTGCCGGACGAAGCCCTCCACACTGCCGAGCGGCGCCCGCCCGGCGCGCCACTGCGCCTCCGCACGCTCGACGCACTCGGCCGGGTCGAGCAGGCCGAGGTTGAGCGAGGAGGACAGCAGACTGTGGCTCATCACCGGGTCCTCGGCGAGCACGGCGTCCTCGTAGGGCCCGAAGGTGCCGAGCCGGTAGGACAGGAAGCGTTTCAGGGCGGCTCGCGCCTCGGTGCGGGTCGCGGGGAACGAGCGGGGGCCGTCACGTCCGACGAAGGACACGTCGCCGTCCCGCTCCCAGCGGTCGAGGTCGTGGCGGACCTCGTCGTCGATCCCGTCCTCCCGGGGGCGGTAGGGCGCGGGGACCGGAAGAGTCCGCGCCTCGCCGGGCGGCGGCCGCCGGTTGTCGTGGTCGTAGTTCCACTGGCCGCCGGCCGGGGTCCCGCCGTCCATCAGCAGGTCGCGTCCGCGGCGCACCCAGTGGTAGAAGTCCTCCTGCCGCAGGCGCTTGCCGCCGTGCCCGTCCGCCCACGCCGTGAAGTCGGCCACCGGCACCAGGAAGCCACGCGCGGGGCCCACGGTGACCCGGGGGAGTGAGCGCACCAGCCGCGCCGCGGCGTACGACGTCGGGTGGTGCACGGTGACCGGGCGGCCGCCCGCCGCGCGCTCCAGGCCCTCCCGGTAGGTGCCGGCCCGTACGTACGTCATCCGTTCGCCGAGCTCGGCCGCCCGATGGCGCATCGCGGACAGCACCAGGTGTGCCTTGGCCCGGTGGAAGCGTCTGCGCCGGAACACCGAACGGGCTTCGATCATCAGCAGCGGTGTGTCCCGGCCGGGACCGTGCTCGCCGGGGGTGAGGAAGTGCGGGCCGAGCTGGTCGCCGAAGAGCCAGTGCACGGTCCGTCCCGGCTCAGCCGCGGTGGCGGGCATACGGTGCGTAGCAGCCGTCGTCGTGCATGGGCGTCTCCCGTCGAGGGCGTCGGGCGGTGCCGGCCGGTCGCGGCCGGGCGGCCGGGACCGGACCGCCCACCCATCACTTCCCGGAACGGCCGGCCGGCGGATGCGCGGCACGGCGGCGCACCACCCGACCGGGGCCGCCAGTCGGCCGAAGGGCGCGAGACGTCAGCCGCCGGCGGCGAGGGCGAGGGCGAGGGCGGTGACGATGAGGGCGTACGCGGCCACGGTGAGCGCGGTCCGGGCCAGACGCAGCCCGTTCACACGCGGCCCGTTCACACGCGGCCGGGCCGGCGGCGTGAAGCTGCAACAGGGCTTCTGCGAGGGCCGGTCGGGGGTCTCCAGCCAATAGGAACCCAGCAGGCGCGAGGTGCCGGTGAGGGATGCCTGTTCGTCATGCACGTGCGGGCAAACGGCCGTGGGACACGGCGGGTTGCGGCGGCGGGTGCGGTCGGCATCAGACCGTGATCTCGCATAGTTACCGGGCATCTGCCGGCGCGCCGTCCCGGTGACGCCGGCCGAGGAGGTCCACCTGTCCCCAGCGGCACGGCCGGCGCGCTCGCGCACCCCGGCCGCGTGCCCCGCCGATTTGGTGCGAGCCGTAGGCGTGGGTGCAGGATGTGGGGGTAGGCGCTGCGTCGTCAGCCCCTCGCCAATGGCGTTAGCCGCGGGGAGGACAGCAGCGGCGGGTCCGGGAATTCGGGAGGGGAAGCATGACGCTCACGAGCATGGTGGCAAGAGGCACGCGGACGGTGGAGCTGCCGGAGGTCGCCGACCCCTCCAAGGTGGCGCCCAGGGACGCCCGCGAACTGTCCAGGCTGTTCTTCCAGCAGCTCGCGGAGCTGGAAGAGGGCACGCCGGAGTACCAGTACGCGCGCAACACGCTGATCGAGATGAACATGTCCCTGGTCCGCTTCGCGGCCGGCCGCTTCCGCAGCCGGGGCCCGGAGGAGATGGAGGACATCGTCCAGGTCGGCATGGTCGGCCTGATCAAGGCGATCGACCGGTTCGAGCTGTCCCGCGAGGCGGAGTTCACCTCCTTCGCCATCCCCTACATCGTGGGCGAGATCAAACGATTCTTCCGCGACACGACCTGGGCCGTGCACGTGCCCCGGCGCCTGCAGGAGGCCCGGGTGCAGCTCGCCCGCGCCACGGAGGAGCTGCAGAGCCGGCTGGGCCGCATGCCGACGGCCGGGGAACTGTCGGAACTGATGAGCCTGTCCGAGGATGAGGTGCGCGAGGCCCGGCTCGCCGCGAACGGCTACAACTCCTCCTCCCTGGACGCCACCATCAACGGCAGCGTGGACGGTGAGGCCGCGCTGGAGAACTTCATCGGCGCCGAGGACGCGGCGCTGGAGCTGGTGGAGGACTTCCACACGCTGGCCCCGCTGATCGCCGGGCTCGGCGAGCGGGACCGGCAGATCATCCACATGCGGTTCGTGGAGGAACTCACGCAGGCCCAGATCGGCGAACGCCTGGGCGTCTCGCAGATGCACGTCTCGCGCCTGCTCTCGCGCACCCTCGCCCGCCTCCGCGAGGGCATGCTCTGCGGCCACTGACCACTCGGCCCGCGCACGGAACCGGATGCCCGTCACTCCCGTGGCGGGCATCGGCCGCGTCCGTTCCCGGCGGACGGCCGCGTGCCGCGGAGAGGGCAGGGTTTGAACCTGCGTGGGCCCCGAGGGGGCCCGACCGTGAGGCGAGCTCGCTGGTCCCCGACCAACCGCTCCGCGCACCTCTTCCCCTGACCGGCCCGGGCGCCTTCCCCGTGCCGCTCAGGGGAAAGAGCCTGCCGTGTCCCCCTGACGGGACGCCGACGCGGCCCTGACGCCCGCCGTGGAGCGGGGTGCGGGCCGCGCGGTCTCGCGCGCGGCCCGCACCGGTTCAGCCTGCGTCGAGCTGGTGGTCGGCCCAGACGTAGCTCTCCGGCAGCAGGTCCGAGACGGGGACCGCCCGGAGGCCGTCACCGCTGCCGACGATGACCCTGAGCGCGGGGAAGTAGTCGAGCAGCACCTGACGGCAGCGGCCGCACGGCGGAACGACCCCGCGGTCACGGTCGCCCACGGCGACCATCGTCTCCAGTTCGTACGCCCCCTGGGCAGCCGCCGCACCGATGACGACCAGCTCGGCGCAGGGCCCTCCGGTGAAGTGGTAGGCGTTCACCGCCGTGACGATCCGGCCGTCGCGGGCCCGGGCCGCGGCCGCCATGGTGTGGTTGTCGCCCTGGCAGCGCGTGCCGGCGACGTCCGCCGCGGCCTGGACGAGTTCGTGGTCCACGGGGTGGGCCTGCGTGGTCATGTGCTGCGCCTCCTTCAGGTGTCCAGCGACCTTGACCCGCGGAACGGAAGCGCGCAAGCCCATATCGACGGCGTGCGTGCCCGGGATGCCGTCCGCGCCCCGTGGACCCCGGGGGCGCGTCAGTTCAGGTGCCGGGCGAAGAACCGCAGGGAACCGTCCAGTTCGAAGGCCGGAAGCCCGCCGTGCTCGCCGGGGTTGGCGTGCAGCGTCTTCTCCGCCGAGGCCAGGGCGTCGAACAGCGCGAGCCCCGCCGCCCGGGGCACCCGCTCGTCGTCCCACTGCAACAGGAACTCCACCGGAACGGTGATCCGCGAGGCGGCTTCCGCCGAGGACGGCGCCGACGCCCCGCCCAGTCCCAGCACGGCCGCGCGGACCCGGGGTTCGGCGGCGACGAAGGGGACCCCGAGACCGCAGCCGAGCGACACACCCCAGTACCCCACCGGACCGGCGCCCACGTCCTCCACCGCCTGGACCGCGTCCAGCGCCGCCCGCCATTCCGGCACGGTCCGGCGGGCCACGAGCGCCTGGAACTCCGCGATCAGCGGGCCCGGTTCCGCGCCCGCTTCCACACGCGCCTGGTTCTCGGCCGCGAGCCGGTCGTACTCCTCGTGCAGGGGCCGGTCACCGTGGCCCGGAACGTCGAGCGACGCCACCGCGAAGCCGAGCCCGGTCACGAAGCGACGCGCCAGGGCGACGACGTCCGGGTCCTTCTTGTGGCGGCCGCCGCCGTGCCCGATCAGGACGAGGGGACGAGTACCCGTGGCGCCCGCGGGCGTCCACAGCACACCGGGGATCTCGCCGAGGCGGAAAAGTCGTTCGGTGACGCCGTCGGAGGACGTCTCGGAGGTGAAGCGCATGGCCTTGGCCTTTCGGGATGCCTTACGCGGGCACTCCCCGGACCGTGCGAGTGAGGGAGTCCCGACCTGTCGAAGCGTTGATCGGTCTCACCTCCTCGGTTCGCAGCGGCGCACGTCGGCGAGAACCTATCACCGCGCGGACCGGCGCCGCGCGGACCGGCGCCCGGCCGGCCCACCGCCGAGGAGACCGACTGGGTGCAGACCGTCGAGTGGTACGACGAGTTCGCGCGCCTGACCGACGGCCCCGTCGGCCGGCTCAACCGTGCCGTCGCCGTCGGCGAGGCCGACGGCCCGCGCGCCGGGCCGGCGGCGCTCGCCGCGCTGGACGACTCGCTGCCCCGGCACACGGCGGTGGCGGCCTGCCTTCACGAGCGCGACGGCGACCTGGCGACGGCGGCACGGCTGTACGCCGAGGCGGGCCGCAAGGCGCCCAACCTGGCCGAACGCGACCACCTCACCCGCGAGACCGCCCGGTTCAACGCCCGCCATGCCCCGCGACCGGGCGTCACCCGGACACACCGGCACGCGGCTCGGCGGGGCGCCGGCCGCGATGTCCGGTGAACCGGAGGCGGGATGTCAGACCAGGGTCGTGATGCAGAACGGGTGACCGGCGGGGTCCAGCAGCACACGCCAGCGTTCGGGCTGCGGCTGGAACCCGGGCTTGGTGGCGCCCAGGCCGAGCAGGTGCTTCTCGGCGACGTCCAGGTCGTCCACGCCCAGTTCGATGTGGGCCTGCTTCTCCTGGGCCGGGTCCGGCCAGGTGGGCGGGCGGTAGCCGGCCAGGCGGTTGAAGGCGAGGCCGGTCGCGCCGTCCTTGCCCAGCAGGATGAAGTCGTCGCTGGTGAAGTGCGCCGACATGCCGAGCAACTCGCCGTAGAAGCGCGCCAGTTCGGCGGGGTCGGCGCAGTCGAAGGTGACGGCGGCGTAGCGGAACGCGGGTGCGGAAGTGGTGTCCGTGCTCATGAGGGAACGCTATGCGCCAACCCGGACAGTTCCGGTCCTGGTCGTGGCGCGGTGTGGAAAACTTCCCCGGGTGATCGGCTCATCCGCCCGCCTGCTGCGGCTGCTGTCCCTGCTGTCCTCCCGGCCGTCGTGGACCTGCGCCGAACTGGCCGCGCGGATGGAGGTCACGGACCGCACGGTGCGCCGGGACATCGCCCGGCTCCGTGAGCTGGGCTACACCGTCGACTCCGAGGCGGGCCCCTGGGGCGGCTACCGCCTCCGCGCGGGCTCGCGGCTGCCGCCGCTGGTCCTCGACGACGAGGAGGCGCTGGCCGTGGCGGCCGGACTGCGGGAGGCGGCGCAGGGCACCGCCTCGGGCGGTGACCAGGCCGCGCTCTCCGCGCTGCTGAAGCTGCGCCAGGTGCTGCCCCCGCGGATCGCCCGGCGGCTCGGCGACCTGGACGACGCGTTCGTCAGCCTGCCCACGGCCGACGGGCCGCGCGTCGCGACGGGCGTGCTGCTGGAGTTGGCGGCCGCCTGCCGGCGAGGTGAGCGGGTGCGGCTGTCCTACGTCGACGCGGAGGGGCGCACGACGCTCCGGGAGGTGGACCCGTACCGGCTCGTGTGCACCGGGCGCCGCTGGTACTTCGTCGCCCGGGACGTGGCGCGCGGCGAGTGGCGGACGTTCCGGGCCGACCGGGTCGGCCGGCTGCAGCCCACCGGCCGGCCGGCGGACCTCGGCGACCCGCCCGACCCGGCGCGGCTGGTCTCCCGCAACATCGCGAACGGCCCCTATCCGGTCTCGGCGACCGTCCGCATTCCTCTCCCCATGGACGCGGCACTACGGCTCGTCCCCGCGACGGTCGGCACCCACCGCGCCGACGGCCCCGACGCGACCGTCGTCGACATAGGCGGCCCCGACCCGGACGGCCTCGCGCGCTACCTCCTCGGCCTCGGCACACCGCTGCGGGTCCTCGCACCGGACGCGGTGCGGCAGGCCCTGGTGGACCGCGCCCGCCGGCTCCTCGAGGCCCAGGAGTGAACGCGCCCTCGTCGCAGCGGGGCGCCGTGCGGGGCCCGGCGGACGCGGGCGGGTCTCAGACCTCGACGCGGGGCCGGGCGGGGCCGAGGTAGTGCACCGCGGTCCGGTCGGCCCGCGGCACGAGCAGGCCCTGCAGCTCGTCCGCTGCGAGCTTGAGGAGGTGGCCGTCGCGGGTGGCGCGGAGGGTCTCCAGGACGAAGGCGACCGTGGCGGAGTCCTCGGTGACCCGGGTGCGATGGGCGTCGCGGTGGTTCCAGTGCCGGGTGAGGACGTCCGTGCCGTCGATGTAGATGATCTCGCCGGGCTTGGGGTGCTCGACGGTGCCGGCCTCGCCGAGCGGGGTGAACGTCTCGCTGCCTTCGGCATGGCGGATCTCGACCTCCCCGGTGACGTGGTCGAGGTCGAAGGCGCCGGCGGGCAGGCCGTGGCGGACGGAGACCGCGTTGTAGGAGTCGACGGCCGGGTTGACGCGCGGCAGGGTGCCCTTCTTGGCGAGACGGCGGCCGAGGGCGTCGACGCTGGGGCGGATGCGGCGGGGGTTGGTGCCGAAGGAGCGGTAGGCGGTGTGCCATGCGTCGATCCGGGGGTCCTGCTCGTCGGCGGGCTGCCAGGTGCCGTCGGCGAGTTGCTGCTCCAGGGCTTCCAGCGCGGCGGTGGTGTCGGGCCAGGGTTCCCGGCCGCGCAGACCGGCGGCGGTGACCACGGCGATGAGGGTGTCGGGGAAGGCGTCGGCGACGGCGGGGCTGATACGGAAGACGGTCATGAGCGGGATCCTGTTTCGTGCGCGCGTGCTGGGCGGGGGTCAGGGCTTCCAGGGGCCGGTGCGGTCCAGGCGGCGCAGCTGCTGCTGTGCGGCGGGCACGTCGAGGCCCTGCCCGCGCCCGGTGAGGTGGCCGGCCACGGCCGTGCGGTGTTCGACCGTTTTGTGGTCGTCGTACTTGAACTTGGCCCGCACCTCGACGACTTCCAGCTCCAGGCCGCGGATGCCGGGCAGCATGCGACCGTAGGGCGGCCGGCCGGGATCGATCGGGGCGTGGTCGCCGTCGGGCTGGAAGTGCGCCATCTGCCGGCGCAGCAGCTCGGCCTTGGCCTCGGGGTCGTCGACGACGCGGGCCCGGCAGGAGAACTGCACGGCCGCGTAGTAGCTGGTGGGCACGCCGTCGGTGGGCGGGGTGCCGGGCTTGGCGCGCCAGGGTCCGGGGACGAAGGCGTAGTCGCCGAAGACGGTGAAGGTGACGTTGGGGTCGTGCTCGATCGCCGCCCAGACCGGGTTGGGCCGGGCGAGGTGTATCAGCAGCCGGCCGGCGTCGGTGGTGAAGTGGGTGGGGACGACGGCGGGCGGGCGGCCGGGCAGCCCGTTGACGCTGAGCTGGCCGAAATCGTGCCCGTCGGCGATCCAGGCCTGCCATTCGGCGTCGTCCAGGCAGGCGTCCCAGGGCTGGATGAACATGCGGTTCTCCTTGCGGCGAGGGGGAGGGGCGGCGGCTCAGGCGAGGGCGAGGAGGCCGACGGCGACGGCGGCGGCGCCCAGGCCGACGAGCTGGCCGCGGTGGATGCGTTCGGCGAGCACGCCCCGGGCGAGCAGGACCGTGCCGGCCGGGTACAGCGCGGTCGTGAC
The DNA here is from genome assembly GCF_042793175.1 of Streptomyces sp. NPDC056580. NCBI lineage: Bacteria > Bacillati > Actinomycetota > Actinomycetes > Kitasatosporales > Streptomycetaceae > Streptomyces > Streptomyces sp. NPDC056580. Next base: position 25,208 of record NZ_JBHTVE010000001.1, on the reverse strand, counting down.
GGCCACGACCGTGAGGTCCCCGCTGCGGGCGGCGAGCAGGAACAGCAGGTTCGCCACCGAGTCGAGGGCGCCGGCGGCCGCGGAGACCGCGTACGCGGGCCGCTGTGCCCCGAGCCCGCGGCGCAGCATCCCGGCCGCGGCCAGCGTGACGGCCGAGGACACGGCCCGGCCCGTGATCAGCGGAGCCACGCCGCTGTCCGCGGGAGCCTGGTGCAGGCAGACCAGCTGGAGCGCGATGGCGGCGCCCGCCCCGAGGGCCAGCAGCAGCGCCGTCCGGGAGACCCGCGCCGAGCGGGCGCCGTGTCCCGCGCTGACCAGTACGACCGCGACGAGTGCGAGCGGCAGGCCGATCAGCCCGGCGGGCGTCAGGCGTTCGCCCTGGCACAGGCCCACGCCGACCGGCAGCGCGGCGGACACCAGCGCGGTCACCGGTGACAGCACGTTCATGGGCCCGATCGCCAGCGTCCGGTACAGCAGCGCGAACGCGGCGGCCGAGGCGACCCCGGACGCGGCGCCCCAGAGGAGGGCGCCGGTGCCGAACGAAGCGCCGAGGACCGGCCACAGCAGCAGCTCCACCGCGAGCGAGGCCGGAGCGGCGACCATCACGGTGCGCAGGACGTGGGCCTTGCGGGCGCCGAGGCCGCCGAGGAAGTCGGCGCATCCGTAGGCGAGGGAGCTGCCCAGGGCAAGCAGCAGAGCGATCACGGTGCATCCCTTACTATCAGTGGAACGACCGAACCGTACAACGGACCGACCGGGTTGTGTCAATCAAACGACCGGACGGTACATTGCAGTGGTCCACCGGCAAGGATGGTGATCGATGGCAGAGACCGAGGCGGCCCTGCGCGCGCTGGCGCACAACGTCCGCGCGGCCCGCACCCGCGCGGGCCTGTCGCTGGACGAGCTGAGCAGGCGCGCCCAGGTGAGCAAGGGTGCCCTGGTCGCGCTGGAGAAGGCCCAGGGCAACCCGAACTTCGCCACCCTGGTGCGGCTGGCCGACACCCTCGGCGTCTCCGTCTCCGCCCTGCTGGAGGGCCGGGCGGAGGCCCGCGTGCGCGTGGTGTCCGAGGACGCCCTCGCCCCGTTGTGGAACGGACCGCGGGGCAGCGAGGCCCGGCTCATGCTGACCACCTCGGGCCCGGCCCCGGTCGAGGTCTGGCGCTGGAGCCTGGAGCCTGGCGAGGAGTACCCCAGCCACCCGCACCAGGCCGGCGTCGTGGAGACCGTCAGCGTCACCTCAGGGCGGATGACCCTGATCGTCGACGGCACCGAACACCCCGTGGAAGCCGGTGAGACCGCCACCTTCGACGGGGACACCGCCCACACCTACCGCGGCTCGGGCACCGGGACCTGCCGTCTGATCATGACCGTCCACATTCCGCCAGGACCGGGCCCCGCGGCCTGACCCGCGCGGCCGTGCGGGCCGGGCCGGCGCTCACCGGACGTACGCGTTGGAGCCGCCGCTGGTGGTCCGCAGGCCGGAGCGGCTGCCGTGCCAGTCCAGCACCAGGGCGGTGGCATCGTCCGCCAGCGTCCCCCCGCCCGCGTCGAGGGCGGCCGTGGTCAGGGCCCGCACCACCTCGCGGGGGTGCTCGGCGCGGGTGTCCCCGATCAGGGCGGGCAGGTCGACCGCGGCCGCCTGGCGCTCCTGCATGCCGTCGGTGATCAGCACCAGGCGATCGCCCGGCTCGAGGCGGAACCGCTGCACCTCGTAACCGGCCGGCGAGGGCACCCCGAACGGCAGATTGATCCTGACGGTCAGTTCCTCGACCCGTCCGTCGCGCAGCCGCAGCGGCCAGGGGTGGCCCGCGTTGACCAGCTCGCAGCGACCGGATTCCAGCTCGACGCGGAGCAGCTGGCCGGTGGTCATGCCGCGCGCGTGGGCGGCGAGGGCACGGTGCGCGGCGTACGCCTGGTCGAGCAGGCCGAACCCGGCGCGGCGGGCCCCGCGCAGGGCGTTGACGGTCAGCGTGGCCAGCAGCGCCGACTCCGTGTCGTGCCCCATCGCGTCCGTGATCGACAGATGCAGTACGTCCTGGTCGAGGGCGTAGTCGTAGGTGTCTCCGCCTATGTCGTCCGCCGGGGCCAGGCCGGCCGCGAGGGTGAACTGGGCCGCCTCGCAGCAGGCCGCCGACGGCAGGAGCTGGTGCTGGATCTCCGCGGCCAGACTCACCGAGGTCGTGCGCCGCCCCGCGTGGTAGAGGTCGGTGAAGCGGCGGTCGGTCACCACTATGTAGGCGAGCGCGTGTGCGGCCTGCGCCACCGCGTCCCGGACCGAGTCGTCGAGGTGCGGGACCACCATCTCCAGCATGCCGATGCAGTCCCCGCGGTTCGTCACCGGCACCACCAGCCGTCTGCCCTCGCCGTCGTCGTCGTCCTCGTGCACGCGCTGGGAGCGCAGCACCCGCTCGTAGACGCTGCCCGCCAGCGCGATCCACTCCGGTTTGCCGGGAGCGTCCCCGGCCGTACCGGCCCTGGGCAGCCGGATGGCCCCCTGGCCGAGCATGTCGATGAGCAGGAACGACACCTGCGCCGCCGAGAAGCGCTTCTGCAGGTTCCGCGCCACCACGTCCACCGACTCCACCGGAGCGGCGTCCTCCGCCGCCCCGAGCACCTCGTCCAGGCCCAGGCCGTCATCACCCACCACACGCACCTCCCCGTTCCTGACACTCCGGGTGCCCCGCAGCCCGGCCCGAATGCGTCGCCCGGGCGACCTCGCCGCCCCGGGCCCGTGCCGGGTCGCGGCGTCAGGCCCGCAGCGCGGCGAGCGCGGCGGCGAGCCGCTCGGACACCTCGGGCGGGGTGGAGGCGTGCGGAGACAGCCGGAGCGAGTCCTCGCGCACCGTCAGCGCGAGGCCCTCGGCGTGCAGCAGTTTCGCGACGTGGGACGGATCGTGGCCCGGCACCGCGAAGGAGAGGATGCCCGCGCGACGGGCCGGGTCGGCGGGGGACAGCACCCGGCCCCGGTGCCGGTGGATCACCTCGGTGAGTTCGGTGACCCGCGCGGCGACGGCCGCCTCGACGGCCGAGACGGTGTGCCGCTCCACGAGGTCCAGCGCGGCCGCGAACGAGGCGGCCGCCACCGGACTGAGATTGGTGATGGACCACCGCTGCGCACCGGCGGCGGGCGGGTGCTCGGTGCCGTCGAACACACCGGCGTCCCGCACCCCCGTCCAGCCGGTCAGCACCGGCTCCAGCGTCTCCAGAGCCCGGTCCGACAGGGTCGCGAAGCCCGTGGCCCAGCCGGCGCGCAGCCACTTCTGGCCGCCCGCGACCACCACGTCCGCCGCCTCCCACGGCATCTCGGCCACGCCGAACGCCTGGATGGCGTCCACGACGAGCAGCCGGCCGGGCCCGATCGCCTCGCGCAGCGCCGCCAGATCGGCGCGGAAGCCGGTGCGGAAGTCGACGGCGCTGACGGACACCGCCACCACGTCGTCGGTGAGGGCGGCGCGGACCAGGTCCGCGCTGACCCCTTCGCCGGGCCCCGGGTCCAGCCAGCGAGGCGTGGCCCGGCCCAGTTCCCCGGCGCGCCGCCACGGATAGTGGTTCGCGGGGAAGTCGCTTCGCGGCGCGAGGACCACGCCCTCCCGCACGCCCAGGGCGGCGTGGAACAGCCCGGTGGAGGCGTTGGGCAGCAGCACGGTGTGCTCGGCGTCGCTGCCCGCCAGCCTCGCGGCGGCCTCGCGCGCCGTCCCCTCCGCGCGCATCAGGTCGTCCACGGTGGTGTGCCCCGCGTGCGCGGCCGCGTCCATCGCGCGGGTGGTGGCGGCCACGGCGTCGCGCGAGGGCGGGCCGAACCGGGCGAAGTCCAGGTACCCGGCAGGGGTGTCGAACTGGGCGGCGTAGGAGGTGAGCACGCGGCTCGTCCTTTCACGGCGGGGCGGACGGGCGGGGCGGCGGGCGCCCCGGGCGGGCAGCGCCGCCGGCCGGCCGGTGACCCGGTGTTCTCTGCCACGTGCGCGTCCCGCTCGCCCGCACGCTACGCGGCACGTCCCGCGCGCGCGGTCCCGGGGTGCACGTGCCCGGCGCGCCGCCGCGCCGGCCCGCTACGGACCCGGCGGTGTGCGCAGGGCGAGGAGGGCGACGTCGTCGAGGCCGGGTGGCCGGACACGCCGCAGGAGCTGATCGGTGAAGGAGGTCAGGGGCCGGTGGGCCAGGGCCGCCGCGTGCTGGCGCAGCTCGGCCAGACCCTCGTCGAGGGTGCGGCCGGGCGCCTCGATGAGGCCGTCCGTGTAGAGCAGGAGCGTGCTGTCCGGCGGCAGCGTCGTCGTGGCGTCGGGCCGGGTGACGCCGGTCCCGGTGCCGAGCAGCATGCCGTGCCCGTCCGTGAGGTACTCGGTCAGGCCGTCGTGGGTGATGAGCAGCGGCGGGGGATGGCCGGCGTTGGTCCAGGAGAGCTGCCAGAGGCCGTCGCCGGTGCGGGTCAGCCGGGCGAAGACGAGGGTGGCCATCGCGACGTCGGTGATCGGCATGATCGCCTCGTCCAGCCGGTCGACGATCCTGCTGGGCGGCTTCTGCTGGGACCAGGCGTAGGCGCGGAGCATGTTCCGCAGCTGCGCCATCCCGGCGGCGGCCTCCAGGTCATGGCCCACGACGTCGCCGACGGCCAGTGCGGTGGCGCCGTCGGAGAGGGTGAAGGCGTCGTACCAGTCGCCGCCCACCTGCGAGGCGTCGGGGGCGGGGAGGTAGCGCACGGTCAGTTCCAGCCCGGGCACGCTCGGCATCTGCGGCAGCAGGTGGTTCTGCATGGTCTCGGCCACCGCACGCTGGCGCTGGTAGAGACGCGCGTTGTCCAGGGCCAGCCCGGCACGGCGGGCTATGTCCTCCAGCATGGTGAGATCGGCGACGGTGAAGTCGTCCGGCTGCCCGGCGCGGCCCAGCGTCAGCGCGCCCAGCACGGCCCGGGTGCTGCGGATGGGCGCGATGGCCGCGGAGCGGATGCCGGTCGCGTCGAACAGGCGGCGCTGCTCGACCGCGATGCCGGAGTCCGGGGCGCCGCGGTAGGTCTCCGGGCCCGTGAGCGTGGAGGCGACGCCCCGCAGGGCCCGGGACAGCGGCATGGGCGACGTCTCCGGCACCGGCGGCATCGGCCCCTCGAGGCTCTCGTGATGGATCAGCGTGCTGCCGTCGGCCTGGACCACCGCGGCCCGCCACACCTCGTCGCGCTCGGTGATCAGGTCGATGACGGCCCAGTCCGCCAGCCGGGGCAGGACCAGGTCCACCAGCCGGCGCAGCGCCTCGTCGACGTCGAGGGTCGAGGTCAGTCGCGTGGTGGTCTCGGCGAGCAGGGCCAGTCGCTCCAGGTCGGTGAGCGTCTCCGTGGCCTCGTCGGGGTGCGGGCCGGAGCGCTGCGGTTCCGCCAAGGGGTGGAAGACCACGAGCGTGCCGCTCGTCTCGGCCCCGATGTCGTAGGGGGCGAGCATCCAGGAGATGGGCAGCAGGGAGCCGTCGGCATGCGCGAAGTAGTCGATGTTGCCGTGCGCCGGGTGCCCGGAGTGGAACGCCTTCCGCATGCCGCACTGCGTGGCGGGCAGCCGCTGTCCCCGGGACCCGCGGTGCAGCAGGTCGTGGGCGTCCTGGCCGATCATGTCCTGGGCTCTGCGGCCCAGCAGGCTCCAGCCGCGGGTGTTGACGGCGACGATGTGGCCTTGCTCGTCGACTGCGTAGGCGCCGGCGCCGATGGCCTCCAGCGCGCGGGTCAGCCGGGGCGAGGGCGCCGTCCGAAACCGCTCGTCGCGGGTCTCCGTGCTCTCCGGCCGCCCCATGTCCTCGCCTCCCGCTCACCTGTCCCCGGCCTCCGCGCCGCCGCTCGACGCGCCGTGCGAGGCCCTTGCCTGTCTCTTCTACCCCGTGTGCCCCGCTGAAGGGGGGAAACCATCCGTGTATCGCGGCCCGGCCCCCGGGCCCCCGCCCGCCCGTCGGTCAGGGGTGTTCGCAGAGCTGGAGGCCACCGGCGACGGAGAAGCACAGGGCCCCGGTGAACGTGCCCCAGTTCGCGATGCCGGTGCTGACCGGGTCGCCGGTGGCGGGGCGGTCGAAGGCGGCGACGGCGGAGACCGTGAACAGGACGGACCCGAGCTGGTTCACCGCGACGATCCACCAGCCGAGACTGCGCGGGCGGGCGCAGGTGCGGCCGCCGTGGCGGATCTCGGCGAAGCCGAGGTGCCCGGAGACCAGGAAGAGCACGCAGCCGATCACGTCGGGCGTCGCGGACGGGCGGCCTCGCCGTGCCGGGGCCGGTCGCGTGTGTGGCGGAGAGGGCAGGATTTGAACCTGCGTGGGCCCGTGCAGGGGCCCGACCATGAGCGTGCTCGCTGGTCCCCGATAAACCACTCCGGGCACCTCTCCTCGTTCCCGGCCCGGCGCGTTCCCGGCCCGTTCACGTGACAAGACTGGCAGGGCCCCCTGACGTGCCGTTGATGCGGCGCTGACGCGCGGCCGGCGGGAGCGCGGCGGCCCCGGGCCGCGCGAACCGGCCGGCTCGTCACCCCGGTCACGGCCGGCCCACCCCGACGCTCACCCGAAACTCGGTGGCGGCCCCGGGCGGCCGTTGGCCACCATGCCACGCATGAGCGATCAACCCGCGCGATGGACCCAGGCAACCGTCTACCCCGACATGTGGTCGGACCCGGACGACGACCCGCGCAACAACGAGAACAGTCCGGAGGGCGAACTGGCCACGCTCGGCGACTTCCTGGCGAACTACCGCCTGACCCTGCGGATGAAGTGCGAGGGGCTGGACGCGGAACAACTGGCCCGCAGGTCCGTCCCACCGTCGACGATGTCGCTGCTCGGCCTGCTCCGGCACCTCGCCGAGGTGGAGAGGGACTGGCGCAACTGGCTCGGCGACGGCGACCCGCTGCCGAAGCTGTACGGGGCGCGGGACGCCGACTTCCTGGGAGCCGTCGCGGAGCAGGCCGTGGTCGACGCGGCCCTCGCCGATCTGGAACGCGAGCAGGCCGCCACCGACGCCGCGCTCGCCGCGTACGCGGATCTGGGCGAGCGCGTCGGGAAGGACGGGATAGCCGTGCGGGAACTGCTGGTGCACAGGATCGACGAGTACGCCCGTCACTGCGGCCACGCCGACCTGCTGCGCGAGTGCGTGGACGGAAGAGTCGGCCAGTGAACGGCTCGGGACCGGTCCCGGCGGGCCGGCCCCGGGGCGCGGAAACGCGGGTGAATCGTGGGAAAGGGCGTGACGCAGCCCATAGGAGGTATGTCACGTCCTAAGCGGGTTCGTAGGGGCGGTCCGCGGAAAAGGGCGCGATTAGGGGGCGAGAAGTCCGTTTTGCGACATCTCTACTCTCCTGGGTAGTAGGTCACACTCTTGCGCGGTTTGGATGGGCCTGCCAAACATGTTGCTCGTTGCCGCCCCGCAGACCGCGGGGCGACCGGGCGTCCAACGCCGGGTGTGCCCGCCGCCTCGTGCGGCACGGGTCCCGCCCCGGAGCCCTGCAGCGCGACCGGCACCCGGCCGGCGCTCCCCGCAGACACCCAGGAGTCCCTCACATATGACCGCGATCACCGCCAACCGCCGCCTTGCCCGCCTGCGCACCCTCGCACTGACCGGCATCGCCACGACTGGCGCCGCGACCGTGGCCCTCACCCTGATGCCGGCTTCCGCGCAGGCCGCCGAGGCCCGGCAGGCAGCCCACACCGTCACCGCTCCCGCGCGCGACGGCAGCACCGCCCCCAAGAGCGCCACCGGCAGCGTTTCCGGGAACCTCGACGGCTGGATCAAGCAGTCGCTGGCCATCATGAAGGAAAAGGGCATCCCCGGCAGCTACGAAGGCCTGCACCGCAACATCATGCGCGAGTCCGGTGGCAACCCCAACGCGCAGAACAACTGGGACGTCAACGCGCAGAAGGGGACCCCGTCCAAGGGCCTGCTGCAGGTGATCGACCCCACCTTCAACGCCTACCACGTCCCCGGCACCGCCAACAGCGTCACCGACCCGGTCGCCAACATCACCGCGGCCGCCAACTACGCGGCGCACCGCTACGGTTCCATCGACAACGTCAACTCGGCGTACTGAGAACCCGGCCGCACGCCGGACCACCCGGAACCGATGGCGCGTCCAGGTGGTCCTCCCGGCGCCTACGGGCACGGCAGGCCGGCCGGGTGAGTCGCCGGTGCCGGTTCATGGTGCGGTGAACAGGGCCGGGAAACGCGGGCCGAGCCAGGGGCGAGGTCCCCAGGCGAGGACCTGCCCCCGGGCGATCGCCCGCCAGGGATCGAGCCGGCCCAGGGCGATGAGCAGGAACGCCACGGGGCCGAGCAGGATGGTGCAGTCCGCGCGCCGCCCCGGCGGCCCGGGCGTCACCCGCACCTCTCCGCCGTCGAGCGACACCGCGAACTCCGCACCCCCGCGCAGCCGGATCCGGTAACGGGCCCTGAGCCGGGCCGTGGCCGCGGGGTCGGCCACCCGCGGCATGACCGACAGCATGAACGGCATGCACAGGCTCACCCGGTCCGGGTCGACCATGTGCGGCCGCCGCATCGCGCGAGCCAGGTCGTACCCATGGCCGAGCATGTGTGTGAGCAGGTACGACGCGAGAACGGAACGGCTCATCACGCCCAAGGGCGTGACCGGCGCCGGGCCGTCGGTCACGGTGCCCGACAGCGCGTCGAGGAACGCATCGGCCTGATCCGTGATCATCGTCGCGAGCGGCTCCGCCCGGCGTTCCGTGAAGACGGCGAGGGACTCCGCGTTCGCCGCGGCGAGACTCCGCGGCGTTCCGTCGCCGTAGGGACGCTCCCGCCCGGCGGCCAGGTCGGCCATCAGCTCGTTCGCCACGGCGAGGTGCGCGGCGACCTCGCCGACGGTCCACTCCGACCCCGGCACGGCCAGTGCCGTGTCGCCCGCGCTCCGCACCAGCGCGGCTATCTCCCCGGCGGTGCCGCGGATCGCCTGCGCCAGCCCCTCGGGCAGCTCCCACGAGCCGTCCTGCCGTACCTTCGTGCTCACGTCGCCAGCTCCACTTCCCACTCGCCGGTCGCGCCCGACGCGCCGGCGGCGCTGGTACCCAATCAGACGTCACGGCGCACCACAAGCCCCGGCGCCGGCCGAGGGCCGCGCCGGAAGCCGGGGGCTGCCGGCGGGACTCCCGTCACTCCTTTCCCGGCGTCCGGCCGGCGGGGACGGAACAGGCCGCCGAACTGCCCGGCAGCCGGTGGCGGTTGCGGGCGACGGCGCGGTAGACGCCGTGGGCGAGCAGGCGTACCGGCGCGAGCTGCAGCACCGCTCCGGCGACGGCCCAGCCGCCGCGTGCGCTCGACAGCAGTTTCGCCACCGCCTGCGCGCCGCCGTACACCGCTCCGTCGGGCGTGACCCACAGCGCCTCGTACCGGGCCCGCTCCTCGGAGACGCCCAGCGCCTCCAGTTCGGCCCACTGGCGGGCCGTGATGTCGCAAGGGGGTCTGAGCCACCGTCGCACGAGGTTCACGCAGGCCGTGCAGAAGCCGCAGTCGCCGTCGTACACCAGCACGGGTCGCGTTCGCATACCTCCATGATGCGTCGTCCGGTGCGTGCGCCGCGGGCGCGGGGCCGGCCGCCCCGCGCCCGCGTGCGCGTCGAACGGGCCGTCGGCTCAGGCGGCCAGGGACTGGAACGTCCTGGTGGCCGTACGCCGGTCCGCGCTGAGCTGTTCCAGGAGGGCGTCGGCGGCGGCGAGGGCCTCGTCGACCGACTGGGTGCCGGTCATGACGCAGAGCGTGTAGGAGGTGTCCTCCAGTTCTCTGCTCGAGCGGCCGGTGGGCTGCAGGTCATGGCGGAAGCGGGTCTCGGCGAATCGAGCCAGCACCGAACGCAGTTCCTTCTCCGCAGGCAGCAGCACAACGACAACCTCTCTCGAAGACGGGCCGTCACCCGGGGCCCGCGACATCCGTGACTCGTGTGCCCCCGAACGATCACGGTATGCACCAGCGCCGTCGCACGCCGTCGCACGCCGTCGCACGCCGCCGACGACGCCCCGTGTCACTCGTGGCCGGCCGCGCCCGGAGCCCCTTCCCAGAACGTGCGCAACTCGGTGACGAGCGCTTCGGGAGCGTCCTCGGCGATGTGGTGTCCGGAATCGACCGGTCCGCCCACCAGCCGGTCGCCCGCCCAGTCGCGCCAGACGCCGAGCACGTCGCCGTAGAGGTCGGCCATGTCGTCATGGGTGGCCCACAACACCTGCAGTGGGCAGCCGATGCGCCGGCCGGCCCGCCGGTCGGCGTCGTCGTGCTCCCGGTCGACCCCGAGACCGGCGCGGTAGTCCTCGCACATGGCGTGCACGGTGGCCGGGTCGTGGATCGCCCGCCGGAAGTCCTCGTACGCCTCCGCGCCCATCTGCTCGGGACCGGCCCTGTACCAGGCGTCGGGGTCGGCGTTGATGACGCGTTCCGCGGGCTTGTCCGTCTGCCCGAGGAAGAACCAGTGCCACCAGCTCGCCGCGAACCCGGCGTCACAGCGCGCGAGCGCCTCTCCGATGGGGACGGCGTCCAGCACGCTGAGGGCGGACACGGCCTCGGGGTGGTCCAGGGCCAGGCGCGTGGCCACGTACGCGCCCCGGTCGTGTCCCACCACCGCGAACCGCTCATGCCCGAGCCGGCGCATGACGGCGAGGCAGTCGCCGGCCATGGCGCGCTTGGCGTAGGGGCGGTGCTCCGGGTCGGTCACCGGCTTGTCGGACTGGCCGTAGCCGCGCAGGTCGGGGCAGACGACGGTGTAGCCGGCCGAAGCGAGCAGCGGGGCGACCCGGTGCCAGGTGGCGTGCGTGCGCGGGTGCCCGTGCAGGAGCAGCACCCCAGGGCCCTCGCCGCCGTATCGCACGCGCAGTCGTGCGCCGTCGCCCTCGCAGCGCGTCGTCTCGAAGCCTTCGAACACGCAACCTCCCAGGGTCGGTTACGGAGGCGCCTGCCCCGGGGCCGCGCGATCACGCCGGCCGGCGCCCCGCGCAGGGCGGTGCCGAGCGCCGGCCGCCCGTTCCGTCGTACGAGTGGGGCGGCGGCCGATGAGTTCTCGCCCGGCCGGCGGTCGTACATCCTGGTTGGTGCGTCTCGGCCGCGAGCGCGGCCGCGGCCTGCACGGACCGCCCGTCAGAACCCGGACACAACACACCGAGGACCCAGGATGCGCACTCTGATCAGCACCGCCTTCATCTCGCTCGACGGCGTCGTGGAGGCCCCGGGCGGCGAGCCCGGTTACCGGAACTCCGGCTGGACCTTCAAGCACGTCGAGTTCCTCCCGGAAGCCTTCGAGATCAAGGGGCGGGAACAGAAGGAAGCCACCGCGATGCTGATGGGCCGGTCGAGCTACGAGGCGTTCAGCCCCGTGTGGCCGGACATGGCGGACTTCGCCGACTACAAGGTCATGCCGAAGTTCGTCGTCTCCACCACCCTCACCGAGGACGACCTCGTGCCGAACTGGGGCGAGACCACGATCCTGCGCTCGCTCGACGAGGTCGCCGCGCTGAAGGAGACCGAGGGCGGCCCGATCATCGTCCACGGCAGCGCCTCCCTGAACCGGTCCCTCTCCGACGCCGGCCTGATCGACCGGTACCACCTGCTGGTCTTCCCGCTCCTGCTCGGCGCCGGCAAGCGGCTGTTCAGCGACACGGACAAGGACGCCCAGAAGCTGAAGCTGGTGGAGCACGAGGCCTACGCCAACGGCCTGCAGAAGAACGTGTTCGACGTCGTCCGCTGACCGGGCTCCCCGACCGGCCCAGCCCGTCCGGCGCGTCCCGCTCGTGTCCGTGCCGTCGTGCTCGGAGTTTTGGAACACGCTTTACGCGATACACGCAACTGTGGCCCGCGCCCTCGCTGTCTGACAGGGCGTTGGGCCTGCCATGGCCGGATGACGAGAAAGTGGGGCAGTTCGTGGGACGGGGCAAGGGCGGCATAGGGATCGCAGTCGTGACGGGCGCGATGCTGTTCGCAGTGAGCGCCTGCGGAGGCACCGGCGACGACAAGGCGGGCGGGGACGACGCGAAGGCGCCCGGCAGGCACGGCGCCGGCGCCTCGCCGTCGCCGACGAAGCCCAAGGGGCCGCCGATGCTGCTGGAGACCATCACCCCGCAGACGGGGACCACGGTCGGCGTCGCCATGCCGATCTCGGTGGTCTTCACCGACCCGGTGGCCCAGAAGGCACGGGCCACCGTGGAGAAGCACATGAAGGTGAGCGCCTCGCAGCCGGTGGCCGGCGCCTGGCACTGGTTCGGCGACAAGCGTGCCGACTGGCGTCCGAAGACGTACTGGCCCGCCGGTACGAAGGTGAAGATCGAGGCCGACATGCAGGGCGTGAGCAACGGCAACGGCCGCTACGGCGTGCACGGTTACACGCACAGCTTCACGGTCGGCGACGACGTGCGCGCGGATGTCTCGGTGACCGGTCACACCATGAAGGTGACCAGGAACGGCAAGCTCGTGCGCACCCTGGCGATCAACGCGGGCAGTCCCCAGTACCCGACGTGGAACGGCACGATGGCCGTCATCGACAAGCAGGAGAAGGTCCACATGACCTCCTGCAGCGTCGGCATCAGCTGCGACAAGGGCAGCTCCGACTACTACGACCTGACCCTGCCCTGGGACGTCCACCTCACCCAGTCCGGCACCTACGTGCACTACTCGACCGGTGACCCCAACCCGGGCAGCGGCAGCGCCCGCGGCTCGCACGGCTGCGTCCACCTGTCCATGTCGGACGCCAAGTGGTTCTACGGCCAGGTCAAGCAGGGCGACCCCGTCACCATCACCGGCTCGTCCCGTGCCAAGGCCCCGGCCGACAACGGATACGCCGACTTCAACCTGGGCTGGGCCGAGTGGCTCGCGGGGAGCGGATCCGGGGAGGGGACCACCGCGGCACTGTGACCTGCCGCGGGTCTTCGCCGCCATATGACGCGATCGGCTCCCTCCGTTCACGGGAGGGAGCCGATCGCGTCATATGGCGGCCGTGCGGCGTCACGCGTGGCGGTGCGAGCGCCGGTTGCCGGTGACGAGGCGGTACAGCACCAGCAGGATGAGGGAGCCGACGATCGCCGCGATCCACGTGGAGAGGTCGAAGAAGCCGTCGATCGAGTCCACCTTGAAAATCACCTTGCCGAGCCAGCCCCCGAGCAGACCACCGGCGATGCCGATGAGCATGGTGACGATGATGCCGCCCGGGTCCTTGCCCGGCATGAGCGCCTTGGCGATGGCGCCGGCGAGCAGGCCGATGATGATCCACGCGATGATGCCCATGTGTGTCTCCGCTTCGTCGTGTAAAGACTGTGTCAGTTCATCGTGTGCACCGTCTCGGCCCGAACAAACGTCCTCTCTTCTCTCCTTGTTCAAGGCGCTTGTCCGAGGCCGGTCGGGAGAACCCGCCCTCGGCCGGGAGGCGGTCCCGCACGGAGGGGGACGGCCGCCGCCGCGCCCGGCGCCTGTCGGAGCGGACGTGGGTGTGACACCCTGCAGGGAGAACCAGCCTGGTCTGGTGGGAGACCCCGCGCCACCGTGCGGTGACCGTGCAGGTGTGGCCGATGGACGGTGCGGGTGGTCTCGCTCGGCTGTGAGCGGCCCCTGCCGCGCGCTTGACGGCCTACTTCCGATAGTGGGAGCCGACCGTGATGGGCTTCGATCCCGAACGGTGGTTCCACCATGCCGTCATTCGACGTACGCGTCAGCAGCCAGCACAACCGCGTCGTGATCACTGTCGCGGGCGAACTGGACTTCGACACCTGCCCGCGGATCACCCAGGCCACCGACGCGGTGAGCATCCGTGACCGCACCCTCTGCCTGGACATGGCGGGCGTGTCGTTCATGGACGCCAGCGGCCTGGCCCTGCTGCAGAGCCTGCACCGGCACAGCGAGGCACAGGGCGGAGCGCTGGAACTGTCCGGCCTGCAGGCCCAGCCGCGGCGCGTCCTGGAACTCGCCGGCCCCGGCACCTGAGGCCACGAGGCCGCCGGGGCACGGTAGTCGGGGACCGTGGGCGGGCCCGCAGGCCCTGTCCCCTTCGCAACAGGCCCTAGTCCTCCCGCGCCCAGGGCCCCAGCTTCCGCGGGTTGCGGACCGCCCAGATCCGGTTGACGCGCCCGTCGGAGACCTCGAAGGAGGCCACGGTCAGGACGACCCCGGCGCGCCGGGCCACCAGGCCGGGCGTGCCGTTGACCGACCGCTCCAGGAGCTCGAGCGCCGGAGCCCGGTCGGCGATGGCGGCCATGTACTGGGCGATGCGGGCGCCGCCCTCGACCGGGCGCAGCGGTCGGCCGGGTCCGCCGGGACCGGGGAACCGGCGCCGCCCTCGTCCTTCCCGGCACGGTCGGGCAGCGGCTCGGGCAGCCACGCACCGACGTAGCGTTCCCGGCGGGCCCGGGCCGGGCCGAGCAGGTCGAGGCAGATGCGGCTGGTGACCGTCGTCAGCCAGGCGCCGGGGGACAGGATCTCCTCCCGCCGGCTCCGCGGCAGCCCGTACCAGCGTGTGCAGGCGTCCTCGGCCTCGGTCACCGAACCGAGCAACCGGTAGGCGACATTGAGCAGTTGGCCCCGCTCGCCCGCTATGCCGTCCGTGCCGGTCCCGACAGTCCCCATGCCTCCGGCCGCCCCTCGCCTTACCTTTCGCGGGCCCGCGTCGTCGGACCGGTGAGACCTTGTCGATCTGCTGCCCGAGGGCGGAAAAGGGGACCGTGTCATGGCCACCGAGATGACGACGACGGCGAACGCGCAGCGCGGAGCCCGCGTGATGTACGGGGCGTCGATGCTTTACCTGCTCGCGGCGGTGCTGGCGTGGAAGCCGGGCGGCGACTCGCTCCGCCCGGTCCGGCGCGCGACGGGGTTCCTCGTACTCGCCTCGGTCCAGGTCGTGCTCGGCATCGCCCACGTACCGTCGGTCCACCTTCCCCTGGGCGTCCTGATGTTCGGGCTGAGCGTGCTGGCGCTGGCCCGGCGCTGAGCTGCCAGGGGAACGCCCGGGGGAACGCCAGTGGGAAGCGGAGCGCTGCCGGAGCGGCAAAGTGGTGCCGGTGCCGGTGACGGCTCCGCGGCCCCGGCGTCACTCCTGCGGACCCTCGTCCTCCGTGTCCGAGTCGCCGATGGCGACCCGCAGGTCGTGCATGCCCTGCATGGTGTCGATCAGGGCTTCCTCCGCCCCGCTCAGGGCCCGCCGGGTGCCCTCGACGTCACCCCGGTCGGCGTGGAGCTGGGCGCTGAGGGTGTACAACGCCGTCATCGCGGCCGCGAAGGACGCCTCGCGGCCCGGAGGGGGTTCGTCCGTGTCGGACTCCGAGACCTGGATGGCCGTGCGCTGCAGTCTGTTCGTCAGCACGTTGACCGCGAGGCCGGGATCATGGCGCAACTGGTCCGTCCAGCCGAGCATGGTGTCGAGGACGTCCTCGATCTCGCCCTCCTCGGACAGCCGCGTCGCGGCCGTGATCTCGACCTCCGCCTTGGCCAGCAGACTGCCCAGCAGCCGCAGACGAGCGTTGCCCTGCGGCTCCTCGGGCCGCGCTCCCGGCTCCACCGTCGGTTCGGCTCCCAGAGCGATCAACGCCGCATTGATCTGTTCAGCACTCACCGGAGGCTCACTTTTGATGCTCACGCTCTCAGCTTCGCTCCTCCACGGCCTCATCGCCCGCCCACACACCGGTGGGAACGTCACCGGTCCGGACCCGGAGGGGTGCGGGCCGTACGCGGCGTCCCTAGGCTGATGGTGCTCGGGGCTACTGCGGAGGTGTGGCATGCCCCGAACCATCTGGTCCGGTGCCATCTCGTTCGGCCTGGTCACCGTGCCGATCAACGTGGTCAGCGCGACGGAGGACCACTCGATCCGGTTCCACCAGTTCCACACCACGGACATGGGGCGGGTCCGCTACCGCAAGATCTGCGAGCTGGAGGACCGTGAGGTCTCCCAGGACGAGATCGGCAAGGGTTACGAGCTGACCAAGACGCAGGTCATCCCCATCACCGAGGAGGATCTGCGCAATCTTCCGCTGCCGACGGCGAAGGCGATCGAGATCGACGCGTTCGTGCCGCTCGCCTCCATCGACCCGATCCGGATCGGCGAGGGCTACTACCTCCAGCCGGCCGGGAAAGTGGCGGCCAAGCCGTACAAGCTGCTCGTCCAGGCGCTCGGCCGCTCGTCGAAGGTGGCGGTCGCGAAGTACGCCTGGTCGGGTCGTGAGCGGCTCGGTCTGCTTCGGGTGAAGGGCGACGTCCTGGTGCTCCACGCCATGCGCTGGCCCGACGAGATCCGCTCGCCCGAGGAGCTGCTGCCGCCGCCGGTGGAGGTTTCGGACGAGGAGATCGAGGGCGCGCTCGCCCTCATGGAGACGATGGCCCGCGAGGACCTCGAGGGTGAGGAGTTCCAGGACCGCTACACCGAGGCCATGGCGCAGATCATCGAGGCCAAACGGGAGGAGAAGCCGCTGCCGGAGGCGCCGGAGCCGGAGGCGCCGGCCCAGGTGCTCGACCTGATGGCGGCGCTGAGCGAGTCGGTGCAGAAGGCGAAGGCCTCCCGCGGCGAGGACACCGGGCCCGCCGAGGTGCACGCGCTGCCGAAGCCGAAGAAGGCGCCGGCCGCCAAGAAGCAGCCGGCCGGGAAGCAGCCGGCCAAGAAGGCCGCGGCGAAGGGGACGACCACCAGGAAGACGACCACGCGACGGCCGCGGAGCGCGTAGGCGGGCGGTGCGGAGGCGGCGCCCGCGCGACCGGAGCGAGAGCAGTCCCACCTGCGCGTCGCCCTCCTGGCGCCAGACCGACCAGACACCGAGGGCTCGCAGTGCGCCCTCCACGTCGTGCAGGACGTCCTCGTCCGCCGGACGGCCCACGGCGGCGGTCTCGGCGCTGACCACGGCGAAGACTCCCCGCTGCGGCAGCAGCAGCGCGTCGGCGCACTCCCACAGGTGGGTGCCCTCATCCAGCCTGCCGTCGAGCAGCGCGGCCAGCAGCAGGCTCTTGACCTGCCGGTCACGGTGGGCTCTTTCGGACATGGTCTCGCGGTAGGCCACGGCCACCGCGTCGGTAAAGGTGTCACTGACCGACCAGACCGCGGCGGCGACGTGCGGCATCTCCTTGGTGACGGTGTCCCCCCGCCTCGTGCAGGATGCACTCCCGCATGAACCGTCCGGCGACCCGGTAGGCGTGTGTCACCGCGGACAGCGGCACCCCGTGCTCGGCCTTGAAACGGCCGGTGTCGTGCGCCACACGCAGGGCAAGAGCGTCCCGGCCCAGCTGGGTGATCATGGAGTGCAGGTTGTCCGCGCAGGAAGTGCGCAGCTGGTCGTGCGTCACGTGGCCGTGGTCGCCATAGGCGTCCTCCCCTTCCGTGATCCGGTCCGTGAGCAGGTCGGCGAAACGGTCGATCCCGGGCAGCAGCACGTCGACCAACCTGCGCAGGCCGTCGTCCACGCCGCTGGGGGTGAGTCATTCGGGCTCCCGCAGCGAGGTCGGCGGGACCACCGCGCCGACTGTCCCACCACGACGTGCCAGTGGCCCGAAACCGGCCGGGCCACTGGCGGAGCAACCACACGACGTAGTTGTGGCGACACTCCGCCCACGTCGACAATCCGCCCGCCTCAGACGTCGGCGGACACTGTGTCACGGATGAGGTCCGCAGCCCGTTCCGCGATCATGATCGTCGGTGCGTTGGTGTTGCCCCTGACCACGGTCGGCATGACCGAGGCATCGACCACCCGTAGCCCCGCCACACCGTGCACGCGCAACTCGTGGTCGACCACCAGGCCGATCGCGCAGGTGCTCGTCGGGTGGTACAGGGTCTGCAGCTCGCGCCGCGCGTAAGCCAGTAGGTCGGCGTCGCTGTCGGACGGCGGCGTCAGGAAATCCGACCGGCGGTGGAGGCGCAGTGCGGGCTGTCCGACGATGTCCAGTACCAGCCGCAGCGCCCGGATCGCTGTGGCCCGGTCTTCCGCGGTGGACAGGTAGTTGTGCAGGACGCGCGGCTTGGCGCTGGGCAGCGTCGAGCGGAGCGTAACCTTTCCGCGGCTGGTGGGTGTGAGCAGCACCGCGCCGATGTGGAAGGCGTGGTCGGTGGCGGCTCCCAGCCCCTCCTGGTGGAACATGGCCGGTACCGCGTGGATCTGCACGTCCGGGGCGTCGAGACCGCCGGTGGTGCGGAAGAACCCGCCGCCCTCACCGACGTTCGAGGTGAGGGGCCCGCGGCCTTCGGCTTCCAGCAGCCGGAGGTTCTCGGAGGTCTCAGCGGTGAGCAGGGATTCGGTGTCGGTGAGATGGACGACGGCCAGATGCGGGTGGTCCTGGAGATTCTCACCGACCGGCAGGTTCACCTTGGGGGTGATGCCGAGGGCCGCGAGCTCGTCGGCGATGCCGATGCCCGAGAGCATGAGCAGTTGGGGTGAGTTGTAGGCGCCCGCTGAGAGGACGACCTCCCGTTCGCACCGAAGTTCCTGCGTCGCCCCGTCCCGGTCCACCTCGACACCGACGGCCCGTTCCCCGTTGAGGAGGACGCGGGTGCACTGCACCCCGGTGAGCACGGACAGGTTGGGCCGTTCGACGGCGGGCCGCAGGTAGGCGTCGGCCGTGCTGCACCGCAGGCCGCCGCGCTGGGTGAGCTCGTAATACCCGACGCCGTCCTGCTCAGGGCCGTTGAAGTCGGGATTGACCGGATGCCCCGCCTGCTGAGCCGCTCCCAGGAAAGCGTCGATGAGGGGGTTGCGGGAGCGCCCGGGGTTGACCGGGAGCGGGCCGCCGGCGCCGTGCCATTCGGAGGCGCCGCCGTGGTGGTCCTCCGACCGCAGGAAGTACGGCAGTACGTCGTTCCAGCCCCAGCCCTTGGCGCCGACGGCGGCCCATGAGTCGTAGTCGCGGCGGTGGCCGCGGATGTAGATCATGGCGTTCATCGAAGAGGAGCCGCCGAGCATGCGGCCGCGCGGCAGATAGCGCCGTCGGCCCTCGAGGCCGGGCTCGGGTTCGCTGAGGTAGTCCCAGTCGTACTTGGTCCGGAACAGCTTCGAGAACGCGGCCGGAACGTGGATCTCCTGGGCGTCGTCGGCCGGGCCGGCCTCCAGGAGCAGGACGCGTACGTCGGGGTCCTCGCTGAGCCGGGCGGCGAGCACACAGCCCGCGGATCCCGCACCCACGATGATGTAGTCGTACATGGTGTGCCCTCTCTCTCGGCGGCCGGCCACGCGGTCAGTACTGGATGGCCTTGGTCTCCAGGAACTCCTCGAAGCCCAGGCGCCCGGCCTCCCGGTCCACGCCAGACTGCTTGTAACCCCCGAACGGGGCAAGGGGGTTGAATGCGCCACCGTGCACGTCGACCATCCCGGCCCGGATCCGGCCGGCAACCCAGCGCGCCCGTTCGGGATCGCCCGACCACACGGCGCCGGCGAGGCCGTAGGGCGTGTCGTTGGCGATGGCCACGGCCTCCTCCTCGGTGTCGTAGGGCAGGATCGACAGGACGGGGCCGAAGATCTCCTCGCGGGCGATGGTCATGTCGTTGGTGACGTCGGTGAAGACGGTAGGAGCGACGAAGTAGCCGGGCCCGTCCTGCGGCGTGTCGGGACCGCCGGTGAGCAGGGTGGCGCCCTCGGCGATGCCAGCCGCGAGGGAGACTTGCCGCCGAGTTCCAGCGCCACCTCCTTGACGGTCTCCGCCGCCAGCGCCGCCACCCGCCGGCCTGCCGGGTCGATCCGGTGAACGAGACCATCGCCACGTCGGCGTGGCTCACGCTCTGCGGCAGCACGCCCGCGACCGCGGCTGGAACCGACTGCGCTTGCTGAGCTGCGGTGACGCCACGTTCAAGTCCGACTTGGGCAGCGAGGACGGGGACGGCGCACAGTACTCCACGGTCTCCGTCCGCACCCGTGACGCGACGGCGGGATCCACCACTTCTACTCCACCCATCCCTGGATGGCCGACGACGTCGCCGAGCGCGGCATCGACCTTCTGGCCCCGGTCTGGCACCTCCTCGACCTCACGCCGCAGGGCCGTGGCGACTGGTACCCGACCCTCGACTACTGACCGCCACCGCCGTCCACCCCCAGGAGTACGGACGGCAAGCCGAACGGCACCCGCCCCGTCGGTGGTGGGTGCCGTGCGACGGCCTCGCTGCGGAGCTAACCGGCCAGGGAGGAGGCGTAAGAGGACAGGGCGGGAGCGGGCTGCACCCCGTGCGTCAGACCGAGGGCGGTGATGGCGTCGGGCAGGCCGCGTCCGACACGTGCCGCCTCCATGGTGCCCGGGGCGGCCAGCGGGCGGCAGCTCGCAGCGATGATCTCGAACAGGTGCTGCACCCGGCCGGGTCCGCGGGGCAGGAGCTGGCCGCGGAAGTCCTCGTGGTGAGCGAGGACCAGGGCGGCGAGACCGGCGACGTGGGCCGAGGCCGTGCCGGTGCCGTCGAGAGCCGTGTATCCGCCTCGCGGTGAGCACGAGAGGACCGCCACGCCGGGCGCGGCCGCGTCGACCCCGGGGCCGTAGCAACTGAACGGCGCGGCGAACAGGCCTTCCGGGGTCAGCTGCGGGCCCATGTGGGTCGCCTGGGAGGTGTCCGCCGGGAAGGACCCGAAGAGGCCTAGCGCACCCACGGTGAACACGGTGGGCAGCGAGCCGGGGAAGCACACCGGCCCGCCCGAGTCTCCCGCCGGGGCGACGCAGGCGATGCCCGCCGTGTTGGCGTCGGCCAGTTTGTGTGCCACCAGCGCCGACGGGTACGGCGTCGCCACCGCGATGTGCGCGATGTCGACCTCCCGCTCGATGCAGTGGTCGAGGGCTGCGATCAGGTCGCTGAAGCGGCCGTCGGGCAGCACCTGGCAGACCTCGATCTCAGCGTCGACCGCCGTGCCGATGATGCCCTTGCCGGTGTCCGCCGCCGCGATGATGCCCGCCGTGTGGGTTCCGGTGCCGACGGTGTCGTGGGCCCAGCCCTCTTGGGTGCCACGGACGAGATCGATCCCGCTGCGTACGTGCTGCCGCAGATCGGGATGCTCGGCGGCGACGCCCGTACCGATCACCGCGATCCTGACTCCGAAGGCGCGGAACGTGGGGGGCAGCCGGTCCAGCCGCATGGCCTGCTGGCCCCAGCCGTACTGCTGTCGCTCCTCCAGCCCCGGGTACACCTTGGCCAGCGGTGTGAGGGTGACCAGGTTCTCCTCGGTCGCCGACAGTTGCGGACGGTTGATCCAGCGGTCGACGTAGCCGCCCGCGGGCCGCACGTACAGGGACTGGACGGATTCCACGGTCTCCGTCGACAGCGTGACGGTGACCGTCCCGTCGTCCCCGGTCAGGCCCTGGGCCGGCCACGACGACCCGATCAGGAACACTCCGGCGCCGGCCAGCGGCTCTCCCCGCGGGCCGCAGACCCGCAAGCCGATCTCCACGGGCTGTTCGAGCGGCGTGACCAGTCCCGGGTCCCGCAGGGGCATCCCCGCGGCCGGCGCGGCGGCCGGTCCGCCCACGGACAGCGGCAGGTCCGGCTCGATGTGCACGTGCAGCGTCCGCATCGCCGGCAGCTGGGCCTCGGGGGCCTCGACGACCACGATGTCCGGGCACACGGAGGGCAGCCCGGCCGATCTCAGCTTGTCCGACGGCCGGAGTCTGCGGGTCACGGTGACCTCGGGCATCCTTTCCATCTGCTCACACACCGCGTCCATGCCGAGTTCGGGCACTCCCGGTGGGAGCAGGTGCTGCGGCAGCGGTGCCACCATGTACCGCTCACGGCGCGGCTGCACCCGGAACGGTGGCTGTGCGCCTTTCGTGCACGACTGCTTCTCCTTGCCCTCGGGTCCGGGTCCGCTGGCCCCCGCGCCGCCCCCGGGCCCGCTCGCGCGGTTGTTTCCGGGCCTTTCCTTGACCATCACGTCCACCTTCACCACGCCTACGTCGTAACTGGTGCTCCTGGTCCGGGTGACGGGGCAGTCGGCGTTTCCGCGGGGAAGCGCCGCCACGGTGACGCGGTGCGCCCGGAACCGCTCCGGACGCACCGCGACACGCTGCCCTGGAGGTCAGCCGATACCGAACTGACCCATCTGGCCGAAACCGTAGCCAGGCTGCGGGAACTGCTGGCCGAACCCACCGCCCCACGGCTGCTGACCCGGCATGCCCGGCATGCCCGGCTGCGCACCCTGCGGGCCGCCCTGCGGACCCTGCGGGCCGCGCTGGAGCAGCGACGCGACCGCGATGGGCAGCGCCTGCTGCACAGACTGCTCCACCGCGTGGCGGATGCCCGAGTGCAGCGCGCGGTGCAGCGCCACGGCCAGGTACGGGTGCGCCTGCGGAGCCATGCCCGGCGGCAGCTGCTGCTGGATCTGCTGGATCTGCTGGAACGTCTGCTGGACCTGCTGCGCCGCCTGGTGGGCCGTCTGCTGACACGCCTGCTGGATGGCCTGCAGGACCACCTGAGCGATCGGGGCCCCACCCGGCTGCGGACCGCCGAGCTGCGGACCGCTGGGCTGCGGACCGAACTGCTGCAGGGGTGGAGTACCGGTCATCACCGACATGAATGCTCCTTCCGAGCATGAAGGAAAATGCCGACATACCTCTTGATCGGCATTTTCAGGATAATCGGACGACTTGAAGCTAAGTGGGCGTTGGCACGGCCGCAAACGGGGCGATCGGTGATGCCGCACACCTGCCCGGTGAGGAGGCGACGGAGGGACCTCGGCGATGTGAGCCGTTCAGGTGAACCCCGGACCGTCTGACGGCTGTGAAAAACGCAGGCCAGGTCGGCGGAGGACGGTGATGGACAACGGACGTGGAAAGACTCTGGAGTTCCCCGGTCTGCTGCGGCTGATCGGGGAACAGTCGACTGCCTCCCGTGCCACGGTCGCCTCCGCACCCGCCCTCGACATGCAGGTGCCGGCCTACCGCTGTTCGAATGTGGCGCAGCCTTTGGGCGAGGGGCACCGCATGCGGACCGCCATCGCCGCCGCAGGGCCTGCCGACGCCCCCCGGCCAAGTCCGCGTGGCGCGTCCCGGCCGCGCCCCGGGAACGCGAGGCCCTGCTGGACCTGAGGGCCGCATCGACGCGGCAACTACTGGACGCACTGCGGGAGTCCGGCCCGGATCGCGGCTCCGGCTCGCCCGGGCCTCAGCCGACGACGGTCAGCCACTCGATGTGAAGCTCGGCAGCATTAACCGCGATCTTGCATGAGGTCCGTCAGCTTGCTCCCGCGCCCACAGTCAGCTCGGGTTGCTCAGAGGACGTCGGGGGAAAGCGTCACCAATCGGCCAGTGCTTGGGTAGACCGAGGGCGGTGAGACCCCCACCCTGCGGATTGAGGTCACGGACCCCCGCCCCGACCGCCGCCCACCGGCCCCCGGCGACCTCCCGTCGCCTTCCCCGGACACGCACTCGGGCCGGGGTCTCGTCCTCGTCGAGGCCCTGTCCACCCACTGGGGAACGACCGGCAACGAGCCCTACACCTCGGTGAGCGGGCTGAACAACCACGGGCCCTCAGCTTGAGAGACTGCGATCATCTGAGGGCGGCTTGGGCGCTGATCTGGGAAAGGCCTGTTGGCTGCTCCGTCGGCCTCGGCGGCTTTCACCGTGGTCCCCCGCTGTTCCCGCGCGATCTGGTGCGCTTGTGGGTGCGGTACTCGACGGCCCGCGTCGGTGAGCGGGCCTACCACCTCCGCCACTTGTCCGTGAGCTGGTACCGGCCCAACCCGTGGCGCGCTGTCAGGGCGACGCCGTCAACGCCGCACTCGGTGAGCGACTGGTCGATGTAGTCGCACAGCTCCTCGCGCGCGTCGGTTTCGAAGGCGGCGAGGACCTCGTCAGTTGCCGTCAGAAGTTCCTCGGGGAACAGCCCCGCCATGCAGGCGCACTCGGGATCCAGGGTGCCGGCGGCAAGCTCCTCGGCTTCCTCAGCTATGCCGTTACGCCAGCTCGTAGTTGGTCTCTCAGAGGTCGTTCGCTTTCCGAATGTCGTGTGTGGATTCGGCTGGTCAGGCATGAGATTGCGGCTGTGGCGGGAGTCTCGACTCGTTGCTGATCGAGTCGGCGTGGGGGTGGCGGATGCCGTCGATGCGGGCGGTCCTGGAGACGCGGTGGAAGGCTGCTGCCGTGCGGGTGGAGGAGCTCGAAGCCGAACTGGAGCGGGTGCGGGCGGACTTGGTGGATGCCGAGGAGGTTCTCAGGCTTCGGACGATCGGCCTCGAGCAGTATCTGGAAGCGCTCGCCGAGGAGGAACAGCCGGCCGAGACGGTCGTTGGCCCGTCGCCGAGGAAGCCGGTGGGCCCGCGCCGTGCGGTGCCGCATCGCCAGAACGCGGCCGGGTCGAAGACCTGTCGGTGGACTACCAGGCGGTGATGGCAGCCGCGGCCGAGGCCGGGGGTGACGGGCTGGGTGCCCGGCGGGCGGCCGTGGTGCTCGGCTGGGACAGTGCCTCGGCCTCACGCGTCGAGGGCGCGAGAGCACGGTTGAGAGGCTGGTGGAACGGGGCTGGCTGGTGGAGACAATGCCCGGGAGGTTCACCCTGCCGGCAGAACAGCGCACTGATGAGGCTGTGCGGCCAGGCGGCGGTTCATGAGGGCGATCATCGACCAACGGATGACGGCTTCGCTCGTGTCGGTGCGTCGTTCGTAGTCCCGGACCAGGCGGCGGCTGCGCAGAAACCAGGCGAAGGACCGTTCGACGACCCAGCGGCGGGGCAGTGGATGGAACCCGCGGACGTCCTCGCTGCGGCGGACGATGTCGAGGACGAGCCCGAAATGCTGGCTGGTCCAGTCGGTGAGGTGGCCGGTGTAGCCGCCGTCGGCCCAGACCCGCGCCAGCTGCCGGAAGCGGCCGGCCGCCGCTGGCAGAAGGGACCGGGCGCCGTCTCGGTCGGTCACGGACGCCGGTGTGGCCAGCACGGCCAGGAGAAGTCCGAGCGTGTCGGTGAGCAGGTGCCGCTTGCGACCGTTGATCTTCTTGCCCGCGTCGAAGCCCCGTGAGCCGAAGGTGACGGTGGCGTCCGCCTTCACCGACTGCGAGTCCACGACCCCGCGCTCGGCTCGGCGCTGCGGCCTTCACCGGCGCGGACGGCTTCCCGCAGCCGGTCGTGCAGCTCGGTTACCAGTCCCGTGTCCCGCCAGCGGGCGAAGAAGGCGTAGACGCGCGGCCAGGGCGGAAAGTCCGCGGGCATCGCCCGCCACTTGATGCCGTTGTCGACGAGATAGCGGACCGCGTCGATCATCCAATGCCACGAAGTTAAGGCTCAGTTGACGTTGTCAAGCACGACCGCGACGTGAGACGGGCCTCTGCTATCCAGGGGATCGACCAAGATCTTCCT